>CBDDRM010000176.1:0-69482 GCA_965233135.1 uncultured bacterium | reverse complement strand
CCGTAGCGGTTATAGACGCGCAATATGGCTTCGACATAGGTATTCATATGCTGCCATGGCAAGAATTCGCGTATTACGGGCCCGACGATTGGCGTGCGGCCCATACCGCCGCCGACCAGGACACGCAACCCGATGTCGCCGCCCGGTCCGTGGCGCAAGTACAACCCTATGTCGTGGAACGCCGTTGCCGCGCGATCCTCGACAGCGCCATTCACGGCAATCTTGAATTTGCGCGGAAGAAAGGCGAACTCGGGGTGAAAAGTGGACCACTGTCGCAGAATCTCCGCGAACGGGCGCGGATCCAGGATTTCGTCCGGCGCAACCCCGGCGAATTCGTCGGAGGTAATATTGCGCACGCAATTGCCGCTGGTCTGGATCGCATGCATTTCCACCGACGCGAGATCGGCAAGAATATCGGGCGTGTCTTCAAGGCGCGGCCAGTTGTACTGGATATTCTGCCGGGTCGTGAAATGCCCGTAACCCCGGTCGTAGCGTCTGGCGATGGACGCCAGCATGCGTAACTGCCTGGCCGAGAGCAGCCCATAAGGAATCGCCACGCGCAGCATATGCGCATGGCGCTGCATGTACAGCCCGTTTTGCAGGCGCAGGGGCCGAAACTCGTCCTCGCTAAGTTCACCCGCAAGAAACCGTCCAACCTGGTCCCGATATTGCGCGACGCGCTCGTTCACCAGAATGCGGTCGACTTGATCGTATAGGTACATTTCTAACCCTTTTATTGATACGTTGCGCCGGCCTGATCAAAGGACCAGCTTGGCCCCGACCAGCACCAGCATGGAAGCCAGCGCCGGGCGCAACCACCGCTCGGCAATGCGTCCGCTCAAATGGCTTCCAAGGTAGATTCCGGGCAATGAACCGATCAGCAGGTTCACCAGCAAAGACCAGTCAACGCTGCCCATGAAGAAATGACCAGCCCCTGCCACTGCGGTAAGCGGAACGGCGTGGGCGATATCGCTGCCGACGATGCGCGAGGCGGAAAGCAGTGGGAACAGCCAGAACAAGGCCGCGACACCCAGCGCTCCCGCACCCACCGAACTCAGTGCCACCAGCGCGCCAATCACCGCTCCCGTACCGATCGTGGCCGCAACGACATGACGGTCCATCCAGCGCTGTCCCGCGCTGCGCCGGCCCAGACGCTGGAGCTTGTCCTTGAACAAGATGGCAAGAGCGGTCAGGATCAGCGCAATTCCCAGGGAGCCGGTGATCAGCCCGCCGACCTTCTGGCTGCCGACCCCGAGCAGATGTAACGCAATCAGGGCAACGATCGCTGCGGGAATACTTCCAGCAGCAAGCCAGCCCACCAGTTTCCACTCGACGTTGCCGCGCCGGCCATGAACCCAAACGCCTGTCGCTTTGGTAAACGAGGCATAAAGCAGGTCGGTCCCGACCGCGGTTGCCGGTGGAATCCCAAATCCCATGACCAATAGCGGCGTCATCAAGGAGCCGCCGCCGACGCCCGTGAGCCCCACGATGAATCCGACCAGTAACCCCGATAACGCGTAACCGATTTCCATGGTTTTCCGGGTGGGGCGTTTGAGGCGCCCCGCCCCACCCTGTGACATTGAGGACGTCGATGTTACCGGGGCACCTTATATATCTAATGAATATTCTGTTAGTATTAAATACCAATATCTTATTAAGTGTTTATCCTAAAAACACATGAAACTTCAACAATTGCGATACATCTGCGAAGTGGCACGTCAGAATCTCAATCTCTCGAATGCGGCCGAGATGCTGCATACCTCGCAACCGGGCATCAGCAAACAGATTCGCAGCCTCGAGGAAGAACTCGGCGTGGATATTTTCGTGCGCCATGGAAAACGCGTCGTGGCCGTCACCGAACCCGGCAAGGAAATCCTGGATATCGCCCGGCGCATACTGAAAGATGCTGAGAACCTCAAGCAAGTTGGCGAGCAGTTCACGGAAGAGGACAAGGGGCGACTGACCATCGCCACTACGCATACCCAGGCGCGCTACGCGTTGCCCCAGGTCGTCCAGCGATTCACCAGGCGTTATCCGGCCGTGCGCCTTTCACTGCGCCAGGGCAGTCCGACGCAGATTTCGGAGATGGTCGCGTCGGGCGAGGCCGATATCGCGATTGCAACCGAGGCCATAGAACTGTACGAAGATCTGGTGATGCTGCCGTGCTACAAATGGAATCGGTGCGTGCTGGTGCAACCGAACCATCCTTTATTGAAGGTCAAGAAACTCACGGTCGAGGCGATCGCGGCATTTCCGGTCATCACCTATGACTTTGCCTTCACCGGGCGATCCAAGATCAACCAGGCATTCGCGGACAAGGGACTGGCACCGAATGTCGTGCTCACCGCGATCGATGCCGATGTGATCAAGACTTACGTAGAACTCGGCATGGGCGTGGGCATCGTGGCGATGATGGCCTATGATCCAAAACGCGACACGCATGTGCGTGCAATTGATGCGAGTCATTTATTCGAGCCCAGCACGACGCGAATCGGCATCCGCAAGAATAGTTATTTGCGCGGTTACACCTACGATTTCATAGAAATGTTCGCTCCACATCTGACCCGCCAGGTCGTGGACGACGCGATGCACAGCAAAGCCTGAACGCCGGGAAACGGCTGGCACCGCCCGTTAGCTTTCGTAATGCCCTGGCCTGGTTAATCCGCATTTCCGCAGGGCTGGAAACGCAACGGCCCATGCATATCGCATAGCTGCATCACTTCCATTTTTTGTCACTTCGGACAAATTTCGGCGCGTGACGCATTTCCCGCCATCACAGGCGTGTTTTCGGCATTCGGCACGGACCGAATGCATCGTCCGCTCCTGCGAACCGCCGTAACTATTTGAACCCAGAGCCAATAAAAGCCATGAGCATTCGACTGGCATGGGCCGGGGATTTGGGTACAGACATTGCGTATTCCAATGACGTTACACCAGTAACGAATCAATGTTTGATAACAGGAGAAAGTGATCATGAATACCGAAATGCAGCGGTCCTTACTATCGCTGTTTACGCGTGGTCTGTTTGTCTGTGTGCTTGGTGTCAGTGGCATTACCGTTGCAGCCGCAATGACTGAGATGGAGCCAAATGACTCGCTTTCCAGCGCGCAGCAGACACCCGTTCCCGCCGAAGGACTCAGCATTACCGGCTCAATCGGCAATAGCGCGGGCGATCCCTCCACAGACGCGGACTATTTCACTTTCGAAGGCACTGCAGGTGACACGCCGCTGATCCAGATCGTGGGATCGTTGCAACCGGACGGGGCCGGAAGCTGTGCTGGTTTTCCCAGCCTTCTTGCCCTGTATGACTCGATGGGTAACGTGCGCGCGATGTCCGACGCCGAATGCGAGACAGGCACGGAACCGCGCATCACAGGCTCAACCTTGCCGACAACCGGTACCTACACGGTCGTAGTCAGCGCCTATCCCCACTGGGCTGACCAGGATGGCGTTCTGCAGAACATGGAGTTCGCGACGCCTGGTGGAACCTACGTGCTGCAGATCAGCGGCGTGCGCAATCCTAATCCGCCAGCGCAAACGCCGCCCCCGGTGGAAACGCCCCCGGCACAAACGCCGCCGGTCGAATCCCCGCCAGCCGAGACGCCGCCTCCTGTGCCGCCGGTACAGTTGCCGCCGCCGTCAGCGGCAAGGCAAGTGCCCATCGAAGTCAGGCGCTGGCACCAGGACGAGCGCGATATAGAAAAGCGCCGTGGCATCGACCCGATCACTGTGGCCATCCTGACCATGGACGGTTTCGACGCGACGACGGTCAATCCGAACACGCTGACGTTCGGTAGAACCGGCTACGAGAAAAGCCTGTTCCGTTGCCGCAAGCACCCCCGTGACATCAATCGGGACGGCCGCATGGACACGGTGTGCTATTTCAAGGGTGATGTCGCCAATTTCCAGCCCGGCGATTTGAATGGCCTGCTCAAAGGCAAGACCATGTCGGGCGAACAGATCGAAGGCGCTGCAGCGCTGAAAGTCTATTCAGTGCCGACAGAGAAGCGCGGCTTCAAGCGTCACGGCAAACGCGACGACCGCAAGCATGGCAAGGAAAAGCGCCGCAACTAATCCCTCCGAACCAGCTGTATTGTGCTTCGCCCCCGTCAAAAACGGGGGCTTTTTTTTGGCCTGGAAAACTATCCTTGCAGCTGACCGCGCCGCTCGAGTACCGGTAATTCAGGCCGACCGCTTGGCGAAATCGCGCGGTCGGAAACCCAGCAGCCACAGACTGACGAAGTAAGTAGCAGCGCCCAGCACGACGAGCAGCGACAGCCGCGTGACACGCCACCACACGCCACTGCTCAGCCACTGCGTCTCAGGGCCCATCGCCCACCACAACGCTGCGCCCATCGCCAGCAATGCAGCGGCGACTTTTGCGAAGAAGATTCCCCAGCCAGACAAAGGTCGAAAAATATCGTGGCGGCGCAACTGATAATAAAGCAGCCCCGCATTCAGGCAGGCTCCGAGTGAAATCGCCAACGCCAGCCCCGCATGGCGCAATGGCCAGATAAACGCCAGATTCATCAGTTGTGTCGCAATAAGCGTGATCACTGCGATTTTCACGGGCGTGCGGATATTTTGCCTGGCATAGAACCCCGGGGCGAGCACCTTGACGAGGATCAATCCCAGCAAGCCGATACTGTAGGCGGTAAGGGCGTTGCGCGTCATCATCACATCTTCCACACCGAATGCGCCGTGATGAAACAACGTCGTGATCAACGGCACCGCAAGCAGTGCGAGAGCCAGGGCGCATGGCAACGCCAGCATGACCGTCAGACGCAACCCCCAGTCCAGCAGTCTCGAATATTCCTCGCTGGTTTTTTCGGCAAAACTTCGCGTGAGGCTCGGCAACAGGATCGTTCCCAGCGCCACGCCCAGCAAGCCGGTCGGAAATTCCATCAGTCGATCGGCGTAGTAGAGCCAGGAGACGCTGCCGGTCACGAGAAAGGAGGCGAAAATGGTATTGATGAGCAGGCTGATCTGGCCGATGGAAACGCCGAAAACCGCGGGCCCCATCAGTTTGAGAATTCGCCAGACGCCCGGATCCCGCAGCTGCCAGCGCATCCGCGGCAGCATGCCGATGCGCGCCAGAAACGGGAGCTGAAAAGCCAGTTGCAATACCCCGCCCGCAAACACGGCCCAGGCCAAGGCCAGCACCGGTGGATCAAAATACGGCGCGAGCCACAGCGCGAATACGATGAATGAGATATTCAGAAGCGTCGGCGTGAATGCAGGAACCGAGAAACGGCTCCACGTATTCAGAATCCCGCCGGCGAGGGACGTCAGGGAGATGAAAAATATATACGGGAAAGTAATGCGCAGCAGGTCGACCGTCACGGCGAATTTGCCGGCATCTGCGACAAAGCCCGGAGCCGTGAGGTATATGATCAAAGGTGCCGCGATAACGCCGAGGGCGGAAACGATAATCAGCGCCAGCCCCAGCAATGTCGCCACATGATCAATAAGGCTATGCGTCTCATCGGGCGTTCTTCCGGTGCGGTATTCTCCAAGTATCGGCACGAATGCCTGGGAGAAGGCGCCCTCCGCAAACAACCTTCGCAGCAGATTGGGAAGCCTGAATGCTACGAAGAACGCATCGGTGTACAGCCCGGCTCCGAACGACCGCGCGATGACCGCGTCGCGCACGAACCCCAGAACCCGCGAGATCAGGGTCATGCTGCTGATCGTAGCCAACGCCTTGAGCAAATTCATTATCGTGTAGGTTAAAGGCCGCAACCGGTGGATTGTAACCGAGGGGTCTGACGGGACTTGGCGCTTTGTCCCTGATTCCGCGAGTTGAACGGTATTTGCGGATCCCGGCATTTGCGGTTGCATTCGCCCTTCCGGGCCAGTACCATAGCGCCCTTTTCAGCAGTCCCGGTTCAAGGAAACTCCATGGCCAATATAGCCTCCGCCAAGAAACGCGCCCGTCAGGCCGAAAAACGCCGCGCCCATAATGCCGGGCAGCGCACTGAGTTGCGCTCCGCCATCAAGAACGTCAAGAAAGCGATTGCAGCCGGAGACAAGAAAGCCGCCCAGGCGCAATTGCAAGCATCGCAAAGCCGGATCGACTCGATTGCCGACAAACGAATCGTGCACAAGAACACCGTATCGCGACAGAAAAGCCGGCTCTCTGCCGCTATCAAGGCGATGGCCTGACCTTACCCAGTTCGATGAAACAAAAAGGCCCGCGAACGCGGGCCTTTTATTTGTTTTGGTGATGCTTGCCGGAAATCAGGCGACTTTGTCCTTGCGGAACGCCATCGATTGGCGAACTTCGTGCCGGCCCTCCCGGATCTGCAATTCATTGTCGCGGCAGAATGCCATCAGGAAATTGAAGGCCTCGGGATTCATATGTTCCAGCCGCCGGTCCACTACGACGCACTTGATGCCCAAGGAAAAGACCGGTTTCAAGTAGGGCGAATAGCTGATGCGCTGATCTTCGCCAAATAGAGCCATGCAGCCGCAGAGGCGTTCGGCCCAATCGCTGGGACGAAAAATCTCCCCATTCGTTGTTGCACCGACAATGATGAGTTCCTGAATGGGCGGTCCCGACATCTGCAATTCCTTGTTGAGTGCGTATCGTAGCATATCTTGCATCGCACCATAATTTCTCTATGCGTAAAAACTGCGTCTCTCGCGCGTAACTCCGAGTCGATTTTTGCAGACTTCCGACTCGCGTAAATAACTAATGCACAACCATTATTTCTTCACGGGGACGAAGGAAAAAGTAATGGTAGTCGTTCCGGATTTCACAACGACTGACAATCGCAGGGACGCTTTTCGGGCCAAGGCGAAACTATGGTCAAGTAGGCCCGAGCACGAACAGAGCAAGCCTCTGAAGATGGTAAAGAGCTTGCTTCCGCAGCCCGATTGGGATAAATATAGGCTTGAAAATCCCAACGTATTCAAAGGCACGCACGGCGGCTTTTTGCCGCCGTGTGCTTTTTTGGGCGGCAGAACCGGTTAGGTGCGCAGCATGATGCAACACGTAATGACAACGTATGGCCGGCAGCCCATTGCGTTCACACACGGCGAAGGGTCCTGGCTATGGGATCTGGAGGGAAAGCGCTATCTGGACTGCGTCAGTGGCGTCGCCGTCAACGGTCTGGGACACGCGCATCCGAGGTTGGTCGCGGCGATCTGCGCGCAGGCGTCACGGGCCATGCATGTCTCGAATCTGTATCAGATCCCGGAGCAGGAACACCTTGCCGCCCGTCTTTGCGCACTGGCGGACATGGACAACGCCTTCTTTTGCAATTCCGGATGCGAGGCCAACGAAGCATCCATCAAGCTCGCTCGCCAGTATGGTCATCAGAGAGGCGTCGGCACGCCCGCTATCATCGTCATGGAGAATGCCTTCCACGGACGTACCATCGCCACGTTGTCGGCGACCGGGAGCCGTAAAGTGCAAGCCGGTTTCGAACCTCTCTTAACGGGTTTCGTGCGTGTCCCCTATAACGACGTTGCAGCGCTGGAGCAAGTCGCTGCGATCAACCCGAATATCGTCGCAGTCCTCGTCGAGCCGGTGCAGGGAGAAAGTGGAATTCAGATTCCGGACGACGGCTATATCCCGACGCTGCGCCGCATCTGCGATGACAAAGGCTGGCTGCTCATGCTGGACGAGGTCCAGTCCGGTATGGCACGTACCGGTAGATGGTTCGCCCATCAGCATCTGGGGATCCAGCCGGACATCATGTCGCTGGCAAAAGGGCTCGGCAATGGATTCCCCATCGGCGCATGCCTTGCGCGCGGCACTGCGGCGAAGGTGTTCACACCGGGCAAGCATGGATCCACTTTTGGGGGTAACCCGCTCGCTTGTATCGCTGCCAGCACAACGCTTGCCATCATAGAGGACGAAGGACTGGTCGAACGCGCCGGCAGGATCGGCTTGCAGATTCGTAATGGCATTGCGCAAGCCCTGGTGGACGTAGCCGGCGTAAAGCAAGTGCGCGGCAAGGGCTTGATGATCGGTATCGAGCTCGACCGTCCTTGCGGTTCGCTGGTCGCCGAGGGCATCGCCGCCGGATTGTTGATCAACGTCACCGCCGAAAACGTCGTAAGGCTGCTCCCGCCGCTGAATCTGAAGGATGCCGAGGTGCCGCTGGTGATCGAGGGTGTATCCCGTCTGATCGGGCGACACCTGCAGGCCTCTGCCGACGCGTCCGCAGTCAATCATTGAACCGCCGATGGACTCGCCGAAGCACTTTTTGCAGTTCAAGGACATGTCGCGCAGCGATTTTGAGCATTTGTTCGCGCGCACCCGCTCCATCAAGCAACAATTCAAGGCCTACAAGACCTATCACCCGCTGTTCGACCGCACCTTGGTCATGATTTTCGAGAAACAGAGCACGCGTACGCGCCTGTCGTTCGAAGCAGGCATGCACCAGCTCGGAGGATCCGCCATATTCCTGAGTACGCGAGATTCACAGCTCGGTCGCGGGGAACCCGTCGAGGACGCCGCCGAGGTCATCTCGCGCATGTGCGACATCGTCATGATCCGCACCTTCGAGCAGGACATCATTGAACGGTTCGCCGCGCATTCGCGCGTTCCCGTCGTGAACGGCCTGACGAATGAGTATCATCCGTGCCAGATCCTCGCGGACATCTACACGTTCATCGAGCACCGCGGTCCAATCCAGGGCAAGACAGTTGCATGGATCGGCGACTCCAATAATGTGTGCAATACCTGGCTGCAGGCAGCCGAAGTGCTCGATTTCAACGTGCATGTTTCCACGCCTCCGGGATACGAGGTCGAACCCGAGCGCGCCGGTCTTTACGGAACCGATCACTACGAAGAATTCGCCGACCCCATGCAAGCCGCGCGCGGCGCGCATCTGGTTACAACGGACGTATGGACCAGCATGGGATTCGAAGCGGAGAACGAAGAACGCAAACGAGATTTCGAAGACTGGCAGGTGGACACGGAAATGATGACGCTGGCCGCCCGCGATGCGCTGTTCATGCATTGCCTGCCCGCTCATCGCGGCGAAGAAGTCCAGGCCGCCGTCATAGACGGGGCGCAAAGCGTGGTCTGGGACGAGGCCGAGAACAGGTTGCATGTCCAGAAGGCGCTGATGGAGTATCTCGTTCTCGGAAGAATCGAATCGGTGTGATAGCGCGGCGGCGGTCGGCATCCGGGGCACAACCTCGGATGACCCGAAGAACGCCTGCTTCGATTTGACTGTCGAAGACCTGTTATCCAGGGGAAGTACGCGGCGGGAGACACGATGGAGAGCCGCATCCGAACACATGACTTATTTCGAAGGAGCGAACATGAACCGAATGAGCATTGCGCGCATTGCATTGGCCTTGTCCTTGCTGATACCGCTCGCCGGCCTTGCCGCCGAAGACGATGTTTCGTGGATTGCGGACAAAAGCGGCTGCAAGGTCGCCAACCCTTTTCCGCAGCCGGGCGAGACGATTACCTGGAGCGGAGAGTGCAAAAACGGCAAGGCCGACGGTGAAGGTCTGCTGCAGTGGTTCATCAATGGCAAGGAGGCGGACCGGTACGAAGGCATGCTCAAGGAGGGGTGGGCGGAGGGCAAGGGCACGTTAACCCGCGCTGAAGGCGGTCGCTACAGCGGTGACTGGAAGCACAGCCTCCAGGATGGAGACGGCCGCTACGATGCGGCCGACGGCAGCTGGTATGAGGGCCAGTGGAAGGAAGGCCAGCCCCACGGCCACGGGCAGTACCGCACCCCGGACGGAAGAACATTTGTAGGAGAATGGGTGGACGGAGTTTATGAAGGCGACATGGACGCCGAGGACAACCCGAACCGAACTTAATACAAACCATTGCAAGGGACGACGTGAAGAAGAAAAACGCGGAAAAGCCGATCAAGAAAGTCGTGCTGGCATATTCGGGCGGACTGGACACTTCGGTGATCCTGAAGTGGCTGCAAGACGTCTATCAATGTGAAGTAGTGACCTTCACCGCTGACATAGGACAGGGCGGAGAAGTGGAGCCGGCGCGCAGAAAAGCCCGAAAGCTCGGGGTGCGACAGATCTTTGTCGAGGATCTGCGTGAAGAGTTCGTTCGCGATTTCGTCTTTCCGATGTTCAGGGCGAATGCCGTTTACGAAGGCGAGTATCTTCTGGGCACGTCGATAGCGCGCCCCCTGATTGCGAAGCGCCTGGTCGAGATTGCCCGCAAGAGCGGCGCTGACGCGATTTCCCACGGCGCGACGGGCAAGGGAAACGATCAGGTGCGTTTCGAACTGGGTGCCTATGCCCTCATGCCGGACATCAAAGTCATTGCGCCGTGGCGTGAATGGGATTTGCTGTCGCGCGACAAGTTGCTGGCGTATGCCGACGAACATCGCATTCCCGTGGACTTCAAGAAGCGCAAGGGAGGCGGCGCCCCTTACTCCATGGACGCCAACCTGCTGCACGTGTCCTATGAGGGCGGCATTCTGGAAGATCCGGATTTCGAGCCGGAGGATTCCATGTGGCGCATTACGGTGTCACCGGAAAAAGCGCCGGCGAGGCCGGAACATGTCGAGATCGAGTATCGGCGCGGGGATATCGTCGCGGTAAACGGCAAGAAACTCACTCCGGCGCAGGTCCTCACGAAACTCAATCAGCTTGGGGGCAAACACGGTATCGGTCGTCTGGACATCGTCGAGAACCGTTACGTCGGCATGAAATCGCGCGGCTGCTACGAGACCCCTGGCGGGACCATCATGCTCAAAGCGCATCGCGCCATCGAATCAATCACCCTGGATCGGGAAGTGCTGGCGCTGAAGGACGATCTGATGCCGCGCTACGCGAGAATGATCTACAAAGGCTACTGGTTCAGCCCGGAACGCCTGCTGCTGCAGTCGCTCATCGACAGATCGCAGGAACCGGTGAACGGTATCGTCCGGCTGAAGTTATACAAGGGCACCGTGCTGGTCGTCGGGCGTGCATCCAGGTCCGATTCGCTGTTCGACTCGCGCATTGCGACTTTCGACGACGACAAGGGCGCCTACAACCAGGCCGATGCCGCGGGGTTTATCCGATTGAACGCATTGCGACTGCGCATAGGCGCGAAACGCGGCAGGAACTCGAAAACGTGAGGCCGGGCAGCGTGGGCTGCATCGACCGCAAACTGGAAGAAAGGACCGGCCATGCCCAGTTTCGACATTGTCTCCGAGGTCAATCAGGTCGAACTGAAGAACGCGCTCGACCAGACCAACAAGGAGGTAAAAAACCGCTTCGACTTCAAGGGGTCGGACGCGCGCGTGGAGCACGCCGAGAAGACCCTGACGATTTTCGCGGACGACGCGTTCAAGCTGGAACAGGTGCACGACGTACTGATCGGCAAAATGACCAAACGCGGAGTGGACGTGCGCTGCCTGCAGCGGGGCAAGGCTGAAACGATCAGCGGCGACAAGGTCAAGCAGGCGATCACCGTGAAAGTCGGTGTCGATCAGGAATTGGGTAAAAAACTGCAGAAACTGATCAAGGACGCCAAGCTCAAGGTGCAGGCGAGCATACAGGGCGATGCGGTACGCGTCTCAGGCGCCAAGAAAGATGATCTGCAGCAGGCGATTGCGCTGGTGAAAAAGAACGTTACGGATTTCCCCTTACAGTTCGACAACTTTAGAGACTGACGGCTCAGTTCCTTACAAGACCTTCGGTCCAGTGATCGTAAAGTCGGGTAGCGACCTCTCGCAGCGCCGCCAGTTTGTCGTCCATGCCGCGCCGCATCTGTTCCGCAGTCTGCACCGCCGGGCTGGAAGCCGACGCAATCTCGCCGGCGCCAGACGCGCACCAGCTCTCGATGAGGTCCTCGGTCATTTCAACATGGCATTGCATGCCGAGACTGCGTCCGACGACAAATCCCTGATTCTCGCAATGGCGATTGCCCATGATGCGCACCGCGCCGGCCGGGATCGAGAATGTCTCGCCGTGCCAGTGGAACGATTCGAAGCGTGTCAGACCCGGTCCGAACCAGGCGCGAGCCTCGTCGTTGTATTCCACCCGCACCTCGCCCCAGCCTATTTCCTTGACGGGATTTGGCGCGACGCGCCCCCCGAGCGCCTTGGCAATCAACTGGCCGCCCAGGCAATGCCCCAGCACGGGCACATCGTCAGCCACTGCACGCTGGATCAAATCGAGTACCGGTGCAATCCACGGCAGGTCATCGTTGACGCTCATGGGGCCACCCATGAAAACCAGGCCGCTGAACGCCCGCGGGTGCAGCGGTACGGGCTCGCCTTCGTCGAGCGCGATCAGGCGCCAGGGCAAGCCGCGCCGATCCAGATACGTGGCAAAATAGCCCGGCCCTTCGGTGGGCGAATGCCGAAAGATTGCGACCGGATTCATCTGCAAAGGGATTCTCATGAAGCGCAATGGCGCAAATGTTACGCGAGTTTTGATCGGCCTTTTCGCGTTATGCACGCCAGCCTGGGCACTGGACGTGAGCGTCGTAGCCTTGTTTCCGGGCAAGGCCATGCTGGTCGTGGACAAAGCCAAGCCGCGCACATTCCGGGTTGGCGAAAGCCATGCGGGCGTAACCCTGGTCAATGCAACCAGCGACGAGGCAGTGATCTCGATCAACGGCAAGCAGCAGCGTTTGCGCATCGGCGAAGGCGTCTACAGCGCGCTGTCCGCGCAAAGCGAGCGGGCGACGGTTGTTCTCATGCCTGATCGTAACGGCCATTTCATCGCAACCGGCAGCATCAACGGTGCCTCGTTTCGATTCATGGTCGATACCGGCGCCACCATGGTTGCCATAAACGTGGAGGATGCACGGCGCGCCGGGGTCAATTATCTGGCCGGGGAGCGCGGCTACTCGCAAACCGCCAACGGGCTCACGGCGGTGTATCGCGTCAAACTCGCCCAGGTTACGCTCGGGGACATTACCTTGCGGGACATCGATGGCATGGTCCATGAGAACAGCGCGCTGCCGGTTGTGCTGCTGGGCATGAGTTTTCTGGGCAAGCTCGATCTGCGCCGGGAAGGCAGCAGCATGACGCTCACCAAACGCTATTGACTGCTCTTCCGAATAACAACAACAGAGGCACGCACATGATCTACGAACTACGCATATACCACGCATTCCCGGGCAAACTTCCCGCCCTGAACGCCAGATTCTCGAATCACACCCTGAAAGTCTGGGAGCGATTCGGCATTCGCCAGGTGGGATTCTGGACGACGGCGATCGGCGAGAGCAACAACGACCTTTACTACATCCTCGAGTGGGAGAATCTCGCCGAACGCGAACAGAAGTGGAATGCGTTTGCCTCGCATCCGGACTGGCTGGCAATACGTGCCGAGACAGAGAAGGACGGCCCGCTCACAACGCACATCACCAATCTCATTTTGACACCGACCGCGTACTCGAAGATGCGCTGACCCGGCGCCTGGCCGCCCTATCCCCGGACCCGCTGAT
This sequence comes from uncultured bacterium, assembly GCA_965233135.1. Lineage (GTDB taxonomy): Bacteria > Pseudomonadota > Gammaproteobacteria > Burkholderiales > JACQAP01 > JACQAP01. The sequence continues at coordinate 56,095 of CBDDRM010000176.1, read as the reverse complement.
TACGTAGAATTAGCGCTTGATGTCCAAACAGCCCTGAAGCGCCTGCACTATGGATGAGAAACTGGTTTACAACGTTAACGTCGCGGCCCAGGACGTCCTGCTCAATCCGGACGAGATCAAGCGCCGCATTCCGTTGACGGACAAGGCCGAGCAGACCGTGCTCGCAGGCCGGCACGCGCTCGAGCGCATCCTCGACCGCCGCGACCATCGGCTCATGGTCGTGGTAGGACCTTGCTCGATACACGATCCGGACGCGGCGATGGACTACGCGCAACGGCTCAAGCGGATCTCGGACGAAGTCGCTGACACGATGCTGATCGTGATGCGGGTGTATTTCGAAAAACCCCGCACGACGACGGGCTGGAAAGGCCTGATCAACGATCCGCACATGAATGACTCATTCGACATCGAAGTGGGCCTGCAGCTTGCGCGCAAGGTTCTGCGCGATATCAACGAACTGGGTCTGCCCGCCGGTACGGAAGCACTGGACCCGATCAGCCCGCAGTATCTGGGCGACCTTGTGACGTGGAGCGCCATCGGCGCGCGAACGACGGAATCGCAGACGCACCGCGAAATGGCGAGCGGCCTCTCAACGCCGGTGGGTTTCAAGAACGGCACCGATGGCGGGTTGCAGGTAGCCATCAACGCATTGCTGTCGGTTTCGCGTCCCCACAGCTTCCTGGGAATCAACCAACGCGGCGAAGTATCGGTCATTCGCACCAGCGGCAACCGCTACGGCCACATCGTTCTTCGCGGCGGCGCAAAAGGTCCGAACTATGATTCCGTGACGATGGCGGTCGTCGAAAAGGAACTGGCGAAAAACAAGCTGCCGGCCAATATCGTCGTCGATTGCAGCCACGCCAATTCCAACAAGGATCACAATCTGCAGCCGCTGGTCATGCTCGACTGCGCGCACCAGATCGTGGAGGGCAATCAATCGATCATCGGCGTCATGCTGGAAAGCAACATCAATCCCGGCAACCAGTCGATTCCTGCCGATCTCACCCAGTTGAAGTACGGCGTCTCGGTCACCGACGCGTGCATCGACTGGCCTACGACCGAGAAGTTGCTGCGCGATACCCGTCAGAAACTCAGGGACGTGCTGCCCAAACGCATCCCCCGCAGCGCCGACATCAGGAAAATCGGCTGAGAAGAACGCAAGCGTACGCCTGCGCACCCCTGCGCAGCGTGCGCACGGCCTTGCTCTCAGGAGGCTGCCGGCCCGTTATTATTCACTGCGGATCCCGTTTGCGGCCAATCTGAAAAAGGAAACGGCTTTTTCTCCGTGTTGTAGGTCAGAAACATCCACAGGCTGTAGGTGTAAATGGAAAGCTGCTTGCCGAAACGTTGCAGGCGCTCGTTCGGCGACCCCGTGGCGAGCACGACGGCGAGTTGAATCACGACCACCACCCACATGATGAATTCCGCCGCCTTGAACAGGATCGCGAACAGGATCATGTACAGAGTGCGAATCCAGCGGGTCGTTTTATCCGGATCGTCGATGTTGCTTTCCATGCTAGCTCCTCTGTGGAGGCGGTCGGACCTGCAAATACTCAGCGCATCACGAAAGGATTGCCGGTTTTGACTCCTGTATTGATCCAGACGCTCTTCATCTGTAAATACTCGTAAATAGCGCTCTGGCCGTTCCCGCACCCCATGCCGCTATCCTTGTAGCCGCCGAAGGGCGACATGAAGCTCACTGCGCGATAGGTATTGACCCACACGGTGCCGGATTTGATGCGTTCGGACATGCGTATCGCCCGGCCGACGTCTGTGGTCCAGACTCCTGCGCCCAGGCCAAAGCGCACATCGTTGGCAATGCGCACCGCATCGTCCTCATCCTTGAACGGAATGATCGACAGCACGGGACCGAACACTTCCTCCTGCGCTATGCGCATCTTGTTGTCGACTCCCGTGAAAATGGTCGGCTCGACGAACCAGCCCTTGCCACATTCAGGACGCGTGGCCGCGCTCCCTCCCATGCGCAACTTCGCGCCTTCATTCTTGGCCACATCGATGTACGACAGTACTTTCTGGAATTGGGGCTGCGTCGTGACCGGGCCCACCTGCGTTTCGAGGCTCATCGGATTGCCCATCCTTGCGGTCTTGGCCAGCGCCAGCAGCTTTTCCACGAAATCATCGTGGATCGACTGTTGCAGCAGAAGGCGCGAGCCTGCGATGCAGGTCTGGCCGGTGGCTGCGAATATCCCGGACACCGCACCATTGACGGCATCCTCGATGACCGCATCCTCGAATACGATGTTGGGCGATTTGCCACCGAGTTCCAGTCCCACTTTCTTGAACCCGCGCGCCGCCGTCTCCGCGATCACGCGACCGGTCGCATCCGATCCGGTGAACGTTATTTTTGCCGTCATCGGATGCTCTACCAGCGGCATGCCGGCTTCCTTCCCGTAGCCGGTGATCACGTTGACGACTCCCGCCGGAAATCCGGCTTGCTCGACCAGCTTGACGAATTCAAGCGCGGATGCCGAGGTGAATTCCGAGGGTTTGATCACGACCGTGTTGCCCGCCGCCAGGGCCGGCGCCAGCTTCCATGCAGTCAGCATCAGGGGCGAATTCCACGGCGTGATTGCCACGACGACTCCAAGAGGCTCGTAACGCGTGAAGTTGAAGTAGCCCTTCTTGTCGAGCGGAATGACCGCGCCCTGGATCTTGTCTGCGAGTCCGCCGAAGTAGTAATACCATTGCGGCACGTAATTGAGCTGTCCTGCCATTTCAGCCAGAAGTTTGCCGTTGTCGCGCACCTCTATCTCGGCCAGTTGCTGGGCATTTTGCGCCACCAGATCGCCGAGTTTCCTGAGCAATGCGCCGCGTTGCGTGGGCGTCATCTGCGGCCACGGGCCATCGGTGAACGCGGCATGCGCAGTTCGCACCGCATGGTCGGCATCCGCGGCGTTGCCGCGTGGAATCAATGCCCAAGGCTCTCCGGTGAAGGGGTTGTAGCTTTCGAACCACTCGCCGGAAGACGGCGCAACCCATTCGCCGCCAATGTACATCTGATACTTTTGCATGTGATCCTCGCGCTATCAGCAGATTGAATTGTGAGAACTATCGAATAGCAATGGGTGCCACGGTAGAACCGGTGCCGCCTTTTATTTTCAGCGGCTGTACGACGAACGCGAATTCATAGACTTTCTTCGCAGCGATCTCGTCGAGCTTCATGTTCTCGAGCAGAAATATTCCATGGACCGCCAGCGCAAGCTGGTGAACCGGCAAGCTCAGATTCTTGTCCGGATTTGGTGAGACTTCCACTGGAAAATTGTCGGCCCCGAATAATATCGGTTCGTGTTTCGCAAGCCACTCGGCCGCCGCAACGCCGATGCCGGGACTGCCGCTGTTGTATTTCGCGTTATCTGCGCCCCAGAGCCGGCCCCAGCCGGTATGGATCAGCACCGCGTCGCCGCGTCGCAGAGAGACCCCTTGTTTTTTCAGCGCTGCCTGCAGGTCCTCCGGGGTAATTTCGTAGCCCGCTTCGAGCATCTCCACACCCCGCGAGGCAGCCACATCGATCAACACGCCGCGCGTATAGATGGCACCGATCTTCTCCACGCCGAGCTTGCTGAATCCGTTGCGCGTTGCGATTTCATCGGTGACGAAGCAGTTGTAATGGCTGTTGTCGATGCTCTGGTGCGAGAACATGTCGAACTGCGTGCCGACCTGGCCCATCTCCGTCACCACCAGCTCTTCGTTGGTGAGCCGCTTGTTGCTTCCCATCGGCCCACCGGTGCGCTTTGAATGAATATCGAAGCGGCGCGATCCAAACAACGGCATGTCCATTGACAGAACACGACCCAGCTCGATGACTTCGCCGCTGCGGATGAGTCGCGAAGCGTTCAGCACGGATTGGGCAGACAACAGGTTGGCTGCGCCGCGTTCATCGGCCGCACCCCATTTGGAAGGGCAGCGCTCGCCAGGCGCGGGCGGCGTCCAGGATTGACCATGAGCGGTGGCACAGAGCAGCGACCAGCCAAACACGACGGCCACGATAGGCGTTAGGTTCATTGTTCCTCCCCCATTTATTAGATTGCTGCAGCAGGACTGGCTTGAAGCTCCTTACTTGATGCGCTTGATCCTGATCTTGTTGAAACCGATCAGGGAATTGACGATGAAACTGAACACGGCCACGAATATTGCCACTACGAACCCAGACCAGAAACCGCCGACGATGAAACCAGGCACGACCCAGGCCACGAGCAGCAGCATCAACGCGTTGAGGATCAGCACGAAAAGGCCAAGCGTCACGATGGACAAGGGTAGCGTGAGAATCACCAGCAGCGGTTTGAGGAAGGTATTGACGAGGCCCAGCATCAAACCGCCGATGAACAGCGCCTGCGCGGACTCGAACGACAGGCCCTCAAAGAGGTAGTCGGCAACCCACAGCGAGAGCGTATTGACGCCCCAGAACGCCAGAAAACGCAGCAAGGAATTGTTGAGCATGCGCGGAATGGTAACAAAAAAGTTCCTTCGAGCCGCGGGAGACGGAAATGGTTGCGGTACACTGCCGCGCTCCGCGCGAAAACCGTCATGCCACCGCCCTCACCTTCAACTCTTCCGCGCTCCATGTGGTTCCTGCTCGTGCTGCTGACCCTGGGGTGGGGTCTGAACTGGCCGATGATGAAAATGACCTTGGCCGAAATGCCGGTATGGACCTTTCGGGGCCTGTGCGTCGCATCCGGCGCAACGGGCTTGTTCATGCTGGCGCGCCTCGGAGGGCAGACGATTCGCGTACCCGCGGGGCAATGGGGCCGGCTCATCGTGATCGCGCTCTGCAATGTGACGTTGTGGAACGTACTGATCGGTTATGGCCTGCAAATGTTGCCGGCCGGTCGCAGTGCCATCCTTGCATACAGCATGCCGTTGTGGGCAGTCGTGCTGTCCGCTCTGATCCTGCACGAAAGACTGACCCCCCGACGCTTGCTCGGTCTGGCGCTGGGCATGGCGGGCATGGCCGTATTGCTGGGCGGCGAATTGAGCATCATGCAAGTTGCGCCGCTCGGCGCGGTGCTTGTGCTGGGAGGTGCCATTGCCTGGGCACTGGGCACGGTGCTCATGCGGCGCTTTCCCGTTATGTTGGGCACCACGGCACTTACCGCCTGGCAACTGCTTGTCGGCGGCCTGCCCCTCATGCTCGGTGCGCCGATCATCGACTGGGGACATTGGCATCCCATCAGCGCGCGTGCCACGGTAGGCCTGGTCTACAACATGACGTTCGTGTTCATTTTCTGCTATTGGGCCTGGTTCAAGATTGCCACTGCGGCTCCCGCCGGCGTCTCGTCGCTGAGCACGCTGATGATTCCGGTTGTCGGCGTATTCAGCGGCATATGGCTGCTCGGCGAGTCGCCGCGGTGGCAGGAATACGTTGCCCTCGTTCTTGTCATTGCGTCGCTCGCGACCGTGCTGATCCCTGCCGCGCCGCGCTCCGGTGACTTGAAGCCTGCCAGACGGCATCTGTAATAGAATCCAAAGCGCATGCCATGGCCAGTCCGGCGAAATGGCGTGAAAGTTGCTGTTTCTCCTTAGCGAATGAAAACGATGCCCCTCCTGGTACTGCTTTGGGCGGTTTCTGCCGGAATTGCGCAGGCAGACATTTATCGCTATGTGGATTCGGATGGCACCGTTCACTTTACCAACGTGCCGCAGGACAGCCGTTTCAAGGTTTATCTCAAGGAAAAGCACAGGCGCACCCCCGTCACCGATACGCTGGCCAGTGAAATCCGTCATTACGATGCCAGGGCGCGTGCGCGCTACGCGAAACCCATCGAAGAGGCCGCCAGGGCCACCCGCCTGGAGGCCGCGCTGATCCATGCCGTCATCTCGGCCGAATCGGGCTATAACCCCCTTGCCCGCTCCCGTAAGGGCGCTGCCGGCCTCATGCAACTGATGCCCGAAACGGCCCGGCGCTACGGCGTCAAGAACCGCCTCGATCCGGCGCAGAACATCAGCGGTGGTGCGCGCTATCTGCGCGACCTGATTCGCCTGTTCAACAACGATCTGCACCTGGCAGTGGCGGCATACAACGCCGGCGAAAATGCCGTGCTTCGGGCCGGGAACCGCATCCCGCCTTATCAGGAAACCATGACCTATGTGCCCCGAGTCATGACGTACTACCGGAAATATCGCACTACATCCTGAACCCGTGCGGCCCTTGCGGCCGTCGAAATCGCTCTTCGGTTTCACCCGCTTGACTGCGGCGCGCGTGCATGCGGAAGCGCACCGCCTCGCCTATCATTGCTTTACTAGCCAGAGGTAAAACAATAATGAAAATCGAATCCATCGAGACCATTGTCTTGCGAATTCCCTACAGCAGCGGCGGGCCCGCCGATACCCAGGTCTGGGGAGGCCAAGCCTGGCAGACCGCCGACGTGCTGCTGGTCAGGATCAGCACAGACGATGGCGTCACCGGGTGGGGCGAGGCTTTTGGCTATAACGTCATTCCTGCGACGAAAGTGGCTATCGACCAGATCCTCGCGCCCATGTGCGTGGGCCGTGACGCGCTCGAGATCGAAACGCTGACGCAGGAAATCCAGCACAAGCTGCATATTTTCGGGCGCAGCGGTCCGATTATTTTCGGGCTGTCCGGCATCGATATCGCGCTATGGGATATCGCCGGCAAGGTCGCACATCAGCCCATCCATCGAATGCTCGGCGGCGGCAAGCCCGAACTGCCCTGTTATGCAAGCATGGTTCGCTACGGCGAACCGGGTATCGTCGCTGCCAATGTGGAGCGCGCGCTGGCGGACGGATTCCGCAGCATCAAGCTGCATGAAATCGAAGTCGCGCCAACGGCCGCGGCGCGTCAGGCCGCCGGTGCCGACGTGGATATCATGCTGGATGTGAACTGCCCGTGGACGCTGGGCGAAGCCCGGGACATGGCGCACAGGCTGCGGCCATTGCATTTGCGCTGGCTCGAAGAACCGATCTGGCCGCCGGAAGATCACACTGCGCTGGCGCAGCTGCGTGCGGGCTGCGGCATTGCGATCGCAGCCGGCGAGAATGCGACGACCGTTGCGCAGTTCAAGCATCTGTTCGACGCGTGCGCGGTCGATTTCGTGCAGCCCAGCCCGGCCAAGATGGGCGGAGTCTCGGCGCTGAGCAAAGTGTTTACTCTGGCTGCCGCTTACAACGTAACGGTCATGCCCCATAGTTTCTACGACGGGCCGGCATTTCTCGCCGGTGTGCACGTTAACGCCGCACTGGGTCGCGCCTCGATGGTGGAATGGCGCTACTTCGACCTTGAAATGCGCCTGTACGGCGATGCAGCCACGCCTCGCAAGGGATCGATCGCCGTACCCCAGATGCCCGGCCTGGGATTCGATCCGGATCCGGAGGTTATCCGACGCTATCGAGCAGGCTGAAAGCCGTTCCGGGAGCTTCTGCTGCCAGTTTGATGCGCGTAATATTGCTCCATGAACCTTGAGCGCATCACCGTGGAATTCCATGCGGAAGAAGACCGCCTGCTGGCGCGGGTTTTCTTCGATAAGAAAGCAGAGATCGGCTTCTGGCTCACCCGCCGCCTGGTCAAACGTATCTGGCCGGTGCTATTGCAGATGGCGCAGGAAAAGCCCGATATCCGGATGCAGCCGAATCCCGAAGTACGCAATGCGCTGCTGGGCATGCAACATGAAAAAGCGCTGCAGCAAGTCAAGTTTTCGAAAGCCCCGCCGGAGCCGGAACGCGAACACCCCCTGGGCAATGTGCCCATGCTGGTCAGCAAGGTGCGTGCGCGGCGCAACGAGCGCGGCCAGACCGTGCTGTCTTTGCAGCCCCACCAGGGAAACGGCGTCGACCTTGCCTTGGGCGATACCTTGCTGCATGGGCTCATGAAACTGATGCAGGATACGATCGTCAAAGCGGAATGGGATTTGACGCTGGCCGTGCCTCGCTTCACGCATGCGACTTCCGAGGAAGGCACGGATCGCACTGTCAACTAAGCTGCCGCGACGTCGTTGTATCCCGCAGGATCCTGATTTGAGTCTCCGTCTGCTTACATTCTCACGTGCCCGTCTGGTGGCAGCAGCGTTGCTGTTTGCGACGTTGCCTGGCTGCGCCGCGTTCCGCAGTTACGACGCGGAACTGACGCGCACCATCAATCTCGCGGCCTCCGGCAACGTTGAAGGCGCCATCAAGCAACTGGAGCGCAACAAGCTTCAGCGCAAGGACCTGCTCTACCATATGGAACTCGGGGAACTACAGCGCCTCAACCGCCAGTACGAAGCCAGTGAAAAGGCCTGGTTGGCCGCGGATGCGCAAGTACAGGCCTGGGAGCAAACAGCAATCACCAATGCGGAGAAACTGTTCGGAAATCTGACCAGCACGGTTTTGAACGACAAGTCGATTCCCTATGAAGGCCACGATTACGAAAAAGTCATGCTTACCACCCGGTTGGCATTGGATCGGCTCGCACGCGGAGATTTTGACCTCGCCCGCGTGGATATCAAGCGCACGCACGAGCGTGAAGCGGTCATAGCCCAACTCCGGCAAAAGGAACTGCAAAGAACGCAGGAAGAAGCAAGGAAACGGGGCGTAAAGACCGGCTTCAAGGATCTCAACGGCTATCCAGTACAGACCATCGATAACGCCGAAGTCAACGCGCTCAAGAACAGCTACGAGAGTGCCTTCAGTCATTATCTGGCCGGATTCGTCTATGAGGCGCTGGGCGATATAAGCCTGGCGGCCGCCGGCTATCGCAATGCGATCGAGTTGCGGCCCGATCGTCCCGAGCTCGAAGAGGCGCTGGCCGGACTGGACGCGCGCAGCGCCGCGCGTGACGACGGCTATACCGATGTGCTGTTCGTGCTCGAGTCGGGCATGGCACCGGCCCGGCAATCGCGCCAATTCAGCCTGCCCTTCCCTTATGGCGACCGGCTGCTGATCGTGCCGCTGTCATTCCCGGTCATGGCACCGACCCAGCCGGCATTCATGCCCTCGCAATTGCAGATACAGGGCATGGCACCGATCACTACGACCGTGATTACCGACATAGATCTCATGGCGCGAAAAGCCTTGCAGGAAGAAATGCCGGGCATCGCGCTCAGAGGTATCATTCGCTCGAGCGCAAAGGCAATCGCGCAGTATCAGCTCAGCAAGAATGATCAGACCGGGCTGGCCGCGTTTGCCATGGCTCTGGGATCGATCGTTACGGAATCGGCCGATGAGCGTAGCTGGCGTACGTTGCCCGCGCAGATCGCGGTCGCGCGCGCGCGCATTCCGGCCGGTGAGCACGTGCTCGGCTTTGGCGCCAGCCCGGGTGGGCAGGATTTGCGTTTCCGGGTCACGGGTCGCAACGCGGTGGTTGCCTTGCGGTTTATGGGCGGGACCACCTTCGCGGCACTGCCCGTGGCGGGGCACGGCAAGCCGCTCGCCGAAGTTCGCGCTATCCAGGGCCCGTCAACGGCCATCGGGCCGGAAACGTTCTGATAGACCACATTGCATTACTCCAGGAGCGAATCATGAATCTTCGCGTATGTAGCGGCATACTGATGGCCTCGGTTGCGATAGCGGGTTGTGCCGGCGGCAAGACCCAACGCCCGGATTACGCATACAGTTGCCCCCAGGGCATGGAGAAGAAAATCACCTCGAGTGAGGATCTGATCGATGCCAAAATTGAATTGGCTGGCTCGGTACCGAATGTAGACGTCGTGGATTTGCGATGCTCGGAACGCGAGGGCCGTCTGCGCATTGACGTGGATCTGCGCAACGAAGGCAGGGAGGCGCGCCGGATTGCGTATCGCTTCCGCTGGTTGGACAAGGACGGCATGCGCGCGTGGGAAGATGAAACCTGGAAACCGTTGATGATCTATGGCAAAACGCTTTCCACCGTGACCACGATGGCACCTTCGTCGGACGTAGCGGATTTCAGACTCGTGGTCAGAAATCAGGACTAATAAATTTTCGCTCAATTGAAGGAGTAAAGACATGAGGCAATCCCTTTCCCTCCGGCTGACCGCCGCGATTGCGCTCTGCGCGATGATTGTCCTTTCGGGCTGCGCGGCAAAAACGCGATATGGCGATGCGCGCGGCGTTGAAACCGTGACCAATCAGTTCGGCTCGACCGATTTGCAGTTGATCGCCGAATCGATGACGCGCTCGATGCTCAATAACGCCGTGGTCGCGGGCGGAAGCCGGCCTATCGTGACCGTGCAGGAGGTCAAGAACAAGACCAGCGAGTACATAGACACTCGTGCGATCACGGATTCGATTCGCGTCGAACTGCAGAAGAGCGGCCAGGTGCGCTTCGCAGTTGACGCAGCCGCCATGGAGCAGCAGGTCGAAGAACTCAAACGCCAGCAGAGCGATTATTACGAAGCGAACAAGTCCGCCGAAATCGGCAAGATGGTCGGCGCAGCCTTCCGGCTCGAGGGCAATATCACCTCGATCGTCAAGGAAGCCAAGGGCGTAAAGGACGTTTACTACAAGTTCAATCTGCAACTCTGGAACGTACAGAATGGTCTGCTCGAATGGACCGACGAGAAGGAAATTCGCAAGACGACTTCTTGATCAGATGTGACCTTCGCTAAGGGTGCGGGCCGGTTCGTAGCGCACCCGTCTGCTATTCGGTCATACCGAGCGCTTCAGCCATGACGTGAAAGATGACGTGCTGTTCGATCACGCCGCGGACTAAATGTGCCTGCGGCCCACGCGCGTAGACGGCAACATCTTCGCCACCGTGGGATTCGCCTTCCAGCGCCACGGTGGACTCCTGCAGATAGTCCGGTGCGCCAGTATCGACCCTGCTCAAGTCCGGTCGCCCCGCCGTGATGCCGCCATAGCCCGGACCGTGATGCGGGTACCTCTTGATTCCTTCGGATTGGGTGATTGACGGGCCGCTGTAGCCGGGGCCGTTTGCATAACTCAAAGTAGTGTACGGAAGGCCAAGAGCATCCTTGGCGTAATCTTCGGTTGCGCCTGGCTCGATCACCTTGCCCAGAATAGGGTTACCACGTCGGGGATAGCCGGAGATCGTCAGGGTATGGCTATGGTCGGCGGTGACGATGATCAGGGTATCGCGCGAATCGGTGCGCTGCATGGCCAGTTCCACCGCGCGCGCGAATTCGATGGTATCGGTCAACGCGCGGTAGGCGTTGCCGGCGTGGTGCGCGTGATCGATGCGTCCGCCTTCGACCATCAGGAAATAACCTTTCTGATGCGCAGACAGCAATTCCAGTGCCTTGTCCGTCATCTCCGCGAGTGAGGGCTCCCCGCCGGCGTCCTTGGCGCGATCGTGCTCGTACTGCATGTGCGAGGGCTGAAACAAACCGAGCAAATGGCGGACTTGTCGCAGGTTCACGGCATCCAGCTGCGCTTTATTCCAGACATAAGCAGACTGCGGATGGCGGGCGAGCCATTCCTTGGTCAGGTCACGGCCGTCGCGCCGCTCCCCGGGCGTGTGCGGATATTCCGGATCAGGCCGGCCGCGGGGCAGGAACTTCGTTCTTCCGCCGCCGAGCGCCACCTCGAGTCCGTCGCCATGCGGCGATTCGATCAGCTGCCGGGCAATATCCGGGAAATCCGCTGCATTTGCGAAGACGGGCTGGTCTGCATCACTTTCCCAGTCACGCTCGGGCGAGTGCGCGTAACAAGCGGCCGGTGTCGCATGCGTGAGGCGAGCAGTCGTGACGATGCCCGTGGCCATGCCGCGATCTTCCGCGCGTTCGAGTATTGTTTTGATGGAGTGCCTCGGGACGGAACGAAAGTCCCCTCGCGCCACCCTATCGCTGACCGATATCAATCCGTCGGCGGTTTTAATGCCGGTCACGATTGCGCTCATGGTGGGCGCGGAGTCAGACGTCTGCTGGTTGGCGCTGTAGGTTTTTGAAAGCGCCACGTTGGGCATTTTCTCAAACGAAAACTGGTGTTCCTCTCCGGAAAGGCCGAGGCGCTGCCCTCCCAGGATGCGGGCGGCCGTCACCGTGGCCACACCCATGCCGTCGCCAATGAATAAAATCACGTTTCTGGCGAGACCAGTGACCGGTTTTTCCTGCCGGGATTTCTCTACCGCGGCACGTCCGCTCTGGAACCATTGCTCCGGCGATTGGGCGGCCGCTGAACCGGGCAGCCCGGGCAACAGGAGGGCTGCCAATGCCGCAATGCGCAGCCGCGTCATGCCAATGGCCCCAGTGCGGCGGCGTAGCGTTGCGCGCAGCGCATGCCGAAATCGCTGGGGCCCAGCGCCGGCGAGCGGTCGAAAACTTCGCCCAGCCCCAGTCGCAGGGCGGCGATGCGCTTGCCGTACGTATGCAAGGTCTGCAAAGACTGCATGACAAATACGATGGCGGGCAGCACTTCGCGATAAATCGCTTCGGCCTCTTCATCAGCGCCGCTGCGCAGCAGATCGAAGATGCGCGCCTGGCGATCGAAGCAATCGGTCGCCGGAATCACGCCTGCGCAACCCGCGCGCAGGTTGTCGATCAGCTCGAGTCCGCCCCGGCCATTGAACACGGTCACGCTATCGCCGCTCTCCTCGATGACCGCCTGGACTGAAAGCGCCGGCCCTTCCGCCTTGAGCAGGCGAAAGTTCGGATGGCTTTGCGCCAGGACTTTCACACCTGCCGGCGTCAAACCCACACCGAGATACTCCGGAGCGTTTTGCACGGCGACCGGTAATTCCACGCGGTCTGCTACCGCACCGAAAAAGCGTATAAAAAAATCTTCGGGCACGCCGCGATCGGGGGGAGGCTGGAGGATCAGCCAGGAGGCACCGCGCGACTGCGCGAACTTGGCGAACTCGACCTGCATTTGCACCGTGGGGCCGTTTACCGTGATGGCCAGAGGCAGTCTGCCCGCCAGTTCTTCGGCCACCCATTCCACGATCTGACGCCTTTCGGTCTCGGACAGCTTGTCGATTTCGGTACCGAGTCCAAGCACGGCCAGACCATGCGCGCCATTGGCTACACACGCCTGGACCTGTCTGCGCATGGCTGACGCGTCCACATGGCCGCGCCGATCGAAAAAGGCGTACAGCATGGGATAGATCCCGTGCGCTATGTCGTGCTGGTTCATGAAAGCCCTCCGGGGCTGCATCCTAACCGCTCGACAGGCACTCGCTCAAATTAACCGGCCTTTTGGCTGAATCGGTGTAACATTTTTCCATGTGAACGACCTGCCGGCCGCTCTGCAGAAGGGCTTGATCCTGCGTTTGTGCCACTATCGGCTGGTGAGCGTACTCGCAAGCCAGCCCGACGGACATTGGACCCATTGCAGCCGGGCGCCTGGCGCGAATTATTCACGGGTCGTTTCTGAACAATACCAGTGATGAAACTGGACAAAGGGCAGACGCGCCTCGGCCGGAGACCGCAATGGAGCTGACGCAGGAGGAAATCGAACAAATTCGCAACCGACTCTCGGCATTGAAAGTCGAGCACCGAGATCTCGACGACGTCATCGAGCACTTGGCGCATGGACAGAAACTCGACGAATTGCAGCTGCAGCGCCTGAAAAAGCGAAAGCTGCTGCTCAAGGACCAGATCTCCGCGCTCGAACGACAACTGGTCCCCGATATCTCGGCCTGATTTTCATGGAACTGCAGCGGCTGCCGTGGGTCCCAATACGGTAACCACGCTTCCGGCATGCACACTTCAAAATTTCACATCGCGGCCGTCCTGCTTGCGCTGACTTTGCTCAGTGGGTGTAGCAGTCTTCAACGCCGCCCGGCGCCCTCCGTTGAACAGATTGTGGAAATGAGCCGGCAGGGCAAGCCGGCAGAAGAGATCATCCGCGAGTTGCAGGAGACGCGCGCGGTATATCCGCTGACTGCCTCGCAGATCATCGCGCTACATGACCAGGGGGTAGCCGATCCGGTCCTCGACTATATGCAGAACGCCTACGCGGCCAGCATTCGCTGGGATGCGCGCATGCGCTACGAAGGCGCTTACTGGTGGCACGATTGTTTCTATTGTTACCGTCGCCCGCTCATCATCGTGCCACGCTGAACGTTAAGGGTGCGTCCGTTCAACGTAATGGAGTCGAAAAATGTCTCTTCAGTCTCGATACTTTACCCGTCCCGTCCTGATCGTAATCGCCTGTGCCTCGATGGTGAGTGGCTGCTCGGTGCTGACGCCGCGGCCGGTCACGCCGATCTCGGAGGTTATCGATCTGAGCAGGGGCAGCCGTCCGGAGCAGGCGATCGACCGCATCGCGCGCGCCAAAACCACCTATGCGCTGCGCGGCTCCGATTTCGGCAAACTTGCCGACGCCGGCGTGCCGCCCAAGGTACTCGACCATTTGCAACAGGCCTTCGTCAACGACGTGGACCTGCTCACCCGCTACTGGGTGCTGGGCGAATCGCTGGGAGGCTGCAGGTCGTGCTATCCGCAGCCCGTGGATCTCGCCAATCTGGACACTGGCGGCAATGGCATGGCCGACGCGCAAGGCATTGCGGCATCGAGATCCTTCGGCAAACCGCAAGGGCTGCCTGACTGGGTGACGGCGTTCCCCGGCAAACCCACTGCACCTGCGCTGACGGTCGCCGAAATCGGACGGCTCGTGAAGGACGAGGTCGACAATGCGGATCTTGCCGCACGCATCCGCGCATCGCGACTGCATGACATCATCGGCACGCAAGGCCTGCGCATCGGCACGCATTATGTTGCCGGCCTGAGCGGTTCGGAGCTGGCGCAATTGCATGAGGAGGGCGCCAGCGCGGAAGTACTGGACGCCTTGCAACAGAAATTCCTCGCGGAATTCATCGAGTTCGACCGCATGCGCTATCAAAGTTGGGGAAAGGGGCCGGGACGCTCGCTGCCGTGAGCTTTCGGCCTTGGCAAATCGCATAGACCGCAAGCAGCGGCAGGAGCCCACACCGGGCACTGCCGCTGTTTAACTTCGAACTGGCAATTACTTTTTGGCGTGTTCGAACGAATCCGTCACAGCACCTCGGGTCGCTGTCGAAACCAGGTGCGCGTACTTGGCGAGCAGCCCACGCGTAAAGCGCGGTTTGGGTTGTTTCCATGCCGCCCGCCGTTTTGCCAGTTCCTCGTCGGGTACGTTCAGCTGGATCAGCTGTTTGTGCGCATCGATGGTAATCGAATCGCCCTCCTTTACCAGCGCGATCGTGCCCCCGACATAGGCTTCGGGCGCGACATGACCCACCACCATGCCCCACGTCGCTCCCGAGAAACGCCCGTCGGTCAGAAGCCCCACGGAGTCGCCCAGACCCTGGCCCGTCAATGCAGAAGTCGGCGCCAGCATTTCCTGCATGCCCGGCCCTCCTTTGGGCCCCTCATAGCGAATGACCACGACGTCACCGGCCTTGATCTTGCGATCCATGATCGCCGCCATGGCCTCCGGCTCGGAATCGAATACCCGGGCCGGGCCGGTAATCGAAGGATTCTTCAGGCCCGTGATCTTGGCGACACACCCTTCAGTGGCCAGATTGCCCTTCAGAATCGCAAGATGGCCTTCCTTGTAGAGGGGCTGGTCAAACGGGCGAATGACATCCTGGTCCTTGCGCGGTTGTTCGGGGATATGCTCCAGTTCCTCGGCAATCGTGCGTCCGGTGATGGTCATGCAATCGCCATGCAGCAACCCGTTCGCCAACAGCATTTTCAGCACCTGCGGCGCCCCGCCCGCCTTGTGCAGATCCGTGGCGACGTAGCGGCCTGAGGGCTTCAGGTCGCACAGCACCGGAACCTTTCGACGCACACGCTCGAAATCATCGATAGTCCATTCGACTTCCGCGGCGGATGCAATCGCCAGATAATGCAGCACTGCGTTGGTCGAACCGCCCGTAGCCATCACCAGGCTCACCACGTTCTCGATGGACTTGCGCGTGATGATGTCACGTGGCCGTATGTTCTTCTTGATTGCATTGACCAGAACTTTGGCCGATGCGGCCGCGGAATCCGCTTTTTCAGCGTCAGGCGACGCCATCGTTGCGGACATCATGAGGCTCATGCCGAGCGCCTCGAAAGAAGTGGACATGGTGTTGGCCGTGAACATGCCGCCGCAAGCGCCGACGGTCGGACATGCGTTTTTCTCGATGCCCTCGTAGTCTTCCTTGCTCATCTTGCCCGCGGTAAACGCCCCGACCGCTTCGAAAGCGCTGGCAATCGTCAGGTCCTTTCCCTTCCAGTGGCCGGGCTTGATGCTGCCGGCGTAGACATAAATGGCCGGGACGTTCATGCGCGCGATTGCCATCATGCCCCCCGGCATATTCTTGTCGCAGCCACCGACCACCAGCACGCCATCCATCAACTGGCCATTGACCGAGGTTTCAATCGCGTCGGCGATGACTTCGCGTGAAACCAGGGAATACTTCATGCCGTCGGTTCCCATACCGATGCCGTCGGTGATGGTCGGCGTGCCGAAAACCTGAGGCATGGCGCCCGCAGCGCGCAATGCACCCATGGCGCTGTCGACGAGCGGCTGGATGCCGGCGTTGCACGGGTTCATATTGGAATGACCATTGGCCACGCCGACAATGGGTTTGTCGAAGTCGCCATCCTTGAAATCGACCGCGCGAAGCATTGCCCTGTTCGGCGAACGGGCAACGCCCGCGGTGATCAGTTTGCTGCGCCAGTTGTCTGCCATGATTTGTCCTCGTTGAATTTATATGCCACGCCCTTTACCGGGGGCGCCGGTGCCACGGGCGCAGTGTCGGCGCGCGCTGGGATGGCGTCTAATATATTATTGAACCTTGTTTGATAGTCTGTTCGAATCAATGGATCTGCGCCACCTGCGTTACTTCGTTACCGTCGCCGAAGAACTTCACTTCGGCCGCGCGGCGGCCAAACTCCATATCTCGCAACCTCCACTGTCCATGCAGATCAGGGCGCTGGAAAGCGAACTCGGCGTGACGCTTCTGAGGCGTACCCAGCGTCATGTTTCACTGACCCAGGCCGGCACGGCACTTCTGGCAGAGGCCCGCCATATTCTCGCACGGGTTGAACAGGCCGTTCTGACCACGAAGCGGGCGGGCCGCGGAGAAATAGGCGAACTCGCCATCGGATTCATCAGTGTCGCAGACTACAATGTGCTTCCCATCGTGCTGCGCGAGTTTCGCCGCCGTTTTCCGTTGGTGAATCTGAGCTTGCGCGAATCGACCAGCGACGCTCAGTTTCGCGATTTGCTGGCTGGCCGCATCGACGTGGGTTTCGTGCTGCCGCCGATTACCGAAGCGTCGCTCGACTCGTTGCCGATCCTGCGCGAGCCGCTGATTGCGGCCCTGCCCGAAAAGCATCCGCTCGCACGCACGCGCGGCAAGCTGGCTCTCGAAAAACTCAAGGACGCCCCTTTCATCCTGTTCCCCCGCCCCTATGCACCGGGCCTCTACGACGACGTGGTCAGTTGCTGCAAGACAGCCGGTTTCAGCCCGCGCGTGGCACAGGAGGCAATCCAGATGCAAACCATCGTCAGCCTGGTGTCGGCTGAACTGGGCGTAGCACTGATTCCGGCGTCGCTCACCAACCTGCAAAGAACCGGGGTGGTCTACAAGACGTTGCGCGCCGGCAGTCCGCTCACCGAAGTCCATCTGGCGTGGCGTCGAGGCGACCATCTTCCAGCGCTGCGCGTGTTCATCGACGTAGCACTGCAGGCGGCGCGTGCTGCCGCGAAGTGCCCGGGCCCGCGTCCGCCATGAGTGCCGGCGGCAGCGACCAATTCTCGATATTCCTTGCAGACGAGGAAGCGACCCTGGCCCTCGGGCGCAGACTGGCGCGGGTGCTCGAACCGGGCTTGTTCGTGGCCCTTTCGGGCCACTTGGGCAGCGGAAAGACAACGCTTACGCGCGGCATGCTGCGAGAGCTGGGTTACACGGGAAAGGTCAAGAGCCCGACCTACACCCTGGTTGAAGTTTATAATCTTTCTAGGTTAGACTTATATCACTTTGATTTTTATCGCTTCAACGATCCAACTGAATGGACTGAAGCGGGGTTCAGAGAGTACTTTGCAGCACGCAACGTTTGTCTGGTCGAATGGCCGGAGCGCGCGGAGGGACTGTTGCCCGCACCAGACCTGAAAGTGGAATTGCACGAGGAAAGCGGCGCGAGGCGCGCATGCATCGTTGCTGAAACGGAGCGCGGAAAATTTTGTTTGAGTCACTTGCCAGATTGAGTTTGCACTTATTGCGCCGTGGTGGCATCGGCGAATGCCGCACGCGCACGGGCTCGATGTGCGCGCTGGCTGTTTCCATATGCCTGTTAGCCTCCGCATCGCCCGCCACGGGGGCGCAGATTGTCTACGCGCGAGTCTGGCCCGCCCCCGAATACACGCGCCTGACACTTGAATCCGACGCACCGATTACTTACAACGTATTTGCCGTTAGCACGCCGTCGCGTCTCGTGCTCGATCTTGAGAACGTGGATTTCAATTCTGCGCTGGAACAGATTCCCGGAAAGATTTCACCCAACGATCCGTACGTGAGTGCCGTGCGGATCGGCCGATTCAAGCCCGGAGTCGTGCGCCTCGTGCTCGACCTGAAGACCGAAGTAAAACCGCAGGTTTTCGTGCTCAAGCCGGTGGGCGAATACGGTCACCGTCTGGTGCTTGACGTCTACCCCTCTTTGGAAGCAGACCCCGTCCTCGCATTGCTCGATCAGAAAGAGACCCCTCCCGCAGTCATCGGACCTGCACAGGGCACGGTCAAAGCGCAAGAGGCCTCTGCCGACGCGCCCGTTCAGGCACCGGCGGCGCTGGCGCAGCCGCCCAGGAAAGCCGTGGCGCCAGCCGATGTTGCGCGCCTGATTACCGTTGCCATCGATGCGGGGCATGGAGGCGAGGATCCCGGCGCGCGCGGGCGCAGCGGCACTTATGAGAAGTTCGTCACGCTGGCCATCGCCCGCAAGCTCAAGGCGCTCGTCGACGAGGAGCCGAACATGCGAGGCGTGCTGATCCGGGATGGCGATTATTTCATCCCACTGGTCAACCGTGTAATCAAGGCGCGCAAGATCCAGGCCGATCTGTTCGTGTCCATTCACGCCGATGCGTACGTGAAGCCGCATGCGCGCGGCTCATCGGTGTTTGCGCTTTCCGAGCGCGGCGCCACGTCGGCTGCAGCGGGCTGGCTGGCAAGAAAGGAGAACGAGGCGGACTTGATCGGCGGTGTCAATATTGACGTTGCGGATCCGACACTGAAACAAGTCCTCATCGATTTGTCGCAAACCGCAACCATCAACGACAGTCTGAAGCTCGCCAAAGCCGTGCTCGGCGAGATCGGCGAAGTCAACGATTTGCATAAGGCGCATGTGGAACAGGCCGGATTTGCGGTGCTGAAGGCGCCCGACATTCCCTCCATCCTCGTCGAGACTGCTTTCCTGACGAACCCCGAGGAAGAGAAGAGGCTCAGGGACGACGCCTATCAGGACAAACTCGCGCAGGCGATCCTCGTGGGGATCAAGAAATATTTCTCGGCGAATCCGCCTCTGGCCCGATCGAAGCTGGCACAGAACTGACGTGGTGCGCACGCAGAGTGCAACGCATGCGGATTCGACGGCGCCGTTCCCGCAAACGGGCGTCCCGCTAACGAGTCACGGCGCCATCCGCCTCTGGCCCGTTCGAAGCTGGCCCAGAACTGACGTCGTGCGCACGCATTGTGCAACGCATGCGGATTCGACGGCGCCGTTTCCTAAAATCAATTGAACATCGTCGGCATTTTGCTATGCGCCGGCAGGGGCACCCGCTTCGGCGGCGGCAAGCTGCTGCATCGGCTCAACGAGGGAACGCCGATAGGCGTCGCGGCGTTACGTAATTTGCGGGCAGCCCTTCCCGACGTCAAAACCGTTGTACGCAGCGGCGATGACGCACTGGCCGATGCGCTCCAGGCGGAAGGCGTCGCAGTGCATATCTGTCAGGATGCCCACTTGGGCATGGCGCGCAGTCTGATCTGCGCGGTCGGGGCGGCGCGTGACGCAGACGGCTGGGTGATTGCGCTTGGGGATATGCCGTTCGTACGGCCAAGTACCGTCAAAGCCATCGCCGGGCGGGTCGCGAGCTCAGGCGGCATCGCAGTGCCGATGTACAACGGTCAGCGGGGCCATCCAGTCGGCTTCGGCCGTCGCTATCTTGCAGAGTTATTGCAATTACAGGGCGATCAAGGCGCGCGCGCTGTCATCGAGCACCACGGGGCGGATGTGCACGCGATCGAGTGCGATGATCCAGGTGTCCTGCAGGACATCGACATGCGTTCCGATCTGCCTTGACTTCAGTTCGGTCGCAGCACGATAGCCTTAAGTTCGCCTTCCACGATGAAATTGCCCCGTATCTGGGCGGCTTGCGAGCGCAGCTCGACGGCAATGCGTCCGTTGACTTCCTTGTTTTGGGAAACCTCGAACGCACCGTTGGCAGACAGCAACCCTGACGCAAGCTTCATGTTGCGGTACTGATAGCGCCCGGACGCCAGTCCCAGGGTTCCCGTGATCTCCTCGAATCGGGTCGCACCACCTTGCGTCTCGCCGCGTCCCCCGGACTGCAGGGCGCGCACCAGATCCACGCCATCCACATCGCCCTTCCTGATGCTGAAGTTGCCGTCTATCCTTGGTGAATCGAATAACGCGGCGAGTCCCTGCGCAGCCATGCTATAGCGGAACTTCGACTCAAGTTGTCCCGTCGACTTCGCATCCCGCGTAAACACCGCCATCAGTTCCTGCAGGCTGACGCGCTCAGTGGAGACTTCCCCTTCAATCGACCACGGGCCACCCCAGACTATAAGGGCGCTTCCCCTGGCTGCTCCCCCATAGAGCAAAGCCTCGAACTTGTCTACGCGCAGCTGGTTGCGCACCGCCACAGCCTGAACCGTCAGATCGGAGAATTCGATCTGCGGCCCCAGCGGCGGCACCCAACCTTTCGCGGCACTAAGCGCTATATCGATCTGATTGTCACGCGGTGTCAGTTCCACCCGCAGCTTGCCATCGGAACTGACCAACGAAGCATTCTGTACGGTGCCCTCCCGGGAGAGCCGTAGATCGGCATCGAATGGCGGAACTTTGGCATGCCGGGATTCAAGCTTGATCGATTTGAGCACGATGCGATCGACTTGCACTGCAGTGTCGCCGGCTGCCGCATCCAGCCATCTTGGCAAGCGCGGCAAGACCTCTTCGGCAACAGTCACCGATTCCGCCTGCAACTGGCGAATGACTTTGACATCCCCGAACAGGGAGCCAAATTCCGGTGAAACCGAGACCTTGTCGATCTTGACGTCCTGAGTGGTGCCGACCTTGATGTTTTCAAGATTTATGGTAAAGCCGCCAAGGATGGACATGTGCATCGATCCGATGGATACGGGCTCCTTGATGTGCTCCGTGGCGAGCTTTTCGATCGCAGGCACATAGGAGTTCATAGGCAGCAATTGAATTCCGCCCAGAATCACCGCAACGAGCACCGCGATTACGACGGCGACCGGTTTCAGGCGGTCCAGCGGCGTCCTGATGCCTTTGGTTTTCTTCAGCGATTCTACTTCTGCGCGCTTGCGATCCCGCTCTTCCTGCTCCTTGCGTCGCCTGACGAGATCCTCCTCGCGCGCGCGCCGCTCGTTCTCGACTTTCATCGTTTCCTGCCGCAGGCGCTCCTGCTCCCGCTTGACCTTGGCTTCCTCCTGCTCGCGTGAACGCGCCTGTTTTTCTTCCTGGCGCTTTTTCTCGCGGTCTTCGCGATCCTGGCGCTCGCGATCCATACGCTCGCGGCGCTCCAGATCCTCGGCTTCGCGTCGTTCCGCCTCGGCGCGCGCCTGTTCTTCGCGTTCCGCGCGCTCCATGGCAAGCCTCGCCTGCTCCTGCTGCTCGCGCTGACGTTCCTCTTCCTCCTCGCGCTTGCGCAATTCCTGCTGCTGTTTCTCGAATTCAGCAGCGACCTGCGTTTCCATTGCCCGGAGGCCGGACAGATCAAACTCCGGCAAAGCGTCCTTGTCCGACGCGGCGTGTTGCGCGAGTTCCTTGCGGCGCGACTCCTCCGCGCTGGCACGCTCGGATGCTTCCCGGCTGCGACGCTCGTCTTCCGCACGGCGGTTTGCTTCTTCTTCGATACCTGCGCCCTGCGCCCGCTGGTCTTCGAGACGACGGCGCTCGTCTTCCTCACGACGGCGGCGATCTTCTTCTTCGCGTCGCGCTCGCTTTTCTTCCTCTTCGCGTCTCTTGCGTTCTTCTTCCTTGCGCCTGCGCTCCTCTTCGTCGCGTTTGCGCTGCTCTTCCTCCTCGCGACGCTTGCGCTCCTCTTCTTCCTTGCGCTTGCGCTCCTCTTCCTCACGTTTGCGCCGCTCTTCCTCCTCGCGCTTGCGCCGCTCTTCCTCTTCGCGACGCTTGCGCTCCTCTTCTTCCTTGCGCTTGCGCTCTTCTTCCTCGCGTTTGCGCCGCTCTTCCTCTTCGCGACGCCTGCGTTCCTCTTCTTCGCGCTTCTTGCGCTCTTCGTCTTCCTTACGCTTGCGCTCTTCTTCCGCGCGTTTGAGACGCTCCTCCTCCTCCTCGCGACGCTTGCGCTCGTCTTCCTTGCGCCTGAGTTCTTCCTCTTGCTTGCGCTTGCGCTCTTCTTCTGCCTTGCGTTCACGCTGCTGCTCTTCCTGGCGACGGCGCTCCTCTTCCTCCTTGATTCTTCGCTCGGCCTCCTCACGCGCTCGACGAGCCGCCTGGTCCGAACTCTGCAATTGCTGTGCTTCAAGCTTCTTGCGTTCAGCAAGGTCGAAAGCCTGACGCTCGGCTTCAAGCAGTTTCGACAGATCGCGCTGGGTCTGCGCCATGACATCGGCTTCGACCTTCGCCTTGCGCTCCGATTCCTCACGCAATTTCTGGGCGGCGGCTTCCTTGATCTTGCGCTCTGCCTCGACCTTCGCCAGACGCGCGCCTTCTTCCCGGGCCAGTTGCGCAGCCTGCTCTTTCTTCAGCCGATCTTCCTCCTCGCGCTTGCGCTTGGCGTCCAGCTCGGCCTTTGCCCGATCCGCCGATTCGCGCTGGCGCCACTCGGTCTGCGCATTCTGGTAGACGTTCTTGCTCGGCGAGAGGGATGAAGTAAAGTCAAGATCGTCGACATAAGAGCCGCCCCCGGCGCCTTGCGTGCCGGTCGAGGTATTGGCAAATTCCTTGATGTAGCCGCCGGTGGTCAGGTCGCTCAGGACCTTCTTCATTTCGCTATCGCTGAGCTTCGACTTGGCCAGCACGTCTGCGATCGTCGATTTGCCGTCGATGAGCGTGAGAACCTTGAGAAGGTCCTTGGGCAGCTTGCCGGCTTTGTTCTTGATCTCCAGAACACCTTTGCCGGTCTTCGAGTAAATCGTCTTCTTATCCATCCTGTTCTTTCTCAGTCCCGGATATAGGTCAATGGACTCGCAATCTGCCCCATGACGCCCAGTCAGCACCGGAGTAGTCAGCAAACGGACAAGGCTTTTCGCCGAAAAGCCTTGATAACTGGCTAATTATTAGGCTTGCGGGCACGCTCGTCTAGGCCCGTCGCAGGATAAATGCGCTTATTCGCACGCGCTACGGCCATCGGCCGCAACAAATCCCGATCGCATGAGCACCGGATAGTCGCGGCGAACGGGATCGTCCATCACGCTACGGCACGCGCTGCACAGCCACTGTTGCATGTCGGGCACAAAATTCGATGATAGCCCGCCTGCAGCTATAATCGGACTAACTCCGATTTCGTTCCCATGCCTTCCATACGTTTGCTTCCGGACTTGCTGGTCAGCCAAATCGCCGCGGGCGAGGTGGTTGACAGACCTGCCTCCGCGCTCAAGGAGTTGATGGAAAACAGCCTCGATGCGGGAGCCACGGAAATTTCCACGCACCTGACTGATGGCGGCATTCGACAGATCCGCGTGACCGACAACGGCGCCGGGATCGCGCGCGATGAACTCGCGTTCGCCCTGGCGCGGCACGCCACCAGCAAGATTGCCTCCCTGGAAGACCTCGAACGCGTGGCGAGCCTGGGTTTTCGCGGCGAAGCACTCGCCAGTATCGCCGCCGTATCGCACTTCAGCCTGGCCAGTCGTGCGCGCGGCAGCGCGCATGCATGGAAAGTGGAGGCCAGCGGTGATGCGCGATCGGCACCAGAACCTGCCGCACTTGCCGCAGGGTCGATCGTGGAAGCGTCCGATTTGTATTTCAACACCCCGGCGCGTCGCAAGTTTCTACGCAGTCCACAGACCGAATTTGCGCATTGCGAAGAAACTTTCAAACGGCTGGCGTTGTCGCGGCCTGACGTTCAATTCGCACTGACTCATAATGGCCGGGCGCACTGGCATCTGCCGTCCGCAAGCACGCACGAGCGCATCCGCGCAGTTCTCGGCGAAGAATTCGCGTCCGCCTCCCTCACGGTCGAGGCGAGAAGCGCGGGCTTTCGCCTGCACGGATTGGCCGCCCAGCCTGCCTACTCGCGCAGTTCGCGCGACGCCCAGTATTGTTTTGTCAATGGCCGGTTCGTGCGCGACAGGATTCTTTCGCATGCGGTGCGCGAGGCTTACCACGACGTCTTGCATCACGAGCGTCACTGCGCGTACGTATTGTTTCTCGAACTGGATCCGGCGCTGGTCGATGCGAATGTGCACCCCACCAAGGTCGAGGTGCGCTTCAGGGATTCGCGCGGCATGCACCAGTTTGTGTTTCACGCACTGGAGAAAGCACTCTCGAACTCGCGCGCCGGGCTCGGCGGCGGCCGTGAATCCTCACCGTCGGCGTCGGCCTTCCGGTTTGACGCAGCAACGTCGCGCCAGCCTTCCATGGAACTGCTGACGAACGAACCGGCCGCATTCTACGCCACGTTGTTTGGCGCAGCCGGCAGCGCCACAGCAACTTTGCCCGATCGCGCGGCGGCAGCGTTGAACGTTCAGGAGGAATATCCACTGGGTTTCGCCCTGGCGCAACTAGCGGGTATCTACGTGCTCGCCCAGAACCGCCACGGGCTGGTGGTGGTGGACATGCATGCGGCGCACGAGCGCATCGTCTATGAGAAGCTCAAGAGCGGGCTCGATGACGCGGGCATCCCGACGCAGACCCTGTTGATTCCAGCGACCATGAACGCCAGCGCTCTCGAAGTTGCCACCGCCGAAGAGAATCCGGACACGCTTGCGCGGCTTGGGTTTGAACTCGCCATCGTCGCACCCAATGCGCTGGCCGTGCGCTGCGTTCCCATGACGCTGGCGCAGGCGGATGCCGCGCAACTGGCGCGAGATGTTCTACGCGAAATCAGTGAGTTCGGCGCAAGCCGCGCGCTTGCCGAGCGCCAGAACGAAATGCTCTCCACGATGGCTTGCCACGCGGCCGTCAGGGCCAACCGCACGCTGAGCGTCACGGAGATGAACGCGCTGCTGCGTGAAATGGAGTCGACCGAGCGTTCCGGCCAGTGTAATCACGGCCGACCGACGTGGTTCCAGGTCACGCTCGGTGAGTTGGACAAAATGTTCATGAGGGGAAAATGACAAGGACGAGGTGCGAGGGGTGAGGGATTGAAGCTCGCGCGTTCGGGTGTCAGTGATCTTTCTCGTCCCTCGCCCCTCGTTCCTGACAGGCAAAACCCGGAATCCAGCGAAGGCGCGCGCGCATCAACGGAGTTGCCGGCGGCAATTCTGTTGATGGGTCCCACTGCCAGCGGCAAGAGCGCTGTCGCGCTGGAGCTCGCCCGTCGTTTTGCGCTCGAGATCGTCAGCGTGGATTCCGCGCTGGTGTACCGCGACATGAATATTGGCACTGCCAAGCCCGACTGCAACACGCTTCGGCAGGTCCGCCATCATCTGATCGACCTCATCGATCCGACGCAATCGTATTCGGCAGCGCAGTTTCGCGACGACGCACTGCAGGCCATGCGCGGCATCAGCGAACGCGGCGGCATGCCGCTGCTCACGGGCGGAACCATGCTGTACTTCAAGGCGCTGCGCGACGGATTGGCCACTTTGCCTGCTTCGGATCCTGCCACTCGACAGCGCATCGATGCCCTGGCCGGCGCCAAGGGGTGGCCGGCAATGCACGACGAGCTTCGGCGGGTCGATCCGGTCACGGCGCGACGCCTCGATCCCAACGATTCGCAGCGCATCCAGCGCGCCCTGGAGATCTTTCATCTGACCGGCAAGCCGATGGCGTCATTGATCGCGCTGTCGGCGCCGGCCGGTCTGCCCTACCGGCTGGTCTCGATCGCGCTTGTGCCGGGAGACAGGGCAGTCCTGCACCGGCGCATTGCGCAGCGATTCGACCAAATGCTCGATCTCGGCCTTATCGAGGAGGTCCGGCAGTTGCGAAGTCGCTACGCGTTGAATGCCGATCTGCCTTCCATGCGTTGCGTCGGATACCGCCAGGTCTGGCAACACCTGGAAGGCGACTTCGGCCTGGATGTACTGCGCGAGAAGGCCATTGCCGCGACGCGGCAACTGGCAAAACGGCAACTGACGTGGTTGAGAGCCACCGGGGGAGTGCAGACATTCGACTGCCTTGCCGCGGATCTGCCGGAGCAAATCACAACCTGGTTACCGCGACAATTCGAGCGCTAGAACGGGAGCGCGCAAGCGCTCCCGTTGCCGTTCAATTTCCGAGCAAATCCGCCCCGGCCTTCGCAATCTGGCCGTCCTCGGTGGATTTCACGCCGCTGACTCCGATGGCACCTACCAACTGGCCGCCCGACATCAGCGGCAGTCCGCCTTCCAGCGGCAACGCGCCGGGCAATGCGAGAAGCGCGGTGCGCCCCCCGGCGATGGCGTCTTCGAACACCTTGGTCGAGCGTTTGAACGCCTGGGACGTGCGCGCCTTCTGGATCGCGATATCGATACTGCCGGTTTGCGTGCCATCGTTTCGCTGCAGGTAGAGCAGATTGCCTCCATCGTCCACCACGACGATGACCACGTTCCAGTTGTTCTTGCGGGCTTCGGCTTCAGCGGCTGCGGCAACTTTCTTGGCGCCTTCGAGCGTCAGCACTTTCTTGTCCGCGAGTTGCGCGGAAGCATTCACTGACGCCGCCGCGAATACTGCGAAAACGCACAGAGACAGCAATTTTTTAATCGACATCATGGTTTCTCCTCTTCTGGCGATGGTTGGGATGAGCTGACCGCGGGACATCTTGTCTGGAATCAATCATGCGGCCTCGCGCGCGGTCATGGCCGGCTACGATAGCGCAACGCACCGGCGAAGCCAAATCACTCGTCGGCATGCTCGACCCGGGTTAGCGCTTCGCCGCGCGCGAAAGTGATACGCAGCGGCTCGCCGGGCTCGAGTTGCCGCGCTGAACGCACGATCTGCCCGTCGCGCTTCGCGACGATGCTGTAACCGCGCTCCAGCACCGCGTGCGGATTGAGATGGTCCAGATTGGCGCTCATTTTCCGCAGCCGGGCCACATAATGTTCCAGGACATGCTGCCCACCGAATTGCAGGCGCTGGCGCAAGGCTTGCTGCCCTGCGATCAACGCGTCAATATCGGGCAACGCCGCGCGCAGGCGCTGCGCTAACGTCGAACAATTCCACGACACCCCGTTGAGGGTATGCGCGGCTGCGGAGCGCAGCCGGCTGCTCAGGTTCTGCAGGTGGCGCAGTTCCCCCTCGATGCGCTCGCCTGGATGCGTCACGCGCTTGCCGAGGTAATCGACCAGTTGCATGCGGGAGTTCAGCGACCGATGGATGTCGCGCGCCAGACGCGCCGCCAATACGCCGACGCGCGCCCGCAACTCGATTCGATTCGGGCTTACCAGCTCCGCTGCCGCCGTGGGTGTCGGCGCGCGGGCATCGGCGACAAAATCCGCGATCGTGAAGTCGGTTTCATGCCCAACGCCGCAAACCAGCGGGATTTCGCATTCGGCGATCGCGCGTGCGACGACTTCCTCGTTGAAAGCCCACAGATCCTCCATACTGCCGCCGCCGCGACAGATGATCAGCACATCGACCTCGGCGCGCAGGGATGCGGTCCGGATCGACTGTGCAATGCGCGCCCCGGCCCCTTCGCCCTGGACTGGAGCGGGGTACAACACGACGCCGATGCCGGGCATGCGTCGCGCCAGTGTCGTGAGCACATCGCGCAGGGCCGCGGCCTTGAGCGATGTGACGATGCCAACACTACGCGGAAAAGCAGGGATGGGTTTGCGCCTTGCGGGGTCGAACAGACCTTCCTGCTCGAGTTTTCGCTTCAGGCGTTCAAATGCTTCGAACAGCACGCCGAGGCCTGAACGCCGCATGCCTTCCACCGTCAACTGGAATTCACCCCGCGCTTCGTAAAGCGTCGGGAGGGCACGCACTTCGACTTGCATGCCGTTCTCCAGTTTCCAGTCGAGCAAAGCCGCCTTATGCCGGAAGAATACGCAGCGGACCTGCGCGGAAGCATCCTTCAGGGAAAAATAACAGTGGCCCGAGCTGGCGCGCGTGAAATTGCAGATCTCGCCAGCAACCCACAACAGCGGAAAGCCCGCTTCGATGAACTGGCGCGCGCGCCGGTTCAGCTCAGCAACCGTAATGATTGCCGTATTCGAATCATCGACATGCATGCGCGACATTCTAGTTCACGCAAGCCGCGCGGGATGCATGCTCGCGGGCGTCTCCACGCGCAAATCGCCTGTCATTTTGCTATTGACAAAGCCTGACGGAGTCGTCCCTCGTCATCCACAACGGTCACAAAAATGTAGGACGGCTGCCGCGAACGCCGTCTGGCCACGGGCAAGCCGAGCGCAAGCCCATGATTGCAGTAACTAAAACGTGAAGCGCATTTTTTAATCGCGATACAAAAAAGGCTTTCGGTGAATCCACTTACGATATGTTTGTACAAAGTGTGCACACAGTTATCCACAAAGATTGTGGACAAATTTGACGAGCTAGATTGTGCTTCCAGCTGCTTGTCAAGCCGCCGACGCTGACGATCTCTCAACTTGCTGCGCTTATCGATGCGGTTTAAAGTGGCGCCGGTTTTCAAATGCTGCGGAGTCGAGCTTGCTACACATCATAGAAGCGGCCGGATGGCCGATCTGGCCGTTGATCCTGTGCTCCATCATCGCGGTCGGCATCATCGGCGAACGCTTTTACAGCTTGCGCAAGGAATTTGTCGTTCCACGCGACCTGCTGCCCAGAGTAGTGCAGGAGTACCGCCAGAAAAGCATTTCGCCCGACATGCTTGAGCGGCTCGCGCAATCGGCCATGCTGGGCAGAATATTTGCAGCCGCGCTCAAGGAAGCGGCCAGTTCGCGGGAGATCATGAAAGAGTCGATCGAGGAAGCGGGTCGCGCAGCCGCGCACGAACTCGAGCGTTTTCTGACCACGCTTGGCACCATTGCCACCATGGCCCCGCTGCTCGGGTTGCTTGGCACCATCATAGGCATGATCGAGATCTTCGGTTCATCCGGGCCTACCGGCATGGCCAACCCCGGCCAACTGGCGCACGGCATCTCCATTGCACTTTATAACGCCGCGTTCGGCATCATCGTGGCGGTACCGAGCCTGGTGTTCTATCGCCACTTCCGGGCGCGCGTCGATACGCTGGTGGTGGAAATGGAAGTACAGGCCGTCAAGCTGGTCGAGATCATTCACGGCCAGCGCCAGGGCTAAGCTTGCGCAAGCCATGAATTTTCGCCGCGGGTCGTTCAGGGAGGAACCGGAAATCAATCTGGTTCCTTTCATCGATGTGCTCATCGTCATCGTCATTTTTCTTGCCGTGACGACGACCTATTCGCGGTATTCCGAAATGCAGATCAATCTGCCGACGGCGGATGCCACCAAGCCTGCGGACCGCCCGAACCAGATCAACGTCGGCGTATCCGCCAATGGACAATATATGATCAATCGTTCGGCGATCGCCTTCACCACGCCAGAGGCGTTTGCCGCCGAACTGAAGCGCGCCGCTGGCAGCAACGCGGATCCGGTCGTCATCATCAATGCCGACGCCAATGCGACGCACCAGTCGGTGATCAATGTCATGGAAGCCTCGCGCATCGCCGGTTTCGGCAAGATTACCTTCACCTCCCAGCAGCAGCGGCGCTGAAACCGGGCGGCGGCAGCGCGCGATCCATGCAACCGCTCATTCCGTGCAACAAGGTGACGCAATCGCACGCCGGCCTGGCTTTCCCCGACCGTCACTGGTATCGCCTCTCCTGGCTATCCTTGCTGCTGTTGCCCGCCGCGGCGGCGTTCGCCTGCACCGTCGCGGCGCGGCGCGCGCTCTACCGCGCCGGCATATTGCGTTCACACACCTTGCCGGTGCCCGTCATCGTGGTCGGCAATATCGCCGTCGGCGGTACCGGCAAGACGCCGCTGGTATTGTGGCTGTGTGATTTCCTGAAGGCCCACGCGCTGGTGCCCGGCATTGTCAGTCGCGGCTATGGCGGGCGCGGACAAACCATGGCCGTGACGCCAGATTCCCGGCCGGAACTCGTCGGTGACGAGCCGGTACTGCTGGCGCAGCGCAGCCGCTGTCCGGTCTGGATCGGACGCGACCGGGTCGCCGCCGCCCGCGCATTGATTGCCGCCAATCCGCGCTGCAATGTCATTGTCAGCGATGATGGACTGCAGCATTACGCATTGCGACGCGATGTCGAGATTGCCGTAATGGATGGCAGCCGGCGCACCGGCAATGGACTTCCCTTGCCCGCCGGGCCGTTGCGCGAGAGCAGAGGCCGGCTCGCGAGCGTTGACGCGGTGATCGTGACCGGGGGGGCGATTCCACCCGCCGCCAGCACGGCAACTTTCGGCATGACACTGGAAGGCGGGGAGTTTCGCAACCTGCTCAATCCGGCTTTTCACCAGGACGCAGGGGCGTTTTACGGCAAACGCGTGCATGCGATTGCCGGCATCGGTCATCCGCGGCGCTTTTTCGACCACTTGCAACGGCTCGGTTTGAGTTTTACCGCGCATGCGTTCGCCGATCACCATGCCTATCGCGCGGCCGAGATCGAGTTCACCGACAGCGATGCGGTCATCATGACCGAGAAGGATGCGATAAAATGCCTGCGGTTCGCGCGCGAAAACCATTGGGTGCTGCCGGTGGAGGCGCGCGTTG
Organism: uncultured bacterium; assembly: GCA_965233135.1. Lineage (GTDB taxonomy): Bacteria > Pseudomonadota > Gammaproteobacteria > Burkholderiales > JACQAP01 > JACQAP01. The sequence continues at coordinate 25,207 of CBDDRM010000176.1, read as the reverse complement.
ACACTGCCCTGGGCAACCTCATCCTGGAAAAAATGAAAACCCGGCATGGATCCTAAACTGCTCGATATCCTGGTGTGCCCCTCGTGCAAGGGTCCGCTGCTGTACAAAAAGGCCGAGAAGGAATTTTTGTGCAAAGCTTGCCGGCTTGCCTATCCGATCCGTGACGAGATACCGGTCATGCTCGAAGACGAAGCGCGCAAGCTTCCTCCGGAGGAGGAAATTTGAGTGAACGGTGAACGGTGATCGGTGAACAGTAAACAGTGATCGGTGAACAGTGAACACTGAACAGTAAGACCTGCCCCGACAGTCCATCCATCGCTTGATCTTCGATCACTTCACCGATTACCGTTCACCGATTACCGTTCACCGCCCCTCATGGACTTCGTCGTCGTCATCCCCGCCCGCTACGCATCGGCGCGCCTGCCTGGCAAGCCCCTCGCAGACATCGCCGGCAAGCCGATGGTGGTTCACGTCGCCGAGCGTGCCCGGGAATCGGGAGCGCGCGAGGTCATCGTGGCGACGGACGATCGCAGGATCCGCGACGTCGTCAGCCGGCACGGATACGATGCAGTCATGACGCGCGCCGACCACGCTTCGGGGACCGACCGGATCGCTGAAATTGCCATCGCACGACGATGGCCCGATGAACTCATCGTCGTCAACGTCCAGGGCGATGAGCCGCGCATGCCTCCGGAGCTGGTGCGCTCCGTGGCCCGGCAACTGGCCGAACATCGCGATGCGGCAATCGCTACGGTATGCCATCGCGTTCATTCGGCTGCCGAGATGTTCGATCCGAACGCGGTCAAGGTCATTCTCGACAAGCAAGGCTACGCGGCTTATTTTTCACGTGCGCCGATCCCTTATGCGCGTGACGCATTCAAAGTCGACAGGTCGCGCCTGCCCGAGGGCCTGCCGGTCTACCGGCATCTGGGCTTGTATGCCTACCGTTGCAGTTTCCTGAAGGTCTACTCGACCTTGAGTCCGGCAGTAATCGAACAGTTCGAATCTCTCGAGCAGTTGCGCGCCCTCTGGCATGGTTACCGCATCAGCGTGGCGGTAACGGACCGTGCACCCGAGCCCGGTGTGGATACGCCGGAAGACCTGGAGAAAATGCGTCAAGCCTTCCTGTCTGGAACTTGATCCCCCGTATAATCGCCGCTAGCAGGCCGCACCCGACGGCTCCAGTCCCGAACGAACGGGACAACAACTATCAGGACAGGAGAGAAATGCGACTCATCCTTCTCGGCGCGCCCGGCGCCGGAAAAGGCACGCAGGCCGCCTTTATCTGCGAGAAGTTTGGCATCCCCCAGATTTCCACGGGCGACATGCTGCGCGCGGCCATCAAGAACAATGCACCGCTCGGACTGGAAGCGAAACGATTCATGGATGCGGGCGCACTGGTGCCCGATGACGTCATCATCGGGTTGGTCAAGGAGCGCATCAAACAGCCTGACGCGGCGCACGGCTTCCTGTTCGACGGTTTTCCGCGCACGATTCCCCAGGCCGACGCCATGAAAAGCGCCGGCGTGACGCTCGACTACATCGTCGAGATCGATGTGGACGATTCAGAGATCATCAAGAGGCTATCCGGGCGTCGAGTGCATTCCGCATCGGGACGCACCTACCATGTCGAATTCAACCCACCCAAGGTCGCCGGCAGGGACGACATCACCTCCGAAGAACTGGTCCAGCGTGCCGACGACAAGGAAGAAACGGTCAAGAAGCGCCTCGATGTCTATCATTCCCAAACCAAGCCGCTGATTGCCTATTATTCCGATTGGGCCAGGACCGGCAAACCCGGCGCGCCGAAATACGTGAAAGTAGCGGGCGTAGGCTCGATGGAGTCGATCCGCGACCGGATCGTTGCGGCACTGAAGTAGTTTCATCAATACACCAGGTAGCTGCACACCGTTACGCAAGCGCCGGCAAAGCGCAGACAAGAGCAGGCCGGGACAGGTTAGAGGCCCGCCGCGCTGGAATGCTCGGCCAGGGACGTGAATGAATCTTCCTGACCAAGCGGCCCGCAACAAGGAGGAGAGAAATGCCCAAACTGAATGCTTTTTACGCGCAATCCGGCGGCGTCACCGCGGTGATCAACGCCTCTGCAGCGGGCGTGATCGAGACCGCCCGCAAGAATAAGTCAAAGATCGGCAAGGTTTTCGCCGGACGCCACGGCATCATCGGCGCCCTCACCGAGGATCTTATCGATACCTCGCGCGAATCCGCCAAGGCCGTTGCCGGGCTGCGCCACACGCCGGCCGGCGCCTTTGGTTCCTGCCGGTTCAAATTGAAGGGCCTGGACGAAAACCGCGCACAGTACGAGCGGCTCATTGCCGTTTTCAAGGCGCACAACATCGGCTACTTTTTTTATAACGGCGGCGGAGACTCCGCTGATACCTGCCTGAAGGTTTCGCGGTTGTCGGAATCCATGGGCTACCCGCTCCAGGCCATTCATGTGCCCAAGACGGTGGACAATGATCTGCCGATCACGGATTGCTGCCCCGGCTTTGGCTCGGTTGCGAAATACGTAGCGGTTTCCACACGCGAAGCGAGTTTCGACGTCGCCTCGATGGCCAAGACGTCGACCAAGGTGTTCATCCTCGAAGTCATGGGGCGCCACGCAGGCTGGATCGCTGCGGCAGGCGGCCTGGCATCGGACGAAACCAGCGAGCTGCCCGTCATGATCCTGTTTCCGGAAATTCCGTTCGACAAGGCCGATTTTCTGGCGCGGGTCGAAACCATGGTGAAACGCTCCGGCTACTGCTCGATCGTCGTCTCGGAAGGCGTGCGCGATGCGCAGGGCAATTTTCTGGCGGATCAGGGCCTGCGCGACGCGTTCGGACATGCCCAGCTGGGCGGCGTCGCCCCAGTGGTCGCCGGCATCGTCAAGGACGCTCTCAAGTTGAAGTATCACTGGGCGGTAGCCGATTATCTGCAGCGCTCGGCGCGGCATATCGCATCGAAGACCGACGTCGCCCAGGCCTACGCCGTGGGCAAAGCGGCCGTCGAACTGGCGCTCAAGGGACGCAATGCCGTCATGCCGACGATCGTGCGCAAGTCGAACAAGCCTTACAAGTGGGCCGTGGGCGAGGCGAAACTGGAACATGTGGCCAATGTCGAGAAAAAACTGCCTCGAGATTTCATTTCCCCGGACGGGTATGGAATTTCAGCCAAGTGCCGCCAGTATCTGACCCCGCTGATTCAAGGCGAGGACTATCCACCATTCAAAAACGGCTTGCCTCAGTACGTGACCCTCAAGAACGCTCCGGTCACGCGCAAACTGCCCGAATTCAAGCTTTGAGCACAAACCGGTTTTACTTCGGGAAGTCGGTTAGAATCGCGCGCTAACTTGCCGGCCAGCTTTGCTGGCAGGGTGCCGTCCGCAACCAACCGGGCGGTCTTGAATCGGGTTTGGGGCCGGCCTTGTTTCGGCTCAGTATTGAATTGATATCGATAAAGGGGGAGTCATGTCTTCAGCGCTGATCTTCGCGCTCGTCTGCGCGATCATCGGGATTGCCTACGGGGTGTTTTCCATTACGTGGATTCTCGGCAGACCGGCCGGCAATGCGCGCATGCAGGAAATCGCGGCCGCCATTCAGCAGGGGGCGCAAGCCTACCTCAACCGCCAGTACACGACCATCTCCGTTGTTGGCGTCATTTTGTTCGTGTTGCTCGGCTTCGGCCTGGACTGGTATTCCGCGATCGGATTTTTGATCGGCGCCGTGCTTTCAGGATTGACCGGCTACATCGGCATGAACGTATCCGTGCGCGCCAATGTGCGTACCGCGGAAGCGGCCAATAACGGCATCAACGCCGCCTTGCAGGTGGCATTTCGCGGCGGCGCCATCACCGGCATGCTGGTGGTGGGTCTTGGTCTGCTGGGCGTGGCCGGGTATTACGGCATCCTTCTGAACATGATCGAACCCGACCATGCGCTGCACTCACTGGTCGGCTTGGCCTTCGGTTCGTCGCTGATCTCCATTTTCGCGCGACTGGGCGGCGGCATCTTTACCAAGGGTGCCGACGTCGGCGCGGACCTCGTGGGCAAGGTCGAGGCCGGTATCCCCGAAGACGATCCGCGCAACCCCGCGGTAATTGCCGATAACGTCGGCGACAACGTCGGCGATTGCGCCGGCATGGCCGCTGACCTGTTCGAGACCTATGCGGTCACCATCGTCGCCACCATGCTGCTGGGCGGCCTCATGCTCAGCGATGTGGGACCGAATGCGGTGCTCTACCCGCTGGTTCTCGGCGGCGCTTCCATCATTGCGTCGATCGTCGGCACCTTCTTCGTCAAGGCGAAAGAAGGCGGCAAGATCATGAACGCCTTGTACAAGGGTGTGATCGTGTCCGGCGTACTCGCGGCCATCGCGTTTTACTTCATCACCGACCGGATGATGGTTGACAGCCCGCTCGGCGCGATGAATCTGTTCTATGCGTCCCTGGTCGGTCTCGTGCTCACCGCACTGATGGTGGTCATCACCGAGTACTACACCGCCACCGAATATGGACCCGTGCGCCACGTCGCAGCGGCCTCTCAGACCGGCCATGCGACCAACATCATCGCCGGCCTGGGCGTATCGATGAAGTCGACGGCATTGCCCGTGCTGGCAGTCTGCGCAGCCATCTGGGCTTCCTATTCATTCGCCGGCCTCTACGGCATCGCCATCGCCGCGACGGCCATGCTGTCGATGACCGGCATGATCGTGGCGCTGGATGCCTATGGTCCGATCACGGACAACGCCGGGGGCATCGCCGAAATGGCCGGATTGCCCGCGAAAATCCGCGACATCACCGATCCGCTGGATGCTGTGGGCAACACGACCAAGGCGGTGACCAAGGGCTACGCGATCGGCTCGGCCGGTCTGGCCGCGCTGGTGCTGTTCGCTGACTACACCCACAACCTGGAAGCGCTGGGTAAACTGGGCCCCGGAACGCTGGTCGCAGGCTTCGAACTGTCCGACCCCGCGGTCATCATCGGGCTGTTCATCGGCGGCCTGGTGCCGTATCTGTTCGGCGCCATGGCGATGGAGGCCGTCGGTCGTGCAGCCGGATCGGTGGTCAACGAAGTACGCCGCCAGTTCCGCGAGATCAAAGGCATCATGGAAGGCACCGCGAAGCCCGACTACTCGCGTGCCGTGGACATGCTCACCAAGTCCGCCATCAAGGAAATGCTGATCCCCTCGCTGTTGCCGGTGCTGGTCCCGATCGTGGTGGCCTTCGGCATGAACTGGCTGATGGGGCCCGGGGCGGGTATTCGCGCGCTGGGCGGCCTGCTGATCGGCACCATCGTCACCGGCCTGTTCGTCGCCATTTCGATGACGACCGGCGGCGGCGCCTGGGACAACGCCAAGAAGTACATCGAGGACGGGAATTACGGCGGCAAGGGCTCCGATGCGCACAAGGCCGCGGTGACCGGCGATACCGTGGGCGACCCCTACAAGGACACCGCGGGCCCGGCCGTGAATCCGTTGATCAAGATCATCAATATCGTCGCGCTGCTGCTGGTGCCGTTGCTCTAAGCACTCATCCCGCACAACAGGACTGCCCGGGTCGTGTCACGGCCCGGGCTTTTTTTTCGTGCGCAGTCCATGCCGTCACGACAAGCGCCTTTCGGAGCGCCCCAGCCAGCGCGCCGCGAAAGTCAGACCCGCGATCACGTACACCAGTCCGGCGGGAACCCACATCACCAGGCCGCCGAGCTGTTGGTCCTCGATGGCGGTGAGTCCGTATGCCGGCGCGGTCGCGACGTAACTCTGGTACCAGAGCGTAGGCGACATCGTCAGCAGCGCGCCGAGCACCGTGGTATGAACCATGGTCGTAAATAGCGAGATCAACGCGACGCCTTGCTCCGCGCGGCGCACGGCACCGAGGATGCTCCACCAGAACAGCAATGCCGTCAGCAGGAACGTGATGTGCTGCCAGGCGTGCAGCGCCTCGCTTCGTAGTGCGGCGTCGAACAGGGCGGGCACATGCCAGCCCCATAGCGCGACCGCATGCGCTACCCAGGCAGCGACGGGCCCGCTCAACACGAGCCAGGGGGTGCGCCACGCCGGCGCGTGAAAGAACGCACCGGCCGCGCCACGCCAGGACGGCGGCAGCGCCCAGGCCCATGCGGCAAGCGGCCGACCCAGCACCAGTAGCGGCGCGGCGACGATCATCAGCAGTTCATGCTGAATCATGTGGCCCAAGAACAACCGGCCACCGAGCGTGTCGAGGGGACTGACCAGCGCTGCCACGAGGACCAGCCAGCCCAAACCGAAAGCCGCCGCCTGCAAGGGCCGCACACCCCGGCCCGCATCGGTATGGCTCCATAGCCGCATGAGACCCAGCCCATACATCGCGGCGCTCGACGCAAGACAGAGCAACACCCACGGCTCGAGCGACCAGTGCAGATCCCACGTCTGCGCGGGGGATTCGTCCAGGGTATGCGCAAAGGCGATGCCCCCTGCGGCAACCAGCGTTGCTGCGCCGAGTGCCCGTCTTGGGCGCTGCGTGTGCGATTGGCGGTCGAGGGGTCGGTGCGGTCCGACTTTGTTCACCAGGCCGAGTCTTGTTATTGGCACGCCGGACGACGCCGAACAGCGCTCATTTTTACGGCAGGACACAGCGGCCATTGACGCAAGCCGCGACCGGCGCATCGCGCGCAGAACAGGCCGGCGCGGCGGCGGGCTGACGAGCCTGCACATCTTCATATACGAGGTTGTACTCGGCGATCCTGGTCCGCAGAGCATCCTCATCCGTCGACAGCCATGAATAGGCGACGTACTCGGCTGCGCCGCAGGCGGTCGTGCCCAGGGCGGCTACGCGGCAGTTGACCAGATTGGCGCAACGGGCAGCGCCGACCAGCGTGGTAATTTCCGCGCGCAGGCGCGCCAGTTCGCTCTCCTCGTCGGCCTGCACGCCGCGCGGCATCGAAATCAATACCAGCATGAATACGATCATCGGGATACGCGGCTGCACAAGGATCTCCTTCTTGCCGGGCGTGTCATGTCAACGCCGCGGCGAATTCAACCGGCAGTTCGACGCGGCACGCACTTTCTGGGAAAGTACCGCACTCGATTGACTGCGGGACTATCTTACATGGCCCTCAAGGCAACCATATTCAAAGCCGAGTTGCACATTGCCGACATGGAACGCGGCTATTACCACGATCACGCACTCACCGTCGCCCGCCATCCGTCAGAAACCGACGAGCGCATGATGGTACGCCTGCTCGCTTTCGCACTGAATGCCGACGAGGCGCTCGCGTTCGGTGCCGGCCTGAGCACCGATGACCAACCCGATCTGTGGCGCAAGGACCTCACCGGCAACATCGAATCGTGGATCGACGTCGGCCTGCCGGACGAAAAACGCATCCGCAAAGCCTGCGGGCGCGCCGGATCGGTGACCGTCTATACCTACGGCGGACACGCCGTGCAGCTGTGGTGGCAGCAGGTTGCCGGCAATCTCGCGAGATCGAATAATCTTGCCGTCATCGATCTGCCGCAGGCCGGCACTCGCGCACTCGCGTCACTCGCCCAGCGCACAATGCAATTGCAGGTCACGATCCAGGATGGGCAGGTGTGGGTGGCGGACGAACGCGCGTCCGTACAGCTGGATCCGCACATGATCATGGCATCGAAATCGCGGCCGCGGTAACCTCACCTGCGCCGATCGTTAGACGCCCCAGCTCTTTACGCGCCATAATATTTGCCTGACCAGCATCCGGACAGCCCCCTCATGAGCGCAGAGTCTCCGACCTCACTCGACGTTCTGGCAGGAATGATCGCCGACGCGGCGCTCCTTGCCGTTCCCAAGGATACATCGGGCGTGGCAATGGCAGCCACTCGCGCGCTCGTGCGCCGCGGCGTGCGCGATCTGCACCTGTTGTGCGTGCCAACCAGCGGACTGCAGGCCGATTTACTGATCGGCGCCGGAGCCGTCGCGACACTGGAAACCTCGGCCGTGAGCCTGGGGGAATTCGGCGCCGCGCCGTGCTTTACCGCGGCCGTGCGCCACGGATCGATACGCCTCAAGGACGCAACCTGTCCTGCCATTTACGCGGCCTTGCAAGCCGCCGAGAAAGGCCTGCCTTTCATTCCACTGCGCGGTCTCATCGGCAGCGACGTGCTGCGCCATCGCCCCGACTGGAAAGTCATCGAAAATCCTTTCGCCGCCGGCGATGCCATCGTCGCCCTGCCTGCGATCCGCCCGGACGTGGCGCTGTTTCATGCGCGCTGCGCCGACCGCCACGGCAATGTATTCATCGGCAAGGAACGCGAAGTACTGCTGATGGCGCATGCCGCGAAAACCACTTTGGTTACCGTTGAGGAAATCGTGAAGTTCGATCTGCTGGAGGATCCGGCGCGCGGTGGCGCGGTGTTGCCTTCGATTTACGTCTCGGCCATTGCCGTGGCGAAACACGGCGCCTGGCCCCTGGCATTTGCCGATGTGTATGCGCAGGATGATGCCGCGATCGGCCGCTATCTGGCGCTCGCGCCCGGCGCGGACGGGCACGCGCAGTGCCTCGCCGAGTGGGATCGTGCCGGGCGGGCCGCCGCTTGAACGAATACAGCCCGACTGAACTTCTGATTTGCGTGATCGCCCGCCTGCTTCGCGGCTGCGCGCATGTGGCAGTCGGCGCGTCCTCGCCCGTTCCCGGCGCCGGCGCCCTGCTTGCGCGCGCGCAATCCGCCGCAGCGATGCGCGTGACCGTGCTCGGTTCGCGACGCCACAGTTTTTTCACCAGCGGCGGTGTAGAACTGTTCGATCTCGCCGCGCAGGGGCGTATCGATGCGTTCTTTCTCGGCGGCGGGCAGATCGATGGCCAGGCGAATATCAATCTGGTCGGCACCGGAGATTATCCGGCCACGCCGGTGCGCTGGCCGGGATCCTTCGGCTCGGCCTATCTGTATTTTCTGGTGCCTCGGGTCATCCTGTTTCGCGAAGAACACACGCGCCGCGTGATGGTGCCAAAAGTGGACTTCATCAGCGCGCCGGGTGTCAGCGACCCCGGCGTGCATCGGCCAGGGGGTCCCTACGCATTGCTCACGGGGCTGGGGTTGTTTGCTTTCGACCGCAACCGCCGCCGCTTCCGGCTCGACAGCGTGCATCCCGGACACAGCGTCGAAGAGATCCGCGACCAGACTGGATTCGAGTTCGACTGCCCGGCGCTTGTGCCGCCCACGCCGGGCCCTGACGCCGTTACATTGGCCGCCATTCGCGGCCGCGTACGCGCGGATATCGCGGAAACGTATCCGCTGTTCGCCGCGCGGCTGGCGGCTGCCCCGGCGCCTCAGGTGCAATAAAGCTCGGTGTCGTTCTGACAACGCGAGAACACGCCCAATGCCTGCAACCGACGTACACCACCACTACGCCGACCTTTCGGAAGTTCGCATGCACTATGTCACCTCCGGACAGGGCTATCCCCTGGTGCTTTTGCACGGCTGGCCCCAGACCTGGTACGAGTGGCGCAAGGTGATCCCCCGTCTGAACAGATCCTTCCAGATCATTGCCCCGGACTTGCGCGGCCTGGGCGACACGTCCAGGCCCGCCACCGGCTACGACAAGAAAACCATCGCCGCCGACTTGTGGGAATTGCTCAATCAGACGCTGGGCCTCGACGCGTTCTATCTCGCGGGGCATGATTGGGGCGGGCCGGTGGCGTATGCACTGGCCGCCCATCATCCAGAGGCAGTCAAGAAACTCGCGATCGTGGATGTCACCATTCCCGGAGACGGCAGCCCCGACATCAGCCAGGGGGGCAAGCGCTGGCATCACGCGTTTCACCAGACGCCGCACATGCCCGAAGAGCTCATTCAGGGGCGCGAAGACGTCTACCTGGGATGGTTCTACCGCAATTTCGCAGCGCGGCCGGACGCCATCGGTGACGAATCGATCAGGGAGTATCTGCGCTGTTACACGCAGCCGGGCGCAATGCGCGCCGGGTTCGAGTATTACCGCAACATCCCCAACGATATCGCCTGCAATGCCGAACTGATCCGGCGTTTCAAGCTGCCGATGCCGGTGCTGGCGCTGGGGGGCGCCGAGAGTTGGGGGCGGCGCATGGAAGTGGTCGAATCGCTGCGGCGCGTCGCCTTGAAAGTGCGCGGGGGCGTCATCCGTGACGCCGGCCATTTCGTGCCCGAGGAACAACCCGACGTGCTGGCGCGGGAATTCCTCGCCTTCTTTGACGCCTGAAGCCTTTCGCCTGGATTGAATCGCGTCTGCTGTTTGACCATGATCGCGGCATGATCTGCGCCACGGAGCCTTCAGGATAATCGCCCACCGGCCGTTCAGTGGCCGAATATTGCGGCGCCGAGCATGGTCAAGCCGGATATCAGCAGCAGACCTTCGATCAGCATGCGGAACTGCTCCGCTTCAAGTTTGAGCACAAGGCTTTTTGCGACGACAGACCCTACCATCAGCGAACTGCCGATGATCACGCCCTTGGAGACGATGTCCCAGGGAAGCGCGCCGAAACCGCGGAAAACGAGCGTCTTGCTGACATATACCGCGAGCGACCCCAGCGCTTCGGTGCCGATGTAGGCGCCCTTGACCAGGCCAAATGCCAGAAAGAACGGCGCGTTGATCGGCCCGGTCGACACCACGATGCCGGTCATGTAGCCAACCAGCGCCCCGGCCAATGCCAGTTGCCAGAGGTTGATGCGCATATCGTGCCTGGCAAGCCAGCGGCGCACGGGAATTACGGACAGGAAAAAAACGCCCATGGCAATTTCGATCCAGCGCTGGGGAATCATCAGAAGTGTGGAAGCCCCCAGCGCTGCCGCCGGTACGCCGGTCGCCGAATACGCCGCAAATGCTCGCCAGTCCACCTCCCGCCACCACACCAGCACGCGCGATGCGTTCGCGAGCAATGCCGCCACCGCCATGATCGGCACGGCCTCCCGCGGCCCGTACAGGATCACCAGCACCGGCATCAACATGATCGACGAGCCGAAGCCGATGATTCCTCCGAGGGTGCCGGCCGCGATACCCAGGGCCAGCACTGCCAGCAGATCCAGATGCAACACTCGTCATCCTTTCCACCATCGGCAACGGACCGGCGCTGCCACGGGAGTAAAATAACCATCGAGCGTTCGCGCGATGTCCCTCCTTCGCATTCGCCGCGGTCCACTGATGACGCGGCTTACATCGATCCAACCTTACGCGCCATGGAACTGCGGCAACTCGAATATTTCATCGCCATCGCCGAGACCGGCGCGTTCTCGCGCGCAGCCGTGCGCCTGTGCGTCGGTCAGCCTGTCCTGAGCCGCCAGATGAAAGCGCTGGAACAGGAACTGGGTACGGAACTTTACTACCGTACCGGGCGCGGCATCGTGTTGAGCGAAGCCGGCAAGATTCTCGAACAACATGCGCGTGGCGTGCTCGAAACCACCGCTGGCGCGCACCGGGCGATTCGCGCGCTGGGTTCGGCGCCGGCCGGTCGTGTGGTCATCGGCATGCCACCATCGGTCGGCGCGGTGCTGACCGCGCCGCTCGTGCGCCAATTTCGCGCGGAATTTCCGATGGTTGCTCTGGGTGTCATGGAGGGATTCAGCGGCCACGTCCTGGAGTGGCTGACGACCGGGCGCATCGACGTCGCCGTGTTGTATAACGCGCCGCGCACCAGCGCGCTGGTCACCGCGCCCTTATTGACCGACGAATTATTTCTGCTCGGGCCAGTCGCGGACCCCGCCGGTGCAGGGGACGCATCGGTGCGCGCGGAACGGCTCGGCAGCATTCCGCTGATCCTGCCAAGCCGGCCGCACGGTCTGCGTGTACTGGTGGATGATTTCCTGGCGGGAATTGGTGTCGCGCCCAACGTGCAAGTCGAGATGGACGCCATGCCTTCCACCTTGAGCCTGGTGGAAAGCGGCGTTGGCTACACCGTTCTGTCCTACTCGAGCGCGCATCAGCAGATTGAATCCGGCCGCATCAGGAAATGGACGATCGTCGAACCGCGCATGACCCGGTCGCTCGTGGTGGCGACGTCAACCCAGCGGCCCGTAACCAAGGCGGCGCGGGCGCTGGTCGGGTTTGTCCGCAAGCATGTCGATGCTCTGGTGGCGCAGGGCCGCTGGTCGCCCCGGCGCAGCGCGTAGCTCAGACACTCGGCTCGGCATCGAGGCGCACGATCCAGTCTTCCATGCCGTTGCCAGCCGCGGGATAGCGATCCATCACCAGCGGGTCGTGACCTGGCACGACGTGCCGCGGCGAGCTGGCCAGCCGGCGCAGCGTGTTGAATCCTTCCAGCATGTCGTTCAGGTTGTACAGAATAGGGAACGCGCGATCCTGTTCCATGTGTGCATAGAAATGACTCGCATCGGAGGCCAGAACGACCCATCCGCGGCGCGTGCGCACGCGCACAGCCTGCATGCCTTTGGTGTGACCGCCGATATGATGCACCTCGACGCCCGGCGCGATCTCTGCCGCGCCATCGTGAAACTGCACGCGTTGATCGAAAACACAGCGCACCAGATGGACCACGTCATCGGCTTCGTAACCATGGCGCATGAGGCCGTGACACATGCAGCGTCCGGTAGCGAAGTCCATTTCCTTGTCCTGCAGATGGAAGCGCGCATTGGCGAACAACGGCGTGTTGCCCGCATGGTCGTAATGCATGTGCGTGATGATGACATCCGCGACTTGCTCTGGTTCGATGCCCAGCGCCTGCAATCCTTCCGCGACCGGCCGCACGAGCTCGCGATTGCGCTTGCGCGCCATGGATTCACTGAAACCGGTGTCGACGACGATGCTGCGCTGAGCGTTCGAGATCACCCAGACGTAATAGTTCAGCGGCATCTCGGTGTCGTGCGCGTCACCGCCGATGAAGTTATCCGGCGACCGGCGCATCAGCCTCGCATATTTGATCGCGCGTATCTCGTATATTTCTTCCGTCACAAAGTCCCCTTTACTTTCCAGCTTGCAGAATCCAGCGGGCGCTGTCCCTATTTTTTCTCGTTGCGGTCCATTTCCGCAAACGTCTCCTTGGCGACACGAAACGCATCCACCCCGGCCGGGATGCCGCAATAGATCGCGACCTGCAACAACACCTCGCGGATCTCCGCTCGCGTGACGCCATTGCGCAAGGCGCCGCCGATATGCATTTTGAGTTCATGCGGCCGGTTCAGAGCGCTGAGCATCGCCAGGTTCAACATGCTGCGGGTTTTCTTCGGCAACTCTTCCCTGCCCCAGACCGCGCCCCAGCAATACTCCGTGGTCAGGCGCTGCATCGGCATGTTGAAGTCATCGGCGGAGGCCAGCGACTTCTCCACGAACTCGGCGCCCAGCACGGACTTGCGGATTTCCAGACCTTTTTTGAACAGATCGTCGTTCATTATTTTCTCCTTGAGTTCATGCAATGAAAAATAGCCGCGGAGTACACGGGGCCAAGCCTGAGTTCTCCAGACCAATTCGTCGAATAATTGTTTTCTTGCTGCTGATCCTGGCTTCGATTCCCTCTGTGTCCTCTATGCCCCCTGTGGCGCATCGCTTGCCCTATGGTTTTGGCCACACGGGCGGGGCAATGGCGTCCTTCGCCGGGTATACGGTGATCGGCACACCCTTCTGCCACTGCACGATCAGCAGGCCGGCGTCCGCGCGACGGCCGTTTTCCTCGAATTTCAATCTGCCGTTTCCGGGGAAGAAATTCGCCGGCCCGCCGCTCAGATCCATTGCATGCAGGGCCTTGGCCACTGCCTCGCGGTCGGCCTTGCCGGCGGCTTCGAGCGCCGCCTTGAAAATCAGGATGTCGCCGTAGGTCGTGACGAAATGTTGCGTGGGCCATGGTTCGCCGGTTTTCTTTTGGACCTCGGCCACGAAGTCCTTCTGCGCGCGCGTGGTCCAGTCGGCGACCACCGCCATGACTCCTTCGAGCTGGTCAATGTTCATATTGCTGCGCAGGTCCGGATCAAGGATCGCCGCGCCATTGGCGATTGTGGGCAGCTTGCCACGCGCGAGCCCGAATTCGTTCATTTTCTCCAGCAGCAGCTTGGCATCCGAAATTACCGTGGGCAGCAGGATAAGAATATCCGGCCGCGCCGAGCGTACCTTCTGGATCAGCGGCGTCGCATTCGCAAGCGGGGGCGTGAAGGTCTCGTCAACGACCACTTTCAAACCCAGCCTGGCGAACTGATGATCGCGCATCGGTTTGACGAACGACACGGACGCTGCGGTATTGTCCATGACGATGCCGATGGTCTTCGGCCGCTGACCGGACGCCTTCTGCGCCATATCGAGCAGCGCGGGCAGCGATCCCTCGGCCTGTTGCACTCCGGTCGCGGAAGTCTGGAACACGTACTTGAAACCGCGGGCGGTGATCAGATCGGAATAGGAAAAAGTGATCACCGGTAACTTCGCGCGTTCCGTGACTTCGGTGACAGCCAGCGTAAAGGAGCTCAGATACGCTCCGGTAGCCACGACCAGATTCGGCGCATCGGCCACCATGCGCTGCGCGGCGTTTTTTGCTTTCTCGACGCTTTCACCGGCATCGAAAACGCTGAGCCTGAGCTTCGCACCGCCCATGGATTTGATGCCGCCCTGGCGGTTGACCGTCTCGATCGCCATGTCTGCGGCCATTTTCATGACCTGCCCCTGGCGCGCATAAGGCCCGGACATCGGCGCGATTAGGCCGACTTCGATCTCCTTGCCCTGTGCGGCGCCCATTGGCTGGGTCACCGCGACTGCGGCGGCAACCAGCAGCAGGCAGAAACCCCGCCTCGCAGTCGCGATGATCTCATTGCACATTTGTTCCTCCGACGTTGTTCGATTCACATGCCCAGATAGGCCTGACGAATCCGGTCATTGTTCTTCAGTTCGTCATGACTGCCTTGCAGTACGACACGTCCGGCCTCGAGCACATACGTGCGCTGTGCGAAATGCAGTGCCTCGGCCACGCGCTGTTCCACCAGCAGCACGCTCAGCGCAGACCCGGCATGAATGGCGACGATGCGTTCGAATATCTCATCCGCGACAGCCGGGGCGAGTCCCATCGAGGGTTCATCGAGCAACAGCAGTTTGGGCGACGAAGCCAGCCCGCGCGCAATCGCCAGCATCTGCTGCTGGCCGCCCGATAACGTGCCGGCCTGGGCCCGGGCACGTTCGGCGAGCACGGGAAACCAGGTATGGATTTTCTCGAGATTGTCCTTCCACGCGCGGCGCCCGGCGTACGTGTAAGCGCCCATTTCCAGATTCTCCTGCACGCTCAGCGACGCGAACACCTGGCGCCCTTCGGGGATGTGCGCGATGCCCAGGTGAGCACGTGCCGCCGGTGCAATCGCGAGCAAATCCTGCCCTTCGAAGTACATGCGACCTGCTGTCGGTGGCACGATCCCGGAAATGGTCTTGAACAAGGTGGTCTTGCCCGCCCCGTTCGGACCGATGATCGCGGCGAACTCTCCAGCTTTCACACGCAGCGTGACCGAATGCAGGACCGGCAACAGACCGTACCCTGCGCTGAGTGCCTCGATCTCAAGCATTGGCGATCCTCCAGCGCTTGCCCAGATAGGCGTCAATCACGGCGCTGTTGCGCGTAATGTCCTCTGGCAATCCCTCGGCCAGCAGAGCACCTTCGTTGAGCACGACGAAACGATCAACCAGCCGCACCATCGCCTGCATGGTGTGCTCGATGATGACGATGGTGATGCCTCTTGCCGCCAGATGGCGTACCACGGCAATGAGCGAATCGACTTCCGCGCTGCCCAGACCGGCCAGTGTTTCGTCGAGCAGCAGCAACCGCGGCTTGCCGGCAAGCGCGCGCGCAATCTCCAGCAGGCGCAACTGCTTGTTGGTGAGTGTGCCCGCGAGCTTGCGCGCATCGTTCTGCAGACCCACCTGGCGCAGCGCCTCTTCCGCGGTCGCACGTGCCTGCCCGTCGGTCGCCGCATTGACGTATGCACCGACCACGACATTCTCCAGCGCGCTCATGCGCCGGAACGGACGCACCACCTGGAAAGTACGCCCGATGCCGGCCGCGCAAATCTGGTAGGGGCGCAGGCCGACGAGATCCCTGCCTTCGAACAGGATGCGGCCCTGGTCGGGACGGATGAAGCCATTGAGCAAATTGAACAACGTGGTTTTGCCCGCACCATTCGGTCCGATGATGCCCAGGATCTCGCCGCGCAAAACCTTCAGGCTCACATCGCGGACTGCGGTGAGCCCGCCGAAAGCCTTGGACACATGCTGCACTTCGAATGCGACAATGTCTTGCGACGGCATCGCCCTCGTCACCGGCGCAACGACATCGGCTGCCGCGGCATCCACCGCTGGCGCAGCGGGGCTGACACGCCGGCGCACGACCATGTCCCGAATCTTCCAGTACACACCCTCCGGAGCGAGCAGGATCACCGCGACGATGGCAACGCCATATACCACACCCTGGATTCCAGGAATCACATCACCGAGCCGCGCGTGCAGGATTTCGCTCAGCGGCACCAGAACCACCGCACCGATCACCGGCCCCCAGAGCGTGCCCACCCCGCCGAACATGGCCACGATCAGCGCCTGTGCCGAGACCAGCATCCCGAAGACCGCGGGCGGCGTCACGACCAGCAGCACCACCGCGTAGAACCCTCCCGCGGCGCCGGCCAAAGCGCCACTGAGCATGATCGCCTTGAGCTTCCATGCCAGCGTGCGGATGCCTGCGGCCTCGGCAGCGGCTTCATCCTCGCGCATTGCCACCAGCGACATGCCGAAGCGGGAGCGCTCGATCCGGCCGGTCAATAACATGGCGCCGATCATCAGGCCTACCGCGATCCACACGTACACGCGATGGTCGGCAAACTGCATGTAAGCAAAGCCGTGATCGCGCTGCATTGGCAGGGCTAGTTCCTGGTATCCGAGCCACTCGAACACATAGAGCAGCGCCAGCGGATAGGCAAGCATGGCCAGGGCGAAATAGTGGCCGCGCAGCCGAAAGGTCGGAATGCCGATGAGTAGGCCGGCGAGTGCACCGACCGCCGCGGCGCAGGGAATACCGATCCACGGCGTCAATCCCCACTGGATCTGGGCCAATGCCACGAAGTACGCACCGAGACCGAAGAACGCCGCGTGACCGAATGACACGAAACCGCTGTAGCCGCTCAGCAGGTTCCAGGCGAGACCCATGACCGCCCACACCGGGACGACGGCGAGGACCAGCAGGTAATAGGAATGATCGACAAAAGTGGCCGCACCCGCGTAGGCCAGCGCAAAAATCGCGATCAGCAGCACCTGGCGGCGCGGATTGGTGTCGAGCATGTCAGGTCCGGCGCAATGCCGTGCCAAACAGTCCTTGCGGACGCAGCAGCACGATGATCAGGAAGACTACGAAGATCGCGGTGTTTTGCAACTGGTTGGGCAGGAACAGGGTCGACATCTGCTGCACCAGGCCGATCGTGAGCCCGCCCATGAACGCCCCTGCGACGCTGCCCAGTCCGCCCAGCACCACGCCGGCATACATCACGATGACATACTCGAGCCCGACATAGGGTTGAAACGAGATGCCGGAGGCCAGCAGGCCGCCGCCTACGGCGGTGATCGCCACGCCGAATCCGAAAGCGCGGCGATGAGAACGACCCACATCGATGCCCATGTAAGTAGCCGCCTCGGGATTATCGGCCGCCGCGCGCAGCGATTTACCGAGACGCGAACGATTCATGAGCAGCACGAAAGCCACCACGACCACGAGTGCGAGGCCCGCGGCGACGGTCTGCCCCTGATTGACGAAGATCTCCACCCTGTCCCCGACCAGCGGCCCGATTGCCCAGGCGTTGGAAGCGAGCGGTGTGGCAATCGACACGGGCGTGGAACCGAACAGATACAGGCCGCCATTCTGCATGATGAGTGCCAGCCCCAAGGTCAGTATCAATTGGGCGTAGTGGCCTTCGGACTGCAATGCGCTGCCGCGCATGCCGGTGACCTTGCTGATCAGCAGCCGGTGGATCAGAACGCCCGCAACGAAAATCACCGGGCCGGCAATCAGCGCGGCAACATAAGGTCCGGCCATATCGCCGAAGACCGCCTGGATCCCAAGCGCACCAAAAGCGAAGTATGCGACATACATGCCGAGCATCATGAAATCGCCGTGCGCGAAATTGATCACTCGCATGACGCCGAATATCATGCTCAGGCCGACACACATCAGCCCATAGATCGATCCGGTGAGCAGCCCCGCGACCAGGGCCTGCAGGAAATTTTCCAGGAACTGCGCGCCGCTCATCGCTCACTCCGAGGCGCGGCAGCCTTATGACGCGGACTGCTCATTCAATCCGGGGCACGCAAAAGCGCAGCGAGCCGTCCCGCGTCCTGCGCGCGCTCCAGCGTCTCAATGCATGATTCGATCTCCGACGCGCGGGCGCTGCCCAGCGCGTCGGTGGCAGCTCGCCGGAAACGCTGCCGCACCTCGTCGGGCGAGGCATTGACGACGTCTGCGAGCCGAAGCTTGCGCGTGGCACCGCTTGTTTCACGTATCTCGACTTCACCGCCCTGCTTGCCCGGATAAGCCCGGGTCATCTCGTCATCGATCTCGAGCGTCATCAGGCCCAGCAAACGGTGCAACCGGGCGTCGTTGAGCAGCGTGAAATTCTTCTCCGATACGCCGCCTTCGATCAATGCAGCTGCGACGTTGTACTGAATGCTCATCTTGGCTTGCAGGATATGCGCGAAAGGTCCGCTGTAATCGCAACCCGGATACAGTGCCCCGGCGCGCGGCACGCGCACCGTGATCGAAGCGATCCTGTCCGGCGATACACCGTCGCGCGCCAGCGCGAGCGCGGCCTGGCTCGCGCTTTGCGCAAAATTGCAGGCTGGAACGGGCTTGTGATAAACGTACAGAATTTCCGGAGTTGCGCCGAACAATTCCACTCGCGAAGCCGCCGAGCGCTTGGTCAGCGCCGCAAACAAGCCAGCTTCACCGTCCAGTGCGGAAGGCGAGGCGAAGGCGCCCTGCTCGGCCAGACACACCGCGGTGACGGCATTGCGGGCGGCAAAGCCGGCCTGGAAAAACATCTCGCTGCCGCCGGTATGCGCCCACTGGTTGTACCCGGCAGTGGTGTTGGCGCCCAGCGCGATCGCGCTGGTCGCCTGTTCGACACTCAGGCCGCGCAGGAGCGCGCCTGCCGCTGCACCGGCTATAGGGCCGGTAATACCGGTGGGACGGTGGATTTTCGCCACCTCCGCATCCATCAGCGCGCGCCCGACCTGGCCACCGACTTCGTATCCGGCCAGCGTGGCGGCGATGAAATCCCGACCGCTGACCCTGCGCAGTTGCGCGAGTGCCAGCAGCGCGGGCAGCACGGCAATGCCCAGATGGCTGATGCTGCCCGCATGCATGTCTTCGCGCACCAGGCCATGGCCCATCACGGCATTCGCGAACGCGGCATCGGCGCACCCAAAAGCGCCGCGCGCTCCCGCAATGGTCGCAGCGCTGGCGGGGTCTTGCACCCGTTGGGCGACGTTCACGGCCTGTCGGCTCCAGGGCAGATCACGCGATTCCAGCGCACATCCGATGAGGTCGGTCAGGCACAGCTTGACCTTGTCGATAACGTCGGCCGAGAGTTCCTCCGCCGCAGCCGCAGTAATCGCGCGCGCGATGCGAGCTGCCAGCGGCTCATGGGCTTGGAGGATCACGGGTTGGTTCATGAATCGGCTCGCTGCGGCCATAATGCTCTCCGGCAATCGGTTGGGGGATCGCGATTCGGTTGCGCGTCAGCCGCGGACCTCAACTCCGGCCCAGGATTCGACGACTTTGCACAGCGAGGTGAAATCAGAATCGGGCCCGTACATCGCGTTGGTAACCGCCAACATCTGGCGCACGGCCGCGCCGCAGACCATCGGCACGCCCAGCGCCTCGGCTTCATCGATGCACAGGCGCACGTCTTTATAAGACAAGCCGGTGGCGAAACCGAAGTCGAACGTGCCGGGCAACACCGACTTCGGGAACTTGTCCTGCGAGGCCGTATTGCGCCCCGAACCCGCATTGAGCACGTCGAGCATGACCTTGGGATCGAGCCCGGCCTTGACGCCCATGACCATGGCCTCGGAAGTCAGGGCCATCGCCGCGGCGGACAGCAGATTGTTGGCAAGCTTCATGGTCTGCGCCTGTCCGGCGCTTTCGCCCAGATGAAACGGTTTGCCGAAGGTTTTCAGAATCGACTCGAGTTCGGCATAGACTGCCTTGGGACAAGACACCATGACGGCGAGCGTGCCTTCGCGCGCGCCCTTGAGCCCGCCGCTGACCGGGGCGTCGACGTAACTGATGTTGCGTTCCGCCAGGCCTTGGGCGACGTGGCTTGCCGTGCGCGGACCGATGGTCGAGAAGTCCACCACGCGCCGGACCATGCCGCCTTCGATGACGCCACCCGCATCGAGCACGGCCCGCCGCACAACGTCCGGATTGGGCAGGCTCAAAAAGACGCACTCGGCCTGGTCCGCGACTTTGGCCGCCGATGCGGCCCGCCGGGCGCCTTTTGCTTCCAGTGTTGCCATTGCGTCCGCGGCAACGTCGAAAACCACGACCGCATGGCCTGCGTCCAGCAAGCGGGCTGACATGAGCCCGCCCATGCGCCCTACCCCGATGAATCCGTACGTCCGTGCTGGCATGACTCGCCTTCCGCTGATTGCGATGCATGCCATGGTAACGGGATGTACAACGCCGAGCATCCCTGCCGCGGACATACCTGACTGACCATTTCTCGCATAACAGCCTCGCTGCGTCGCAACAACGTCATCGTGTGCAACGTCATCCGCGAGTCATGACGACTTCGAGATAGTCCGCCGATACCATCAGGGTGTCATCGCCGGATTTGTTGAAACGGTGGAGCATGGCATCGAGTTCGGCCACGAATTCGCGCTGGCCCGCGTCGTCCAGGGTTTCACGCACACGGATGATCGGTCCGAAATAGCGGCTGAACACTTCGATCCAATGCGCGCTGCTGCGGAAGCGAAAAAGCGCGCTGCGCCGGGCGACATTCATCGAACTGACACCGGCAGCGAAAAGTTCTTCCAATCGTCGTTCGGTTCCCCATTCAACCGGGGGCTGCACGCCCGCGGGGGGTGGAACATACTTGCCCACCAGACCAAAAGTCTGCCCCCAGAACCCATCCGGCGTCCAGTTGGCCAGGCCGATGCGCCCTCCCGGGCGGCACACGCGCAGCAACTCCGCTGCGGCCCGTTCGGCATCAGGCGCGAACATCGAGCCGAAAACCGACAGCACGACATCGAAATTCGCCTGCGCAAACGGGATCTCTTCGCAATCGCCGACTTCGAACTTCGCTGGAAGACTCTCCAGCACCGCGCGCTGGCGCGCCCGCTCGATCAGCGCCGGCACATAATCGATGCCGCTGGCTTCGCAATTCCTTCGCGCCGCGGACAGCGCGGTATTGCCGCTGCCGGTGGCGACATCGAGGACCTTCTCGCCGGCGCGCAATTGCACCGCTTCGCACAGCAACTCGCCCGGATAGACCGTATGCCAACCGATCATCGCGAAATCGCCTTTCGCCCAGATCCGCTGCTGCTGGCGCTTGATTGCCTCGAAGTCTGCCATGGCCCCTCTGCCGGCGCGGTACGGTTTAGCCCTCGTCGTATTCCCGCGATATGTCCTGGTTGGTGTAGTCCTTGAGCATCGCCGTTGCGATCAGGCTGATGACGGCGCAGACCAATACGAATACCGCGATCGCGTAGCCCGATTTGTAATACGCATACAGCGCCGCAGCAATCAGCGGCGCCGGTCCGCCGGCAATGACGGACGCGAGCTGATAACCCAGGGACGCGCCGCTATAGCGCAAACGGCCGGTGAAAGACTCGGCGATCAGGGCCGCCTGCGGGCCGTACATCATGTCGTGCGGAATCAGTGACACGAGCACGGCGATGAATATCCACTGCGGCACCATCGTGTCGAGCATGGCGAAGTACGCGAACCCGAACACTCCTGTGGCCACCGCGCCCAGCATGTACATTCTCTTGCGCCCGATGCGATCGGAAATATAACCACTGAGCGGTACCGTGACGAAGGAGAGCAGGGACGCCGCCAGCAGTGCCGTCAGAACGAAGTCGCGCGGGCTGTTCAGGTGCAACGTCGCGTACGTGAAAATAAAGGCAGTGAAGATATAGAACGGCGCCTGCTCGCCCATGCGCGCGAACGCCGACAACAGGATTTGCTTCGGGTGGCGCTTGATCACTTCGATCATCGGCTGGCGCTCGATGCGCTTCTCGGCCAGCAGTTTGGCGAACACCGGGGTTTCCAGAATGTTCAGCCGGATATAAAGGCCAATCCCGATCAGGAAGATGCTCAGGAAAAATGGCACCCGCCATCCCCATTGCAGGAACTCGTCTCCGGAATACCAGCTGAAACCCAGCACCGCAAGATTTGCCAGAAACAAACCGGCGGGCACTCCGAACTGCGGCCAGGAGGCGATGAAGCCGCGATGCGCATTGGTCTTGGCCCACTCCATGGACATCAGCACCGAGCCGCCCCACTCGCCGCCCACGCCCACGCCTTGCAGGAATCTCAGGACCGTGAGCAGCACCGCGCCCCAAACGCCGATCTGCTCGTAGGTAGGCACGAAGGCCACCAGAAAAGTGGCGATTCCCATGAGCATGAGCGTGGCGATCAGCGTCGACTTGCGCCCGATACGGTCTCCATAGTGGCCAAAGATCGCGGCGCCTACCGGCCGCGCGACGAAGCCCACCGCGTAAATGCCGAAGGCCTGCAACGTGCCGATGAGCGGATCTGACTGCGGAAAGTAAAGCTTGGCGAATACCAGGCCCGTGACGATGCTATACAGAAAGAAGTCGTACCACTCGATGGTGGTGCCTATCGTGCTTGCGATCACCGCGCGTCGCAATTGGGTGCGGTGTTGCGCATCGCTGATCACGTGCTCATTCGTTGCCATGGATCCGCTTTCGTTTTTCGGGTTCAGGAAAGTGCGCGCGCTGGATTATCCTCGCGACGGGGTTGCTCGCGGGTTCAGCGCTGCGGGCAGACTCGCGTGACACAAGTGCCCTGCCGTTTCCACCGTCTTGCGCATGGCGTTTTCAGTTTGCGCGCCGCGCGTGCGAACGAGTCACAGCTTTACCTGCGCAAAACTGGCCCAGCCAGAAGCGCGCGCGGATTCGCGACTCCAGTTCCTCGACCCGACCCGCCTCTGTCGCCGCCCGCCGGGCTTGCTTGACGTAATCGAAAAAGCGCTCCTTGCGCTCGACTTCGTGTTCGAGTGCCGCCAGCATCCAGCATGTCGGGCTCTGGCCCTTCTGTCTGGCGGCGCGCGCTATGCGCCGATTGAGCTTGGCCGGCAATCTGAGCGTAACAGTCGTCATCATGCTTCTTTCCTGTGAACCGTTCGGGATGCACGCTAGCCCAGGTCGACGAACGCGTCAAATCTGCCATTTGAGAGGATTGCGCCGACCGCCTTTTTTCTCCCGGCCGCGCGGTCCGGACTTTGGCCAGCCATGGCTGCGCCCAGTGGGCGCGCCGCCAAGTCTGCCAGCTTCGCAACCCGACCGGTCTCTCGTCAATCCGGCACAAGCGTCTTTCGTCGCCGCACGAAGGGAGTTGCGCGATGCATCGCGCGCACTGTAGAGTCCCGGAATAGTGCGCAATCAAAAAACGGAGAACATGTACAAGGACAGTTCTTTCCCACATCCGGCAAAACACGCCGCACGCGCTTCGCGTCCTGCCGAGTCGCGATAATGAACCGCCGCTATAAAATTCTGATGGTCGAGGATAACGTCGCCGACGTGGAACTGGCAGCGAAGGAGTTCTCACGCACGCAGATCGATTGCGACATCCGCCGGACAGACACAGCGGTCGATTTCCTGCGCGAAATCGGAGAGTTCGAGCCGCAAGTGATTTTGTCCGATCTTTCGATGCCACGGTTCAACGGCATGGAGGCGCTGGCAATCGCGAGGCGCACTTGTCCTGACGTCCCGTTTATTTTCGTATCGGGCACGATTGGCGAGGAAAATGCCGTTCGCGTCCTGCGTGAGGGCGCAACCGACTACGTGCTCAAGAGCAACCTGCAGCGGCTGCCGTCAGCAGTCGACCGGGCGATGAAAGATACCCATGAACGCCGCGCGCGGCGCGCCCTGGAACAGGAACTGCGCGAAAGCGAGCGCCGCTATCGCGGCTTGTTTCATTCCAGTCCGCATCCGACATTCGTCTACGATGCGGAGAGCCTGCGCATCCTGGCCGTCAACGACAGGGCCGTCGATCGCTACGGATTCAGCCGGGACGAATTCCTGACAATGACCATGATTGAGCTGCAACGCGGCCAAGTCGCGCTGCGACCGGATGCCTCGCTCTCGCGGCGGTTGCAACAGCATGTCTCCCGGAATGGCGGTCTGCTCAACGTGGAGGTCGCCGCCGCGGCTATCGAGTACGACGGCCGACCGGCAACCATGATGGTGGCATCGATCCTGCCGCAATCGTGATGTCGCACGGGCTCGGATGGTGCGCGCGACTGCGCAGGCTAATCGGGATGTTGGGGAGTACGGCGAACGATTTCGCGCGCTTATCGGACAGGACGACTTCTTCTGCAAAGCTTGTTGATGGTTCCGCGCTCGCGCGCGAGCACGACCTGGGGATCCAGGCCCGCGTTCAGGCCAAAAGTCCGCAACGCTTGAACGACCTTGTCGAAATTCTCGAATGCCCCCGTCAGCGCCAGGTCCTTTGCCTGTTCGCAGACTTCAAGTCGTCGTTTCATCAGGCTCAGATTAGTACTCATCATTAACACCTTCGTGCGTTACGCATGACTTTGGATGATCGTCGGCCGACGAGTGCAGATACTAGAACGGCGCGGGAGCAGACGAAAGGCGCCGGACGGCTTACTAAAAGCGTGCCAGCGTAAAATCTCCTTGCCATGAAAAGGTGTGATGCGGATCACCTCAGTAATCGCGCCGAAACGCTGCAGCCACTCCACCTGGATCAACTGTCGGGGGTACGCTCGATGGCCGTGATGAGTTCTGCCGCGTTAAGTGGTTTGGCCAGGTGCATATTGAAACCGGCTCGCAACGCGGCCTTGCGGTCTTCCGGCCGCGAGAAGGCGGTAACCGCAACCGCCAGCATACTTGCAGCATAACCTTTCAGTTTTCGCACCGCTTCGATCAACTGATAGCCGCTTTGGCCCGGCATACCGATATCGCTGACCAGCACATCGGGGGGATCGTGTTTGATTTTTGCCAGTGCATCGGCCACCGAATGCGCGGTTTCGACGCGGGCCCCGTGGCCCTCCAGGATCATTCGCAGCAC
>CBDDRM010000175.1:0-9903 GCA_965233135.1 uncultured bacterium | reverse complement strand
GCCAACAGCAGGTAATGCAGGCAGGTGAGCATGATTGCCAAGGTCAATGCGAAGGCCCAGTTCGCAGGTCGTGACAGATCGCGCGAATGCAACGCGGCGCCCAGGAACAGCCGGTTGGCTGCCAGTGTCCAGAACAGGCTTGCGGCCCATAGCAGTTGTTCGGACGAGGCAGTGATGGCAAAGGCGGGCGCGAACCAGCGACGCTGGCCAGGCACCGGATCGTTCCCGGACGCGGCGGCGTGAGGAATCGTCATGGCGGCCAGTAGGCCGCCAGCAACTGAAGCCAACCTGAAGCTCCAGTCGTGCGAGGAGGTGATACTGTTCCGTCCCATGCACCTGCTTCTGATCGAAGACGACGACACGCTCGGCGAAGGCCTGCGCGACTTCCTGTGCGCCGAGGGCCACCAGGTGCACTGGTGCCGCGCATTGGGCCAGGCGCAGGCGTGGCAGGGCGAACCTTTCGATGCGTGGCTGGTGGACTGGCAGCTGCCCGATGGCTCGGGTCTGGATTGGTTGTGCGCACGCCGCGCGCGCGGCCAGGCGACGCCTGCGCTCATGCTCACGGCACGCGACCAGATGAAAGACCGCATCCGTGGCCTGGACAGCGGCGCAGACGATTACCTCGTCAAGCCCTTTCAGCCGGAGGAACTGGTCGCGCGGCTGCGCGCCGTGTGCCGCCGCAGCGCTGGCGCCGCGGGCGCACGGGTAACGTTAGGCGAGGTCGAAGTGGACCTCAGGGCGCGTACCGCGTTTTTGCGGGGACAACGCGTCATGCTGACAGCGCGCGAATGGGCGGTACTCGAAGCCTTGCTGCTGCGCGCCGGCCGCATCGTGTCGAAGGCCGACCTGGAGCACCTGATCACCGGCACCGAAACCGATGTGGCCAGCAACGTGCTGGAAGTTCATGTATCAAGCCTGCGCCGCAAGCTGGGACGCAACGTGATCGAGACCATTCGCGGTCTGGGGTACCGGCTCGGAGACGCCGGATGACTTCGTTGCCATCCATCGTCGGTCGCGTCTCGCGCGCGTTACTGTTCTGGGCGATCCTCTGGGGCGCTGCGCTGGCGCTGGCGGTGTGGCTGTCGGTGCAGCACGAAGCGGAAGAGTTGCTGGACGACACGCTGCGCGCTGCCGCAGAAGATATTTTCGTGCCGCTGTTGCAAAGTGGCGAGGTCGGCAGTGCATCCACGGCAGTGTCCGCCCCTTTACAAACGCCGGCCACGCCGGACAGCGGACGCCTGGTCTGGCAGTTGGTCGCGCATGAGCCCGCAGCACATGCGCCGAGATTGTTGCGGGCCTCCGCGACGGCGCCAACCGCGCCGCTGCGCTCCACCGCCTCGACCGGGTTTTCCGATGTGCCAGGTTGGCGCGTCTACGGGGTGCCGCTGCGCTCGGCCGGACATTGGCTCTACGTGGCGCAGTCGCGCGCGGAGCGTCACGAGACGCGTGTCGACATGGCATTGGCGGTGACTCTGGCCTCGCTGCCGATGGCCGGGCTGGCTTTGCTCTGGTTGCGCGGCCGCGTGCGTCACGAGCTGATGCCGCTCAAGACGCTGTCGCAACGCCTGGCCAGGCACGACCCGCTGGCCGCAGGCGCCGTACTCGGCACCGCACAGCGCCAGGAGTTGCAACCGGTGCACGACGCCATCGACTCGCTGGGCGCACGCCTGGCACGACGCATGGCGCAGGAACGAGCGTTCTCGGCACACGCTGCGCACGCGCTGCGCACGCCGTTGGCCGGCATCGACGCGCAACTGGCCGTGGCGCTGCGCGAAGCACCGAAGGAACTGCAACCCCGCCTGCAGCGCATGCGGCTTGCGGCCGACCGTCTGCAATATGTGGTGGCAGCGCTGTTGACGTTGTTTCGCAGCGGCTCCGAGGTGCATCGCCAGCCGCTGCATCTGTCCGAACTGCTGGCGCGCACGCCGATCGAAGGCCTGGTCGTGCGGGTGGAAGCAACGCATCCGCTGCAGGCGGACGCGGACCTGATCACTGCCGCGCTCATCAATCTGCTGGATAACGCCGTGCGCAATGGCGCGCACGAGGTGGTAGTGACGACTCCGGCGCCGCAGTGTTTGCGCATCACCGACAACGGATCGGGCGTAAGCGACGAGCGCCGGCTGGCCCTGCAACAAGATCTGGAGCACCAGACTGGCGAAGGCTCGGTCGGCCTGGGTCTTGCGTTGGCCGATCTGATCGCGCGCGCACACGGCGGTCGACTCCGGTTGCCGGCCACGGCGCATGGCTTTTGCGTTGAACTGCAATTGGCGAACGCAGGAACAGTCCCATGCACGCTCGATGCTATGCCTTTGCCAGGGGAGCCGAGCGCGGCGCTCTGATCAGGAGCGCAGCACCTGCCCCGCCGATGCGCCGGTCAATGCGCCGTCGGCATACGTGGGCACGCCATTCACGATCGTGCTGCGCACGCCGCGCGAAGGCATGACCATGCGCTTGCCGCCGCCCGGCAGATCGTAGCGCCGCTCGCCGCGATTCGACGAGCCGACCGTCGCAGGATCGAATATGGCGATATCCGCGGCCAGTCCCGCGCGCAGGCGGCCGCGATCCTTGATGCCGAACATATCGGCCGGATCGGAGGTCAGGCGACGGACGGCTTCGGGCAGGGTGAGCACGCCGCGTTCGCGCACCCAGGTGCCGAGCAGGTATGTCGGATAACCGGAATCGCACAGCATGTCCACGTGCGCGCCACCGTCGCCCAGGCCGATCAGGATCGCCGGGTTGTTCAGCAGTTCGGTCATGCGGTCGATGCGCGTGTTGTAGGACGCCATGGTGAATTCCAGCGCGAGATCGTCGGCCAGGGTCAGGTCGAGCAGCGTGTCCACGCCGTCCTTGCCTTCGGCGCGTGCGATGTCCGCGACGGTCTGACCTTCGAAGCGCTTGAGCCCGGGATTGCGCACTTCGTGCAGCGTGATGCGCGCCCAGTTGCCGAAGCCCATCGGATTTTTCAGATCCTCGCGGAACTGGTTGCGAAACGCCGGATCGGCATACACCGCTTTCTGCGCCGCGGGCGAGGTGTCCGCGAACACCCGCTTCCACGACGGGAACGCGGCGAAGGCGAACGGGCTGTGCATGTCGATTTCGCGCGTGAGCGGCAGCGGCGAAGTTTGCGGGCGCGCGCCCTTGGCGATCATCGGCCCGGCGCGCCTGAGCGTGTCGCGCACGGCTTCGGAGATATCGTCGCGGTCGAACAGCGCGATGAACGTGACCGGCCGGCCGCTTTCGTCGAGCAGGAAATCCAGGGTTTCGCACTGGTCTTCCTCGAGCACGCCGATCTGGCGCGTGAGCGCGACTTCGATGGCGCCTTTGTTCTTTTCCTTGAGCACGTTCGCATAGGCCTTCAGTTCGTCGCGACTGGCATTGCGGCAGGCGAGCGGCCGCCCGCCGAAACCCAGATGCTGGTTCAGGATGGTGCTGGAAAAACCGAATGCGCCAGCATCCATCGCGCCGGCCAGCAGCGCGCGAATCTTCGCGGTTTCCGCGGAAGTGGCAGCCCGCTCCATCGACGCTTCTCCCATGACGTAATGCCGGAACGGCGTCAGCGGCGCGAGAAAGCCCAGGTTCACCGAAGGCTTGCGCCGCGCGGCGGCGTCCATGTATTCGGGGAACGTCTCCCAGTCCCAGGTGATGCCCTTGGACAGCACTTCGAAAGGAATGGATTCGACATTGACCAGATCGCGCATGGCGATTTCGCGCGAGGCCGGCCGGCAGGGTGCAATGCCGACGCCACAGTTGCCCATGACGACACTGGTTACGCCGTGCCAGGACGACGGCGTCACCGCCCCGTCCCAGCAAATCTGCGCGTCGTAATGGGTATGCGGGTCGATGAAGCCCGGCGCGACCACGCAATCCGACGCATCGATGGTTTGCCGCGCGGCGCCGGCGATCCGGCCGATTTCCGCGATCCTGCCGTCGGTCACGGCGACGTCCGCGTGACGGCCCGGCGCACCGGTGCCATCGACAACCAGGCCATTGCGGATGAGCAGATCAAAAGCCATGGGGACACTCCAGCGGATCGACGATGTTCAGGCAGGCACGAGTCCGATCATGCACGCGCGGCGCCCGGTCCACAACCGCGCTACGCCGGCGCGACAAAATTCAGGCGCGAGGCCACGCGCACGAAACCGCAGCGCGTCATGTTGTCGAGCGACGGATTCGGCTCGTCGGCAATCGGCTCGCCGGTCTCCGTCACGATCTTGGTGGCCCCTCGCGCCATCGCATCGGCGATGCGGCGCGCCATCAGCGCGCCCTGCCCGCCGCGCCGGCGCTGCGCAGTGAGCACCGAGCCCATGCCCAGCCACGCGCTGTCCCCGTCCAGGAACAGACAGCCGCCGCCCACCACGGCCCCGCCGTCGAGCGCTGAATAGAGCGTCCAGCGCGGCCGCCGATGCAATTGTTCCAGCCACTCCTGCATGAACGCCGGCATTTCGAACGATTGCACGATGCTCGCCACCACATCGCGCACCTGTTCAATGCGCGCAGGACCTATCTTGAGTCCTGAGGCGATGACCGGCGCGGGCACGGACGGGCGCAGCATCTTTGCCCAGCTGCGCCGCTTTGGCGGCGTGAACCCCCATTCGAGCAGGCGCGCGGGCATATCCTCGGGCAAGGCGAACGGATTCCAGTGCAGCCACCAACCCGCGCTGCCGGCCTTGCGATAAAAATCCTCGATCTTGTGCACGTAGGTCATGTTCGTGCGCGAAGACATGCCCAACCCGATGGTGCGGTTGAACAGCGGCGTGGGAAAGCCGGGGGCGATAAACAAAGTGGCGCCGGACAGCGCGCGCACTTCCAGGCCCAGCCTGGCACGCACGTCGGCCGGCGCTGCCCGGTACAGATCGGCGAAGGCGCGCGCCTCGACGTCGTCGGCGATCCAGGCCGCGTCATGCGCGGAAAATGCCACGCTCGTCATGCTCGAACCTTCCTCAAGTTGCGAGCTCGTTTGGCTCTATTGCTGCAGCCAGCGCGGCAGGAACAAGGCCACGTCCGGGATGAATAGCACGATCATCAAACCGACGATCTGCAGCGCAATGAACGGCAGCAGGGACACGAAGATATGGTTCAGGCTGATGTCGGGCGGTGTTACCGACTTCAGATAAAACGCCGCCTGCCCGAAGGGCGGCGACAGGTAACCGACCTGCATGGTGATGTTGAACAGCACGCC
This sequence comes from uncultured bacterium, assembly GCA_965233135.1. Taxonomy (GTDB): domain Bacteria; phylum Pseudomonadota; class Gammaproteobacteria; order Burkholderiales; family JACQAP01; genus JACQAP01. The sequence goes on along the minus strand of CBDDRM010000175.1, from coordinate 4,724 downwards.
GAACCAGATCAGGTCGTAGCCCAGCGCGGTGACCGTCGGCCCGAAAATCGGCATGGTCAGCAACATGATCGAGAACCAGTCCATGAACATGCCGAGCACGAGAAAAATCGCCATCATGATCAGGATCACGCCCAGCGGCTCGACCGGCAGGCCGGTCATGACGGTTTTCAGATAAGTGATGCCGCCCAGCAGATTGTAAACGCCGACCATGGCATTGGCCCCGATCGACAGCCAGATCAACAGGCCGCAGGTGGACATCGCGGAGAACAGTGAGTCGCGCAGCATCGCGTAGGAAAGCGTGCGCCGGATCGCCGCCGCGATCGTCACGCCGGCCACCCCCATGGCGGCGGCCTCGCTGACCGACGTAATGCCGCCGTAAATACTGCCGAGCACGGAAAAAATGATCAGCAGCGGCAGGATGACTTTTTTGAGTGCGGCGAATTTCTTGCGAAGCGGAATGTTGTAGATCTCCGGCGGCGCCGGCGGCCCGAGCGCAGGATTGATGCCGCAGCGGATCAGCACGTATGCGATATAGATCAGTGCAAGCAGGATGCCGGGCACCGTCGAGGCCACGAACAGATCGCCGATCGACGTGGACGTCGTCAGGCCGTAGAACACCAGCACGAGACTCGGCGGGATCATCGTGCCCAGCGAGCCGCCGGCGCATACCACGCCGATTGCAAGCTTCGAGTCGTAGCGCAGACGCAGCATCTGCGGCAGCGCGACCAGGCCGAGCAGAATGACTTCACCGCCGATGATGCCGGTCATCGCCGCCATGACGGAGGCCGCGACCAGGGTCATGACCGCGACCCCGCCAGGCAGCCGCCCGGCCCAGATCTTCAGCGCATCGTACAGGTCGTGTGCGACGCCGGATTTGTCCAGGATGTTGGCCATCATCAGGAACATCGGCACCGACAGCAGCACGTACGAATTGACGAAACCGTAGGTGCGAAACGTGACGATGGCGAGGCTGTCCAGATCGGCGAACACGGCGCAGAACACCACCGCGATCAGGCCGGTGGCAAACGCGATCGGCATGCCCAGCACGACGATCAGCAGCACGAAGGCTGCCAGCATCAGCAGCGAGATGCCCTCGATGCCCATGGCTTCAGCGCCTGCCACGCAATGCCTTCAGATCGCTGCGAATGTTGGAGATCATCTGCACGATCATCAGCAGCGCACCCAACACCATGGCGACCTTGACGACGACTGGCGTGGGCTGCGCCCAGGCGGAGCCGCTGACCTCCCAATCCTGCACCGACAGCGACGCCATGTTGTACGAGAACCAGGCGAACACCGCCAGGTAAACCAGCGCGAGCAGCGAGCCGACGATATCGCAGACGAGCCGGGCGCGGGTCGAGTAACGGTCGTAGAGCGCGGTGATGCGGATGTGCTCGAGGCGCATGAGGGCGTACGACCCGCCGATCAGAAAGGCCACGGCGATGGCGGTGGTGACGACGTCGTACACCCAGACGGTCGGGGAGCGGAACAAGACGTCCATGGTCACGTCGTAGATCGTCACCACGATCGACAGCGCAAAGCACAGGCTCAGCACCTTGGCGATGGCCTCGATGGAGCGATCGATGACGTTCTTGCCGGGCGCTTCGGCAGCGGGAGCCGATTCCGTCATGGGACTTCTTCCCCTTGTCTTTATTCTTCTTACCGCGCTGCCGGGTGCCGCTTCGCGTCCGGGCTCCGGCCGTTCAGTGCCGGATCAGCCCTCAGAGTTTGCCGATCGACTTCAGAAACCGGGTCTGGCTTTCATAGATTTCTTTGGCCAGCGGACTCTTCTTCGACCATTTCTGCCAGACTTTCTGCGAGGCATTGCGGAATTCAGCCCTCTCTTTTTCACCCCATTGCACCAGCGTTTCGGGCTTGCGCTTGGCAACGGCCTTGCGGTCCTCCTGCTCCTGGCTCATCCACGAACGCAGGCACCATTCGTCCACTGCCGCCGTCACGATCGCCTTCTGCTCGGCGGATAAAGCGTTCCACTTGCGTTTCGCGACGACGAAGTCCACCGAATTCATCGAGTGGATGCCAGGATAAATTGCGTACGGCGCGATGCGGTTGTAGCCGGCTTCGTCGTTGACCGACAGCGTGCCCCAGTCGGTCGCTTCGATCTTGCCGGTGTCGAGCGCGGTATAAACCTCGGTTCCCGGCATGACCGACACCGAAGCGCCGAGCGACGCAAAGATCTCGGCGGGAATGCCGTCGGGCGCGCGCATCTTGACACCCTTGAAATCCGCAATCGACCTGATGGGCTTCTTCGACGGGATCGATTCGGGACCCAGCAGAATCGGGCCAAGGAATACGGCGTTCCATTTGCCGGCAATCTTGTTCATGACTGCCATGCCGCCACCCTGGCGATACCACATCATCAGATGCAGCGGATGGTCGTACGCGGCAGTCATGTCCCAGAATGCCGCCGCGGGCTCCTTGCCGCCCTGATACGCCATGACGCCGGCGGCGCCATCGAGCAGACCCGCCTGGATGGCGTCGAGCGCTTCGGCTTGCGGCACGATGGTGGCCACCGGGAAGGCCTGGATGTCGACCTCGCCTTTGGTGGCTTCTTTCACGCGCGCGGCAAACGCCTGAAAATCCTTGTAGACCGTGGTGTTCGGCGCGTACAGGTGCTGTACCTTCCATTTGTGTTGCTGCGCCTGCACACCGCCCGCGGCGGCGCACAACGCCAGCAGCCACGCCGCGAGACTCGCGCACCGCTTGATGCGCAGCGAATAAAGCATTGGGTCCCCTCCCCGTTTTGCCATCGTGACAAGACCGATCGATGCTCGTCACGGGTCTATTTTGAATTCGAACCATACCACGCAAACAGCGCATGCGAACACGCGCAACGCGGCGTTTTGCTTGCGCTCCGGCGTTCGCCGCGGTGCGCGCGGCAGGGCGCGCCACGCATCGCGATGTACGTATGACTTACACATTCTCAGTGTGCTTGACACCGCATTTCGTGCCTCCTATAACGGAAGCCGACGCTTCGCGATCCCGCAATGCCATCCTGCATGGCGTGAGCCGGGTGGCGAATTCGCCCGTACATGATGTGCGTTTCCCGAGTGCAGCAATGTCCTGAGTCTGTTTTCCAACATCACCACTGGAGGTCGATATGGAACACTCTGCCTTGCAACTTGACCGTCGCGATTTCATGGGGCTGGCCAGCGCGATGGCCGCGATCAGCGTAGCGGCCGTCCTGCCGGCGTCGACGGCTGTCGCAGCCGAAAGCCCGTCCACCGATTTCACGCGCTGGCTCGACAGTATCCCGGGCAAGCATCGCGTCGTGCTCGACATGCGCGAACCCAATGACGGCATGGCCCTGGCCTGGGCCTGGGTCTGGCTTCTAACGGCACCCCAGGCTTACGGGCTGACTGAACGCGACGTGGGTGCTGCGCTGGTGCTGCGCCACAACGCGATTCCCATCGCATTGAACGATTCGGCCTGGGAAAAGTACAGACTCGGCGAAGTGTTCAAGGTCACCGATCCCGACACAGGCAAACCCGCTGTGCGCAATCCGTATTACCTGAGCATGGCCGAGCCCTTCCTGCCGGAGATGGCGCTGCAGAAGATCATAGACCGCGGGGTGAGGGTGGCCGCCTGCAACATGGCGATTCATTTCTACAGCGGCGAAGTCGCCAAGCACATGGGCCTGAAACACGAGGACGTGAAGGCCGACTGGAGCGCCGCCGTGCTTCCGGACATCGCCCGCGCGCCCTCCGGACTGGTGGCATGCCAGGGAGCCGTGTCGCGCGGCTGCACTTACCTGTTCGCCGGCTGACGCACAGAAGGGTAGGATCATGCCAGGCGCGGCGGCGCGCTGCCGCACCTGGCATCATTGGTATCGGCAGCGGCGAAACCGCGGCCCGGGCACGCTGCAAACAATAAGGCCATGCACAAAACGCTTTTCGCGATCCTCGCGCTGCTGCTCCTGACCGGAATATCGCTAGCGGTCAACGCGCGCCCCACGATCGAGGAACTGAAGCAGCGCGCAGTGCTCGACGACTACGAGAGCAACGTAGTTTTCGGCTACAACATCGTGATGCAGAGCCGGCGTTACGCGCCGCGCTACGCCGGCAACGCGCTCAACTGCACCAGTTGTCACCTGAAAGGCGGGACGCAACCCGACGCGTTTCCCTTGAATGTCGGCGGCATCTATCCGAAGTGGCGCGCCAAGAACGGCGTGCGCAACGGCATCGGCCTGCGCATTCGCGACTGCTTCCTGTACAGCCTCAACGGCATCATGCCGCCGGAAGAATCGGCCGAGGTGCAAGCTGTTGCCGCCTACGTCAATTACCTGTCCGAAGGCGAAGTCATCGGCCGGCCACCCAAGGGCGCGGGCGTGCCGACCTTGCCCGATACCGGTGCGGACCCCAACCCGGCGCGCGGACAGGCGGTGTACCAGCGCGAATGCGCCGCCTGCCATGCCGTGGACGGCGGAGGTCACAGTCCTTTTCCTCCGGTGTGGGGCAGCGACTCGTTCAACGCGGGTGCCGGACTGCACAACGTGCAACGCATGGCCGGCTTCGTCTGGGCCAACATGCCGATCGGCAAGGAACGCAGCCTCACGCACCAGGAAGCGCTCGACGTCGCGGCATTCATGCACTTGCAGTACCGCCCGTTCGATCCGCGTGAAGGCCGCTTGCTGAAACTCTTCGAGCGCATTTACTACCGCATCGCCAGCTGGTTCGGCAGCACGAGCCCATGACGGCGCGCACGCG
>CBDDRM010000174.1:0-29523 GCA_965233135.1 uncultured bacterium | reverse complement strand
CACCAGGGGGAGCATCTGGAACAGATCGAATCCGCCCCCGGCCGGTGCGGCCTGGGCATATGCGTTGCTGATTAGCACGGAAAGTCCTCCAATGTGGTTAAGCGCTCAAGCTCGGATGGCCACGGACCGGTGGCTCCGCAGGGGCTGCTCAGAATCCGCCAGCCCGTTGATCGCGCGCAGTCCGGCAAAAAAGTGGCGCATTTTAGCACGGCTGCTCCGCGGTCAACCTCGCCGATGCGGCATATTCCGCCAGTTTTCCGGCTTCGATGGCCTGGCGCAATTCGCTCATGAGCTGCTGATAAAAATGCAGATTATGGACAGTATTCAGATGGGAACCGAGAATCTCGTTGGCCCGCTGCAGATGATGCAGGTAGGCGCGCGAGAAATGCGTGCAGGTGTAACAGGCGCAGGCGTCGTCCAGGGGGCGGATATCATCGCGATAGCGGGCGTTGCGCAAGCGGATGGTGCCGTTGCGGGTAAAAAGCCAGCCGTTGCGCGCATTGCGCGTGGGCATCACGCAATCGAGCATATCTATGCCGCTCGCCACCGCATCGATGATGTCGGCAGGTGTCCCCACACCCATCAGATAGCGAGGCGCCGCGGCAGGCAGTTGCGGCGCCGTATGCCGCAATATTCGTTGCATGTCGGATTTTGGCTCGCCGACCGACAACCCGCCGATTGCATAACCATCGAATCCGATGTCCTGCAGGCCGCGCATCGATTCCTCGCGCAGCGCTTCATGCATGCCACCCTGCACGATTCCGAACAAGGCATTGGGGTTGCCTGCATGCGCGCGCTTGCTGCGCTCTGCCCACCGCAGCGACAGGCGCATCGAGGCGGCCGCCTCAGCCTCGTTCGCGGGGTAAGCCGTGCATTCGTCAAAAATCATCACCACGTCGGAGTTGAGCGTGCGCTGGATGCGCATGGACTCTTCGGGAGACAGAAAACAGGCGTCTCCATTGACGGGCGAACGGAACTTGACTCCCTCTTCGCTGATCTTGCGCATTTCGCCCAGGCTGAACACCTGGAATCCGCCTGAGTCGGTCAGGATCGGCCTGTCCCACGCCATGAAGCGGTGCAGTCCGCCGTGGGCCTCTATGACCTCCAGACCCGGGCGCAACCAAAGATGGAAAGTATTGCCAAGAACGATCTGCGCGCCGACGGCGACCAGATCTGCCGGGCTCATCGCCTTGACCGAGCCGTAGGTCCCCACCGGCATGAATACCGGTGTGTCCACACTGCCATGGGGCAGCGCCAGGCGGCCGCGCCGCGCCAATCCATCGCGCGCAAGCACTTCAAACTGCATCAGGCTGGCACGCGCGAACCGGCGGCGCGATCGATCAGCATCGCGTCGCCGTAACTGAAGAATCGGTATCCCTCCCGGATGGCATGCTGATAGGCCGCACGCACATGGTCCAGCCCGGCAAAGGCGCTGACGAGCATCAGCAGCGTCGAGCGCGGTAAATGGAAGTTGGTCAGAAGTCGGTCGACCAGCCTGAAGCGGTAGCCAGGGGTGATGAACAGTCGCGTCTCCCCCGTGAAGCAGGCCAGGCGGCCGGCGTGCGCCGCCGACTCCAGGGCACGCAGGCTGGTGGTACCCACAGCCGTGATGCGGCCGCCGCGCGCCCTGGTGTCGTCCACGGCCGAAGCGGTTTCTTCCGGGATCGAGTAATGCTCTCCATGCATGACATGCTCGTTCACCTCATCGACCCGGACCGGCTGGAAGGTGCCGGCGCCGACATGCAGGGTCACATACGCCACGGTGGCGCCGCGGGCCGCAATGGAATCGAGCATGGCCTGGTCGAAATGCAACCCTGCCGTGGGCGCGGCCACCGCGCCGGGGTTGCGCGCATAAACCGTCTGGTAACGCGCCAGGTCCTGGTTTTCGGCCCCGCGTTCGATATAGGGGGGCAGCGGCACTTCGCCCGATCGCTCGAGCACCGCCAGCACGTCATCGGCGAATTCGAGCAGGAAGAAGTTTTCACTGCGCTCAATAACCACCGCCGTGTCGGCTTTGCCGAACGTCATGCTTTGTCCCGGCGCGGGCGCATGGCTTGCGCGCAGCATGGCAAGTGCGCGGCGCGGCGCTACCACACGCTCGATCAGCGCCTCCACTTTGCCGCCCGTGGCTTTCACCCCGAGGAGTCTGGCCTTGATCACGCGCGTGTCGTTGAACACGAACAAGTCCCCTTCCTGCACGAATTTCGGCAAGTCAGCAAAGCGGTAATCGGTGTACCTCCCGGTGTTGCCGTCGAGATGCAGCATCCGGCCGGCCGCGCGTTGTTCGGGTGGAAACTGGGCAATGAGGGCCGGTGGCAGTTCGTAATCGAACTCTTCTATTCGCATCGCGCGCATTATATCGGGCGATCGGGCCAAAGCCGGTTGCCCGGCGCTGAAGAAATGCCGATAATTGCGTCCCCCGTGCCGGGATGGCGGAACTGGTAGACGCACGGGACTCAAAATCCCGCGCCCTTAACAGGCGTGCCGGTTCGATTCCGGCTCCCGGCACCACTTCTCCAGTTCAGGCGCTGCAGAGCATCTGTCTGTGCGCCGCGCCAACGGGCCTTCCCGTGGACTTTTGTTTCACGCCATACCGAGCAACCGCCGAATTCGTGGTCTGGCCGGTGCATGGCACGAACTAAATTCCGCCCGCCTTTTCATATCTTCGGCCCATCGGGGCAGGTTATCCTATACGCATGCCGCCATGGGTCCATGCAGAATGGGTCCATGCAGATTGTCATGGCGGAGTATTTCGCTTCGGGGGGTTCGATGATTTTGATGCGACTCAGTGCGTTTTTTGCACTGCTGGCACTCGGCCAGACGGGCCTGGCTCAGCAGATGGAAGACTACACTCCGCTGCAAAGAGAAAAATGGATTCAACAGGAGCAGCCGCTCAAGCTGAAGGTGTACGGCGGCCTCAGCTACGACAGCAATCTATTCCGGTTATCCGACGATGTCGATGCGCAGGCGATCATCGGCGAATCCGAACGCTCGGACATCATCTATCAGTTGGGCGCCGGGGCGCGCTATGATCTGCGCGTCAGCCGCCAGAGGTTCATCGCCGAGGCAAATGTAACCGCCTACAAATTTCAGCGCTTCGACAACCTCGACCATACGGCCGATGACCTGCGTGGCGAGTGGCAATGGCAGGTGGGCAACGACTGGAGCGGCGAACTCGGCCTCGGCCAGCGGCGCTTTCTGGAGAGTTTCGCGAATTTCCAGCAGAACGTTCGCGACATCGTCAATGAGAATCGCCTCTATGGCAGCGCCAATTATTCCCCACACTCCCGTGTGAAATTGACGGTGGTCGGGGATTGGTACGACACCGAACATGGCGCGGAATCCCGCAACTCGCTGGACTCGGAGATCAACAATACGACGTTCAGGGTCAACTGGTTGACGCCGGCAGAAAATACGGTCGGGCTGCAGTACCGCACGACGAATGCGAGTTTTCCGAATCCCGCCAGTTTTGGCCCAACGCTGATCGATAACGATTACAGCGAGAAAGAGTATGCCGTCTTCGTGCTGTGGACGCCCACCGGACTGTCGGACGTTTACGCTCGCTTCGGCCGTAGCGAGCGTAACTTCGACCAGGAATCGAATCGCGATTACAGTTCACCGACTTGGCGGCTGACTTACCGCTGGAGGCCTACAGGAAAGTTGGACTGGGAGTTCGCGACCTGGCGGGAACTCGCGGATTTTCAGGATTTGACCGCAAACTATGTGCGGGTGACCGGGATCAGTGTGAGTCCGACCTGGTCAATTACGCCCAAGGTTGCTTTACGCGGCAGGATTTCGCGGCTGAATCGCGACTATCTGGGCGCACCGACAACGGTGAACCAACGCGAAGACAAGGACCTGCTTTACCAGATCACTGCATTATGGACGCCGCTGCGTTTGACGGAAGTCTCCTTCACCGTCGAAACCGGCCGGCGCAGCTCCAATCAGACGTTCGCGGATTATGATTATCATGCGACGAGCCTGCTGCTCACACGATACTTCTGAAGCCTGATGCGAACCGTCCGTTCGGTGTAAAAACCGCCTTCTCGGTGCACGGTCACTCGACCGAACAGGAATTTTTTTGCCATCGCCACACATCCGCGCACATGGCTTCCACCCCGCGTTGCGCGCGCCAGCCCATGAGCTCGAAGGCGCGGGAAGGATCGGCGTAGCATTCCGCGACGTCCCCCGGCCGCCTTCCCACGATGCGATAATTGATGGGACGTCCGCTTGCCTCGGAAAATGCCTTGATCATCTCGAGGACGCTGTAGCCCCGACCGGTTCCCAAGTTCAGCGTCAGCAAGTCTGGCGGTCCGGCAAGCGCCTGCAGCGCCGCAATGTGCCCCTGGGCCACATCCACCACGTGGATGTAATCGCGCACGCCGGTTCCGTCCGGGGTGGGGTAATCGGCGCCATAGACCGACAGTTGCGGGAGCATGCCCGCCGCCACCTTGGCTACATAGGGCATGAGATTGTTCGGGGTGCCGCGCGGATCTTCGCCGATCAAACCCGATGGATGCGCCCCCACGGGATTGAAGTAGCGCAGCAACGCAATGCGCCACTGCCGATTCGCACGCTGCAAGTCACGCAGGATATCCTCGACGATGAGCTTGGTACGGCCATAGGGGTTGGTTGCCCCGAGCGGGAAATCTTCGGTGATCGGCACGGCGGAGGGGTCGCCGTAAACCGTGGCCGACGACGAAAAAACCAGGGTATTGACGCCCGCTTCCGCCATCGATTCCAGCAGCGTTACCGTACCCGTGACGTTGTTGTCGTAGTACAGCAGTGGTTTCTCGACCGATTCGCCGACCGCTTTCAATCCCGCGAAATGCATGACGGCATCGAACGAACGCTCGGCGAAGAGCTTTCGAAGTGCCGCCCGATCGCGCATGTCGATTTTGACGAAACCCGGCTTGCGCCCGGCGATGGCGGCTATGCGCTCGATGGCCTGCTCGTGGCTGTTGCTGAGATTGTCGGCTATGAACACGTCATGGCCGGCGCCCAGCAGTTCGACGACCGTGTGCGATCCAATGTAGCCGGTTCCGCCCGTGACAAGGATGCAAGAAGAGGCTGCGCTCACGGCGATTTGTCTCCGAAAGGATGCTGTACTACATGAATTCGATGCACGGTCTGGCTCCGCTGGCGCAGGCGTCTGGTCTGGCCATGGCGACTGATTCTACTCATTAATCACGGCTACTCCGTCCTGCACGGGGCAGCCACGGCAGCATATTGCACACAACGGCAGCGTTGTGGAATGCTTCAGCCCTCAGATAGGGCGTGCGGCCAGAAGTTCATCCGCCAGGGGCGCCGCGGCCCAATGCCTGGCTGTTCTTTATTCCGTACAGAGTTTCCACATTGAAATTACTTATCAAAAAATCGGATGACGACGGTCGCCTGGGCCTGGTTCCTGACTTTCTCGAAACGGATTGGACGATCGAAGTGGCCAACCCGGAGGATCGCGATGAGTTCGCCAGCAAGCTGGGCCGCGCGGACGCCATGGTTTCGATGAGTTGGCCCCGCGGTCTGCCTCCGGCACCCAAACTGAAGTTATTGCATTTGCCCGGCGCGGGCACGGACGACATCGCGTTCGATGCAGTCCCGCCGCAAACGACCGTGTGCAACGTTTTCGAGCATGAGATTGGCATCGCCGAATATGTGCTTTCAGCGATGCTCCAGCAAATGATCGGGATACCGCGCATGGATGCCGCGTTGCGACAGGGCGAATGGTATGGCTCTCACCTCACGGGTCCCCGCCACGGGGAGTTATATGGACAGACGCTGGGGATCATCGGTTACGGACGCATAGGGCGCGAAGTGGCGGCGCGCGCTCGAGCTTTCGGCATGCGGATCGTGGCATGCAGCCGTACGCCAGGACCGGCCGATGGCCTGGTCGAGCGAGTGCAGCCAATGGACAAGCTCGACGCCCTGCTCGCGGAATCCGATTTCGTTCTGATTTCCCTGCCGCTGGATTCATCAACGAACGGGCTGATCGGGCGCGAGCAATTCGGAAAAATGAAACCTGATGCCTTTCTCATCAATGTCGCGCGTGGCGCGCTGATCGATGAGGCGGCATTATTCGAAGCATGCCGGGATCGCCGCATTGGCGGCGCTGCGATCGACACCTGGTATTGCTATCCTAAGTCCGGACAGGACAAATGCGAGCCGTCGAATCTGCCGTTTCGAGATCTCGACAATGTAATCATGACGCCACATGGATCCGGTTGGACGCAAGCGCTTTTGCCGCGACGCTGCCGATTGATCGCACGGAATCTGGACCGCCTCGCGCGAGGCGAGCCGCTCGTCAACGTGGTGCGTCCTGCGCACTGAAAAACACCAAGGGGAACCGACCATATGGAAAGTCGTGCCATCGAAGAAGCTGCAAACAAGATCTGGTCTACCTGGAGCGCGAACCAGCAAATCGATGCGTTGCCGCCCGCGTGTCGCCCGTCCACGCGCCAGGAGGGCTATCGAATCCAGGCTGAAGTCGCGCGCCTGTCCAAACAGAAGGTATTCGGCTGGAAGATCGCCGCCACCAGCAAGGCCGGTCAGGCGCATATCGGCGTTGACGGACCTCTCGCCGGAAGATTGCTGGAAAAACGTGTGTTCGCATCCGGCCAGGGCGTCTCTCTGGCCCATAACAGCATGGGCGTCATCGAAGCGGAATTTGCCTTCCGCATGGGGCGCGATTTGCCGCCACGAAAGAAACCCTACTCGATCGATGAAGTCATCGAAGCGGTTGCGAGCATGCACCCTGCGATAGAAATTCCGGATTCGCGCTATCGCGACTTTGTGTCCGCGGGCGCGGCGCAACTGATCGCCGATAACGCCTGCGCGAGTTATTTCGTCCTCGGCCCGGCCACTGCCACTGCGTGGCAAGCGCGAAAACTCCCGCAGCATCCGGTCACGGTCTACGTGAACGGCAAAGTGGCGAGGCAAGGACGGGGCGACAACGTGCTGGGAGATCCGAGAATTGCGTTGACGTGGATCGCCAACGAGTTGTCGCTGATCGGCGACATGCTGCGTGCGGGGGAAACCATCACCACGGGGACTTGTATCGCCCCGGCGGAAGTCAGAGCCGGAGATGCGGTCCTGGCCGATTTTGGCGATTTCGGGCAGGTCGAGGCCAAGATGCTTGCTTGAATGGCCGGCCCTCGCGCCCCAGTCGCGAGATAGGGGTTTTTTGGCGGAATCCTGGGTTACGTGCGATAGTGCGGGCTGGCCGCAGGATGCCCTTGCAGAGAGGTTTCCCAGGCGCGGGCGCCCGTCCATCGGGTGCTATCGCGACGGCGCGCGCCATGAAGTGGGTCCCTTTTGTTATGCAACTCTATTATCCCCGCTCATTTCTCAAGCTGATCCTGGCCGGCTTTTCCCTGGCCGTGTTGCCGCTCATCTTCGCGCTGATCAACAATGCCTATTCGATCCATCAACTGGCCACGCACAGCCAACGCGCGGTTTATCAAGCGGTGCAAACCACGCAGAGCACACGATTCCTGATCGAGCAGATCACCAGCATGGAACGCAGCATCCGCCAGTTCGCCATCATCGGTGACCCCTCCCTGCTGCAGGGCTACGGACTCGCGCACGAACGCTTCCTCGAGACAGCGCGCAAGATGGCGGGACTGCCCCTGGATGCGAAACAAAAACAGACCATGGAGGCCCTGCGCATTCGCGAAACGGCGTTGTTCGAACGCATCGGCAGATCGGGCGGAAAATCCGAAACTATCAACCTTGCGGCATCCGAACTCGCCGCGTTGGCGGAGACGGCCCGCGGACTCGACGAGCAGGGCAATTCATTGGTGGACCGTGAAGTCGATACGATGCAGAAAATGGCCGGCGAAGTTCAGCGTTTCATTTACTGGCAACTGTTGGCACTCGTTCCGATTGCCCTGCTGCTGGTGATTGGTGCGACGATGCTCATTTCCAAGCCCATCGCACAACTCGAATCGGCGATCCAGCGATTGGGCGAAGGACGTTTCGATGCACGTGTAACCGTCAGTGGGCCGGCCGACCTGGAATCGCTGGGCCAGCAGCTTGACTGGCTGCGCTTGCGTTTGCTGGATCTGGAAGAACAGAAATCCAGATTCCTCCGGCACGTCTCGCACGAACTGAAAACGCCGTTGACCGCTTTGCGCGAGGGCGTGGAACTGCTCGCGGACGAAGTCACAGGCAAGATGACTGCGGGACAGTTCGAAATTGCACGAATATTGAGGCACAACACGCTGCGATTGCAGAAGCTCATCGAGGATCTGCTGAGCTACCATAGCGCGCAGTTCCACACCTCGGCGTTGTCGTTCTCGCAGTTCAACCTTAAAGCGCTTACGGCGCGAGTAGCGCAGCAGCACTCATTGGCGATGCGCTCCAAGAACCTCAGTCTCAATCTTGCTGCATCCGAGTTCAATATTGAAGCCGATGAGAATAAGATGGAGGCCATCGTGGATAATCTGCTTTCGAACGCAATCAAGTTTTCCCCTGCAGGCGGCACGATCAGCTTTCAGCTTCGCCGACGCGGCCTCGACGTCGTGATGGACGTCATGGACCAGGGACCCGGCATTCTTCCGGAAGATCGGGCACGCGTATTCGAGCCGTTCTATCAGGGCGGCTCGGAATATACTGGGCCAGTGAAGGGAACAGGGCTTGGACTCGCCATCGTGAAAGAGTACGTCAACGCACATCACGGCAGCGTGGAGATCATCGTGGATGGGAACCCCGGTGCGCATTTGCGCGTGATCATTCCATCGCGACAGGTAGAGATAGCCGCATGAAGTGGGGTTGCGAATGCCTGCTGCTGACATGCTCTCTCCTTGCCGCCTGCGCGCCCGGGGAGATAAGGACGACACGGACTGACGCGCCCTGGTACCAAACGCTCGCGGAATCCCGCCAAAGCGATGCAGACCGTGTACTGCTTTTCTACGAACGCTTGCGCGCGATGAAAGTCAGTGAGTTGAACCGGGAATTGGAGACGGCGCGGCAAGCGTTCGAAAATGACAAATCGGATCTCAATCGCCTGGGTCTTGCGCTGCTGCTGTCGTATCCCGGCACGAGTTTCCGCGACGACAGCATGGCCATCGCGCTGCTCAACCCGGTCGTGAAGGACAAGGTCACGGGCGCCTCGACGCTGCGACCCCTGGCGATCTTGTTGCAGACTGAATTGATGGAAATTCGACGCGCCGAAGAATCCGCGCAGCAGCAGGCCGCGAAATTAAAGGACGAGCAGCGCCGCGGCGAGGCATTGCAGCAAAAGCTCGACGCGATACTGGATATGGAGATGAAGATGATTGAACGAGAACAGAACGCTCCCAAGAAGAAATGATCATGGCCAAGGCACGTGTTCTCATCGTTGACGACGATCCCGATCTGCTGCGACTGTTGACGTTCAGACTGGAAGGTGCAGACTATGCGGTCGAAAGCGCGGACAGCGCGGAGCGCGCGCTCGCTCGCCTCTCGGTCGCGACGCCGCAGCTGGTCATTACCGACTTGCGCATGAGCGGGATGGACGGAATGGCGCTGTTCGAGAACATTCACAAAAGCAATCCGACGCTGCCTGTCATTATCCTTACCGCGCACGGAACGATTCCCGATGCAGTGGCAGCAACCCAGCGCGGTGTGTTCGGCTATCTGACGAAACCCTTTGACAGCAAGGAACTGTTGCAACAGGTTGAGAAAGCAGTGGCGGTCAGCGGCGGCCCGACGGAGAAAGCGCAAGGCGAGACCGATTGGCGAGCTGCGATCATCTCGCGCAGCCTGGCCGTTGAGAGCATCCTGGGAAAAGCCAAACTGGTGGCGGCCAGTGACGCGAGCGTGCTGTTGCGCGGTGAAAGCGGAACGGGCAAGGAGCTATTGGCCCGGGCCATACACCGGGCAAGTCCGCGCGCAGCCAAGCCGTTCGTGGCCATCAATTGCGGAGCGATTCCGGAACAGCTTCTCGAATCGGAACTCTTCGGTCACATGAAAGGATCGTTCACGGGTGCCGCGCGCGATTACAAGGGGTTGTTCCAGGCAGCTGAAGGCGGCACGGTCTTTCTTGACGAAATCGGCGACATGCCGCTGCCGCTTCAGGTCAAACTCCTGCGAGTGCTGCAGGACAAGGAAATTCGACCCATCGGCACGACCCAGACCATTCCGGTGGATGCGCGCATCATCTCCGCTACCCATCGCAACCTCGAGGACGCCATCAAGTCCGGCCAATTCCGCGAGGACCTGTATTACCGGCTGAACGTCGTATCGTTTGCGTTGCCGCCTCTGAGCGAACGCCGTGAAGACATCCCGGTGCTTGCCACCCATTTTCTGCACCAACTCGGCGAACGCTACAAGAAAACCCTCAATGGATTTGCATCCGAAGCCATGGAGATCCTTGTGAAGGCATCCTGGCCAGGAAACGTGCGGGAGCTGTACAACGTCGTGGAACAGGCCGTCGCTCTGTCGACAACGTCGATCGTGACGCCGGCGCTGGTGGATAGCGCCATGCGAGGACAAAGCGCTGAGTTGTCCTCGTTCGAATCCGCCCGCAGCGAGTTCGAGCGCGACTACCTCGCCAAGCTACTCAAAATCACGGGCGGCAATGTCACGCAGGCCGCAAGGCTGGCCAAGCGAAACCGGACGGAGTTCTACAAACTCCTCCAGCGGCACCATCTCGATCCGAAGCTCTTCAAGAGCTTGTAGCGGCAGCCCCCGTCGCCACGCGGATATGCCTGGGTGGATTGCCTGAGAAAGGGGTAACCCTTGTCGTCCAATAGCGACGACTTACTCCGCTCCAGCGCACGATTCATCCTATTAACCCATTGTAAAAAATCAGAACTTTTTTCTGGCATAGCGCATGCTTAGTCGGTTGATAACGGTAGTCGTCATACGTAAATGGCAGGTCTCCTGATCAATGCAGCGTATAAGAAATAAAGCCATGATTGAAAAGAAATATCGTATCTATATACCGCTGGTGATCGCAGCAATTGCGTCCGTCCTGGCGTTCAGTGGAATTGGCGTAGCGGCCATAACCGGTCACCTGGCCATTACCAATTCGAGCCTCAATCCTTTTTCCAACTTCAGCCAGACGGCCGTCGACACCATTGTCAGCATGCCGGTGGCTGAAAGCGAAATGCACCAGGGGCTGACTCGGCATCGCGGCCAGAGAATCGCCGAGGGCAAGCCGGTCGATTTCAAGTTCGGCGCACGCGTGCCGGCACGCAAGGCGCAATGTCCGGAATGCGGTGTGGTCGATTCAATCGTCCCACGCAAATCCAGAGCGTTGCCTGCAGGAATCAGCCATCCCCTCGCGGCAGGCAGCGATGAAGCCACCATTTTGAAAGCCTCCAGTCAGTCCGTGGGCGCACAGACCGAGCCGATGTCTGCGGGATTCATCGTGAAGGTACAAATGGAAAATGGCACGGTGCGTACGATTTACGAAGCGGAACGTCCTGAGTTCAGCATAGGCGAGCGCATCAAACTGGTGAACGGCCTGGTCATTCGCATGGGGTAATGTGACCGGGAACTCCCGGCCAGCTGCACAGTAGTTCTTTTTTGCGTGTTAACGCCCGATTTCCTCCCTTATCGGGCGTTTTTTTTGGGTCGCTCCGCCAGTCGGCACGTCAGACGTGCCGACAAGGTAAAATGGCAATCGCTCCCTGCATAGAGCCCGCAAATTGATCAAACCCTCTGCCATGAAAAAAACTATTCTGCTGATGGCCATTGCGCTCGTTTCGGCATGCGCGCCGTCAAAAAAGGAAACAGTCAATCTTTCGGGATATTCGCCGGAATTTCGCGCCGGTTACGCAGACGGCTGCGAAAGCAGCAAACGCGCGAGCGGTCGAACGCGCGACGAGGCGCGGTTCAAGCAAGATGCACAGTACGCCTCCGGCTGGCGCGACGGGTTTGACATCTGCACAAGAAAGCATAAATAAAAGCAACCTTCCGCCCGTCTCGCACTGGACTGCAGGTCCTGACAAAGTGCGCAGAAGCGCATCCGCTGATCCGGCGCTCGCCTGCGCCGGCAACTAGGAGAACTGCATGAACGCTCCCCCTGTCCGGCCCTCGTTTCTTTGGGAAGATCCATTGCTGCTGGAAGAACAGCTCAGTAACGAGGAACGCCTGGTCATGGAGTCCGCCCGCTCCTACTGTCAGGACAAGCTGATGCCGCGGGTGCTGCAGGCCCATCGCCAGGAGCGGTTTGATCGCGAAGTTTTTACCGAGATGGGTGCCTTGGGATTCCTCGGCTCGACGCTGGAAGGTTATAACTGTGCCGGGGTCAATCATGTCTGCTATGGGTTGATCGCCCGGGAGGTCGAACGGGTCGATTCAGGTTATCGCTCGATGATGAGTGTGCAGTCGAGTCTCACCATGTTTCCGATCTACACGTACGGGACCGAGGCGCAGCGCCAGAAGTATCTGCCCAAGCTCGCGTCCGGCGAGTTCATCGGTGCATTCGGCCTGACGGAACCCGACTTCGGTTCGGACGCCGGCAGCATGATCAGCCGCGCGCGCAAAGTCGATGGCGGTTATCTGCTCAAGGGCGCCAAAATGTGGATCACGAATTCGCCGGTCGCGGACGTGTTCGTGGTTTGGGCCAAAGATGAGCAAGACGTCATTCGCGGTTTCATTCTCGAGCGCGGCATGAAAGGCCTGAGTGCGCCGAAGATTGAAGGCAAGTTCAGCCTGCGCGTTTCGATAACCGGCGAGATCGTAATGGATGACGTGTTCGTACCGGACGAGAATCTTCTGCCCAACGTACAGGGACTGAAAGGTCCGTTCGGCTGCTTGAACAAGGCGCGCTATGGCATTGCCTGGGGGGCGCTCGGGGCAGCGGAGTTTTGCTGGCATGCCGCGCGCACGTACACGCTGGAACGAAAGCAGTTCGGGCGGCCTCTCGCGGCAACCCAGCTCATCCAGAAGAAACTCGCGGACATGCAAACGGAAATTGCCCTCGCACTGCAGACGGTACTGCGGGTCGGACGCCTGATGGATGAGAATCGCGCGTCACCCGAAATGGTGTCATTGATCAAACGCAATTCTTGCGGCAAGTCGCTGGACATTGCCCGCATCGCACGGGATATGCATGGTGGAAACGGCGTTTCCGACGAATACCACGTCATGCGTCACGTCATGAATCTCGAGGCCGTCAATACCTACGAAGGCACGCACGACGTGCACGCACTGATCCTGGGTCGGGCACAGACCGGCCTGCAGGCGTTCACAGGATAAGTCGCGCCAGAACGAAAAAGCCCGCGGCCAGCGGGCTTCTTTTATTTCTCGCGGCGGCTGGCTAGACGCAGCGTCCGCCGTCCACCTCGATACATGCCCCGGTGATGAAATCCGCTTCGTCGGATGCGAGGTACAGGCAGGCGTTCGCAATGTCGATCGGTTTGCTGAACCGCCCCAAAGGAATGCTTGCAACGAACTTCGCGCGCATTTCCGGCGTATCCGAACCCATGAATTCGGCAAGCAGTGGCGTATCCCCGGCTACTGGGTTGACCACATTGACCCGAATCTTGTCGGGGGCCAGCTCCACGGCCATGGCGCGGCTGGTAACAATCGCTGCGCCTTTGCTGCCGTTGTACCAGACAAGCCCGGGGCGCGGCCGCACGCCGGCGGTTGATGCGATCGTTATCAACACACCCCCACCTCTTTTTCGAAAGTAAGGCACGATGGCGCGCGCGCTATGGTACAAGCTCTTCACGTTGACCGCGTACACGCGGTCAAAATCCGCCTCGCTGACTTCCAGCAGCGGTTGGTTGCGGTGGGTCGTGCCGGCGTTGTTGATGACGATATCGAGGCTGCCGTAAACATCGAGCGTCGACTTCAATAACTTTTCCCAGTCCGCGGCCTTCGACACGTCGCCTTGGACGAACCTGGCCTGGCCGCCGCCTGATGCGAGTGCCTTGGCGACGCGTTCGCCACCGTCGGGTTTCAAATCGTTGACGATGACCTTGCAGCCCTCTTCTACGAAACGCCGGGCGATCCCCTCGCCAAAACCAGACCCTCCGCCGGTCACGATGGCAACTTTGTTCTTAAGTCTCATGTGTACTCCTTGCTCGCACCAGTGCTTGCAAAAAAGATGGGAGCCGGTCGGGCTCCCATCGCCAGAAAATTGTTGCGCCGGTCAGACGCCCGGTGTGACGACGCAAACCTGCTGCGTGCCCAGAGTCGCGTCGCGGGAATCGCGAATGCCGACTTTGTCGAGCGCCACGCCGTGGCGCACCGCGGTCATTTCCGCGAGGATCGACACGGCAATCTCGGGAGGTGTCTTGCTGCCGATGTTCAGGCCGATCGGACCGTGCAGACGACTGAGTTCGGCTTCGGATAAATCGAATGTCAGCAAACGCTCATGTCGCTTCTGCGAATTCAGGCGCGAACCCAGTGCTCCGACATAAAACGCCGGCGATTTCAACGCTTCCATGAGCGCGAGATCATCCAGCTTGGGATCGTGCGTCACGGCGACGACGGCGCTATGCGAATCCAGATTCATCGCCAATACGAGGTCGTCGGGCATCCCGCGGTCGAGCACCGTGCCTTCCACGTTCCAGGTCTCGGCGTATTCCTCGCGCGGATCGCATACCGTAATACTGTAGTCGAGCGCCTGCGCCATCTGCGCCAGATATTGCGACAGCTGCCCGGCGCCGATGATCAGCATTCGCCAGCGCGGCCCGTGTACCGTGGTCAAGCGCTTGCGGTCGAAGCTCAATATGCTGTCCTTGCGGGAGGCTGCCTTCAACGTGACCTGGCCGGTTTGCATATCCAACGTTCTGGCCGTCAATTCATGACGGTCGACGCGCTCGAGCAATTGCGCAAGACTGCGCTTGTCGGCGATCGGTTCCAGCACCAGTTCGAGCTTGCCCCCGCAAGGCAGACCGTATCGTGTAGCTTCGTCCTTGCTGATACCGTAGGAGGCAATCTCCGGCTTGTCGATCGCGAGGGACTTGTTGCGAATGCGCAGAATCAGGTCATCCTCGACACAGCCCCCGGAAACCGACCCGGCGACCAGGCCATCCCCCCGGACCGCGAGCATGGCCCCTGCCGGGCGCGGAGATGAACCCCAAGTCTCGACGATCGTCGCGAGAATGACACGATGGCCCTCTTCGAGCCATGCCACCCCCGTGCGCAACACCTGTAAATCAACGCTGTCCATATTTGTTCGCTGGTTTTAGCTACCGTTCTGTACGACCGGGAACAACGATTTTAATCCAGCCCGCCATCGGTGTGCCAATAAAAAACCCCCCGACGTAAACGACGTCGAGGGGTTGTTGAGCATTACGTACCCGGCCTTTCGGCCGGGCCCGGTGCTACATCTCAGGCGGAGCCCTTGATGTTTTCCGGCGAGAACGGCAATGTACGGCAACGTTTGCCGCTGGCGGCAAAAATTGCGTTGCCGATGGCCGGCTGAACAACCGCCGTACCCGGCTCGCCCAAACCGCCCGGAGTGCTGTCGCTCTTGATGAAATGAATATCCATCACTCGGGGATTTTCATTCATGCGGGCTACGCGATAGGTATCGAAGTTGTTCTGCTCGACCCCACCGTTCTTGATGGTGATTTCGCCCCACATGGCCGCGGACTGGCCGAAGTTGATCGTGCCCTGCATTTGCGCCAGCGCCTGATCCGGATGCACCAGGGTACCGGCGTCGACCACGGCCGTGACTTTTTCAACCGTCACGTCGTAGTTCGGGGACACACTGACTTCCGCGACCATCGCAATCACGGTGTTATAGCCTTCCATCACCGCTACGCCCATGCCACGGCCGTCCGGCAATTTCTTGCCCCAGCCTGATTTGGCGCGAACTTCCTCCAGCGCCCGCTTCATGCGGGCCCCGACCGGCACGCCTGCGGACAGGCCCGACCACTGATGCTTGGTCGACCCCATGTCGAGCATGTCGATACGGTACTGGATCGGATCCTTACCGGCTGCGTGCGCCATCTCGTCCACGAAGCACTCGAGCGCAACCGCGTTCAGGTTGTGCGACACACCGCGCCAGTAACCCGGCGTCACGCCAGCATCGTGCATCTGGTAGGTGAGCTTCATGTTCGGCGTTGCGTACGGATAGTTGTCGATCCCTTCTACTGCAAACGGATCGATGCCATCCTTGACGATGCTCGGGAACAGGCGTGCGGAAATCGACGGGCTGGTCGCATGGAAGCGCATTGCCACCGGCTTGCCGCTTGCATCCAGACCTGCGGCCAATTTCATCAAGCTGGCCGGACGGTAGGAATCATGCGTCATGTCGTCTTCGCGGCTCCAGACCATCTTGACCGGAGCGCCGACAGCTTTGGAAATCTCCGCAGCATCGATCGCGTAGTCGACTTCCACGCGACGGCCAAAGCCACCGCCCAAGAAAGTCGTGTGCACTTCAACTTGCTCCGGCTTGAGCCCCGTCGCCCCACCCACTACGTGCGGTATGAGCTGCTGGAACTGGGTCGGCGTAATGATGATCGCCTTGTCGGCGCGCACATCGGCCGTCGTGTTCATCGGCTCCATCGGCGAATGCGACAGGAAAGGCAGCTGATACGTTGCTTCCACCTTCCTGGCCGCCTGGCCCATGCCAGCTTCGACGTCCCCATGCTCGCGGAACACCGCGCCGGGTTGCTCGCTGGCGTCGCGGATGCCTTGCCAGATGGACTTCATGTCGTTGCTGCCGTTCGGACCTGCATCCCACTGGATCTGCAACAGGTCCTTCGCCTTCTTTGCTTGCCAGTACGAATCGGCCACTACGGCGACCCCGCGGCTGTACTGTACGACGGCCTTGACGCCGGGCATCGCTTTGGCACGCGAATCATCGAAACTTGCCACTTTGCCGCCGATGCTGGGCGACATGGCGACCGCGGCGTACAGCATGCCCGGAACGCGTGTGTCGATACCGAATTGCGCCGTGCCTTTGACCTTGGAGGCCGTATCGAGGCGTTTCTGTTTGGTGTTGCCGACGATCTTGAATTGGCTCGACGGCTTGAGCGGCACATCCTTGGGCACTTCCATGGTCGCCGCCTTGGCAGCTACCTGGCCGTAATTGACACGCTTGCCGCCGGGACCGGTGATCGCGCCATTGGCGGCTTTGCACTGGCTCGCATCCACGCCCCACTGATCGGCGGCAGCGGCCACCAGCATCATGCGGGCCGATGCGCCGGCCTTGCGCAGTTTTTCCCAGGCATCACGCACCGAAGTCGAACCGCCGGTGAGCTGGCCCCCGAGCAGCGCGTTGATGTAAACCTCCGCGGGCGGCGCGAATTCGATCTTGACTTTGTTCAGATCGACTTCGAGTTCCTCGGCCACCAGAATCGGCATGGAGGTGTAGACGTCCTGTCCCATTTCCGAGCGCGCGACCATGATCGTGATCGTGTTGTCCAATCCGATCTTGACCCATGCATTCGGGCTGGCAGTACCGCCGCCCGCATCGGCCATGGCCACATTGTGTCGGCCCGGCAGATAGAAACCGAGCGCGAGTCCGCCTGCTACGGTGCCGCTGACTTTCAGGAAGTCACGGCGAGTTTCATTTTTGATCATGTTGTCCATTTGTCATCTCCTCCTTAGGCCATCTTTGCGGCTTGTTTGATAGCCGCGCGAATCCGAGGATACGTGCCACAGCGGCAGATGTTGCCCGACATGAACGCATCGATATCTTCATCGGAGGGATTTTTGTTGGTGGCAAGCAGCGCGGAGGCCGACATCATCTGGCCCGGCTGGCAGTAACCGCATTGCGGGACATCCAGGGCAATCCAGGCTTTCTGCACTTTGTGGTTGCCGCCGAGGCCTTCAATGGTCGTCACCTTCTGGCCGGCTACGGAGCCGACCGCGGTCTGACAGGAACGAACTGCCTGACCATTGAGGTGTACGGTACAGGCGCCGCACAACGCTTTGCCGCAACCGAACTTCGTGCCGGTCATGCCGAGCGTATCGCGGAGCACCCAGAGAAGCGGCGTGTCCGGCGCGACATCCACGCTCTGGTTTTTTCCATTTACGTTGAACGAGATTTTCATTACGAGACTCCCCCTTATGTGAGGAATGTTTATAGGCTTGATACTTCGGATGGGTGTAACACGTGGATAGTTACGCCGGCCAAAATACACGAATAGAAACTGCGATACAACCCTTTGTCTTGAGTTTAATCAGACGTCGCGCTGAAAATACGTGTCGCGCGCCTCAGCGTCCTGTAAAAAACACGCCCGTTCCGAATTCCGCTGGTCACGGGGCGGGTGCGGGTGCAATGCTTCGATCAGGGTTCCATATGTTGAAAGTGCTGCTTGACGACTTCTGGCGCGTTCGATCGAATGATGCGTTGCAGCAATGGGGTGCGCCGATACATCGATCACCCGAAGGCGTGTCGTGTGTGTCTAGCGGTGCGGTTTTGCGTCCGCGAATTTTTTGAGCTCCAGGCGAGCAATCTGGTTGCGGTGAACTTCGTCCGGGCCGTCTGCCAGCCGTAACGTGCGATTGTGGCTGTACATCATCGCCAGCGGGAAATCCTGGCACACGCCGCCGCCCCCATGCGCCTGGATCGCCCAGTCGATGACCTGCTGCGCCATGTTTGGCGCAATGACCTTGATCATGGCGATCTCCGCCTTCGCGTTCTTGTTGCCTACCGTATCCATCATGTAGGCCGCTTTTAACGTGAGCAGCCGCGCCTGTTCGATCATAAGTCGCGATTCGGCGATACGTTCATGCCAAAGGTTATGCTCGACGACCGGCTTGCCAAAGGCCACCCGGCTTTTCAGCCGCTGGCACATCAACTCCAGCGCGCGCTCGGCCTGACCGATGATGCGCATGCAATGATGAATGCGGCCCGGCCCCAGCCGGCCCTGCGCGATTTCGAAGCCGCGGCCTTCACCGAGCAGCATGTTTGCGGCCGGAACCCGCACGTTTTCGAGCACGACTTCCATGTGGCCATGCGGCGCGTCGTCGTAGCCGAATACGCTGAGCGCCCTGACGACCTTCACACCCCTGGCATCGGCGGGCACCAGAATCATGGACTGTTGTTTGTGACGGTCGGCGCTCTGGGGATTGGATTTACCCATGACGATAAAGATCTTGCAGCGTGGATCCCCCGCGCCTGACGACCACCACTTGCGGCCATTGATTACGTACTCCTCGCCCTGACGTTCGATCCGGCATTGAATGTTGGTCGCGTCCGAGGAGGCTACTTCCGGCTCCGTCATCAGAAATGCCGAGCGAATTTCACCGTTCTGAAGCGGCGTGAGCCATTGTTTCTGCTGTTCCGGCGTGCCATAGCGCAGCAGCACTTCCATGTTGCCCGTATCCGGTGCGGAGCAATTGAACACTTCGGGAGCCCAGCTGCTGCTGCCCATGATCTCGCATAGAGGCGCATACTCGAGATTGGTCAGCGCACCGCCGTGGTCTTTCGGCTGCCAGAGGTTCCACAGTCCTGCCGCGCGGGCCTTGGGCTTGAGTTCCTCGACGATGCGCGTCGGAATCCAGGCATTCCCCTTGGCGCGGTTCTGCGCGATCTCCTCGAAGAATCGCCCTTCCTGCGGAAGGACGTGCTGCTGCATGAATGCGGAAACTTTTTTCTGCAGATCCTTGACCTTGTCCGAATGCTCGAAGTTCATGATTGGTCCTTGCGTAAATGGCCGTATGCCAGGCAAACCGGGGGATTAAGAAACGAAGGCCGCGCGATGCGCGCGCCACATGTTGCGCGCGCCTGCGGTTTGCGATGCTTATTCAAGTATGACATTGTCCAAGCGTACCCTTGTCATGCCGGCGCGGCGCTCGACTCCAGCGGCGCGGTGGCCTCGAAGGTTTTTATGGCATCGCGGAGGAACAACGGCACCGGCGACGCTTTTCGAGCAACCGGATCGGCGTTGACGTAAACGACCTTTCCACTGACCAGCATCCTGTCCGCACGGTGAATCTCGACGCGAAAATCGAAACTGGAACGCCCCAGGCGCTCGACACGCACGCAGATATCGAGTTCGTCGTCGTACTCCGCCGAGGCGTGATACTCGAGCTCGGCCTTGCGCACATAAAGATCGGTTCCGTGCTGCGCAAGCCCGTTCGGATAGGGATAGCCCAGCGCACGATAGTACTCGGTGATGCCGACGTCGAAGTAAGTCAGGTAATGGCCGTTGAAGACGATGCCCTGCCGGTCTACCTCTGCCCAGCGCACGCGCAGCCGGTAGATGAATCTGAACTCGTGTTTTGCCATGACGTCAGGATTCAATCGATTCGGCAGGTATCCATCGCCATCCCGCCGAATGCATGACCGCGATGCATGCGGCGGCCGGCGATTGCCTCGGTGCCGGCGCCTGCTGCGGCGAAGATCTGCAGGTAGTGCTTCTCGATGGCATGATTGCGTTCGGCGCGGCGCGCGCTCGCGATAATGAAGCAATCTTCGATGGGAAGCGTAGGCACGCCGTGCGCGACGAACAGCGCCGGAACCCGCTCAGCCATATCGCCTGCCAACCCACTCCGCGACGAGGGCAGGCTTGGGTTCGCCTTCGCATTCCATGACGATGTCCCACGTCATTTGCACGCCACCCTCGATGCGCTGGAAATCTTTGAGCTTGAAGCGCGCCCGCAATCGCGAGCCAACCTTGACTGGTGCCGTGAATCGCAGACGATTGAACCCGTAGTTCACGCCCATGCGGGTTTTACCGAACACCAGCGATTCGTTCAAAAAATGGCTGAGCAATGACATGGTCAGAAATCCATGCGCGATCGGGGCGCCGAACGGGGATTCCCGCCGCGCGCGCTCAACGTCGACGTGAATCCACTGGTGGTCGCCGGTAGCTTCGGCAAACTGGTCGATGCGCTGCTGCGTGACTTCCAGCCAGTCGCTGACAACGATCTCCTGACCCGCCTTGTCTGCAAGATCCTCTATATCGCCGAACTCTGCACGCGCCACACCGCCCCCCGTTCACACTGCTGAAGCCCGGCAATGTACCGGAATCGCTGAGCGCGCGCATTGCGCATCGCGATCCCAGACCGGACAATAGACAGACATTGCCTGGCGCGGAGAGCCAAGATGCAAATCGGCATGTTGGGATTGGGCCGCATGGGTGCGAACATGGCTAGACGTCTGGCCCGCGCAGGCGTGCGCGTTTCAGCTCACGACATCAGCCCCGTCGCGCGCAATGCCCTGCGGTATGAAGGCGGCGTTACGCCTCTTTCCGAACTCGCGGACCTGGTGGCCAGCCTGTCCGCCCCGCGAATCGTATGGGTCATGCTTCCTTCCGGACAAATCACCGAGCAGGCGATCCAGGCCGTGGCGGGGTTGCTCAGTCAGAACGATGTGCTGGTCGACGGCGGCAACGCGAATTACAAGGACTCACAGCGGCGCGCCGCGTGGCTGGCCGGACAGGGCATCGGTTTCGTTGACGCGGGCGTATCCGGCGGCGTGTGGGGACTCGAGAACGGCTACGCGCTGATGCTCGGCGGATCGGTGGACGCGGTAGCGCGCGTCGAGCCTTTTGCGCGCATTCTCGCCCCGGCGCCGGACCAAGGCTGGTTGCGCTGCGGGCCGGCTGGCTCGGGCCACTACGTCAAGATGATCCACAACGGCATCGAATACGCCATGATGCAAGCGTACGCCGAGGGCCTGTCGATGATGAAAGCCAAGACCGAATTCGACCTGGACCTTGCGGCCATCACGCAGATGTGGCGCCACGGCAGTGTGGTGCGCTCCTGGCTGCTCGATCTGACTGCGGACTTTCTCAAAAACGGCCAATCGCTGGATGCCGTCAGCCCCGTCGTCGCGGACTCCGGAGAAGGTCGCTGGACCGCGATCGAAGCCGTCGAACTGGGAGTGCCTGCGCCGACCATCAGTCTCGCATTGATGGCCCGCTTCGCGAGTCAGGGACAAAGCGATTACGCATCGCGGCTGCTGGCCATGATGCGTGCGGGTTTCGGCGGCCACGCCGTGCCATCGCAGGAACCGTGATGATCGTGATCCTGATGGGCGTTTCGGGTTGCGGCAAGACCACGGTTGGCCAGAATCTGGCCGAACGTCTAGGCTGGCGGTTGCTCGATGCCGACGAATTCCATTCAGCACAAAGTATCGAGAAAATGCGCTCCGGCATTGCGCTCGAAGATGCTGACCGCTGGCCTTGGCTCGATCGGATGAATGCAGCGCTGCGCGAGCGCAGCTCCGCGGGCGAGAGCGTTCTGCTGGCGTGTTCTGCGCTCAAGCAGGCCTATCGCGACCGGCTGGCCATCGAACTCAAGCAGCCGCGCTGGATCTACCTGAAAGGTGATTTCGCACTCATTCGCGCCAGATTGGAAGCTCGCAAAGGTCACTACATGAAAGCCGGCCTGCTGGAATCGCAATTTGCGGCGCTCGAAGAGCCTCTCGATGCGTTGACCGTTGGTATCGAAGCCGCGCCGCAGACCATCGCGGACGCCATTCTTCAACAACTGCCGCTGCGCAAAGCGGCCGCCCCACCATGATTGCGCGCATGGGCCGGCTTGCGCTGGCTGCCTGGATTCTGGCTGGCACGGGCGGTCTCGCCGCGCAAACGCCTACGGCGAACAGCAGGTCTGCCGCGGTGATGGATTTCGAACTCATCAACGAAATGCGCGACTACGAGACTGAAGCATCCAACGCAGCTCAGCAACGCCGGCTCGGCATGATTTCCGGTGCGTTGCGCCAGGAGTTGGAGCAGCGCGGTCTGTACCGGATCGTTGCCAACCAGCCGGCAGCAGCATTGATCGCTGAACAAGCGGCCCGTCACGATCTGCGTAACTGCAACGGATGCGAACTGGACATCGGCCGTGCGTTGAATGCCGATGTGGTAATTCTTGGATGGGTTCAGAAAGTCAGCAATCTCATCCTCAACGTCAACATTGAAGTCAAGGATGTCGCTTCGGGCAAAACGATGTATACGAAATCGGTGGACCTGCGCGGCAATACGGATAAATCCTGGCTACGCGGCATCCAGCACATGGTGCAAAGCATCGCCGACAAGAAGCAGAACTTGCACTAAGCGTCGCGCTAGCGCCTGAACCTGGCCGCGACGGCGGAGGTTTCGCGCACCAGCAGGAACTGATCCGAAGTAATTGCCACGAACCGCGCGCCGTGTTCGATCCAGCGCTTGGCATCGGCTTCTGCAAACGCCAGGATGCCGGGCACTTTGCCCGTCTTCTTGATCCGCGTCAGCGCATCGGCCATGGCTTCCTGCACCTGGGGATGACCCGGATTGCCCAGATGACCGTAGTCAGCGGCAAGATCCTGCGGTCCGATGAAAATGCCATCGATGCCATCGATCTCGGCCATTTTCTCTATTTCCGCGACCGCCGCGCGTGTTTCGATCTGCACCATCAGGCAGATCTCGTCGTTGGCATGCGCGAAATAATCCTTCACCCTGCCAAACCGGTTGGCCCGGGAATTGGCTGACACCCCGCGTATGCCGTGCGGAGGATAGCGAACCGCGGCCACGGCGCGCCTGGCCTCTTCCGCGCTTTGCACATAGGGAAGCAGCAACGACTGGACGCCGACGTCGAGCAGGCGCTTGATGAGTACGGTATCGTTCCAGTAGGCGCGCACCAGCGCCGCCACCGGATAAGCGGCAATCGCATGCAGCTGATGGTGCACGTTCTGCAGATCCGCCGGCGCATGCTCGGTATCGACCAGCACCCAGTCGAATCCCGCGGAAGCACAGATTTCCGCGGACACGTGGCTCGCAAGGCTCAGCCAGCATCCGGTTTGCGTGCGGCCTTCGCGCAATGCGCGCTTGAGCTGATTGATCGGCATATCCACGGCTGCCCTCGATTCTTTTTTTGTGATGCGCGATTGTACGCGCACTTTGACATGCAATACGGCGCGGCCGACAATGCGCGCTCGCGGAGAACCGGCATGAGCGACTTGAATTTTGAAGGTGTGTTTCCGATTCTGGCCACGCCGTTCGATGAGCACGAAAATATCGATCTGGAATCCTTCGCGCGCCTGGTGCGCTTCATCGGCGGGTTGGATGTCGATGGCATCACCATACTCGGCGTACTGGGCGAGGCCAATCGCCTGCTCGATCGCGAACGCGAAGCCCTGATTGGCGCGGCCGTCGCAGCGGCCGGAGCCGTGCCGGTCATCGTCGGGACGAGCCACAGCGGCACGCGCGCCGCGCGCGAGTTGTCGCAAATGGCGCAACAGCTCGGCGCCAAAGCCGTCATGGTCACGCCACACGCGGAACCCGTGCCCAATGACGATCGCATCGTCGACTACTACAGGACGATTGCCGAGGGCATCAGCATTCCGATCGTGGCACAGGATCATCCTGCCTCGACCCAGGTACACATGAGCGTCGCCTTGCTCCTGCGCATCATCCGCGAAGTGCCGCGTGTGGCGAGCATCAAGCAGGAAGCCGTGC
The DNA here is from genome assembly GCA_965233135.1 of uncultured bacterium. Lineage (GTDB taxonomy): Bacteria > Pseudomonadota > Gammaproteobacteria > Burkholderiales > JACQAP01 > JACQAP01. The sequence goes on along the minus strand of CBDDRM010000174.1, from coordinate 5,239 downwards.
CCACTGCGCCCAAGATCCGTGCCCTCGCCGCAGGGATGAAAGAACGCAAGCTGCCACTGCTCACCGGTCTTGGCGCCTTGTACGGGCTGTTCGATCTCGAGGCCGGATCGAGTGGCTTCAACACGGGCTTCGCGTTCCCGGAGGCTTTGACCGCCATGGTGCGCGCGGCACACGCGGCGGACTGGAAGAAAGTGCGCGAAATCTACACACGCTTTCTGCCGTTGATCGTATTCGAACAGCAACCTGGCGTCGCGATTCGCAAGGAAATATTGAGGTTACGCGGTGCGTTGGGCTCCGCAAGCGTGCGCCACCCGGGCGCCTCGCTGCCACCGGCGACAGCCAACCAGTTGCGCAAGCTGCTTGACCACCTGTTTCCCGGCCAGGACCTGTCGCGCCCGCTGACGGTTTAGGGCGCCGAGCTCTCGAAAATACGATCGCTCGAGTCGATGACGTGGGCGTGCAACGCCTCCTCGCGGCCCGCCTGAAGCGTGAAGCGAAACGCCGGATTCTCGCTGATCGAGAAGTCAACGTCGGCGGCGAAGACGAGTTCACCAGCGCTCGTAACCCGCACGCTGCGCACGTAGTACGGCGGATCGTAGTGCCGGGTCAGCTGATCCATGGCCAGCCCCGAATTGTTTGGGTGCCGGATCATGAGCTGGACTGCCATCGGCCCGGCAGGATCGGCCGATGCATCGATGCGCCATTTCATCTGCCCGATGCCAGCCAGGCGTTCGGCCAATGGCTTGCCGGCCGGGGCAGAGCAGCCGCCTGCCGCCTTGACAAAGCGGTGCGTCGCCACGAGCGATCCATCCGCTCGCTCTGCGATCACGCGCACCCAGGTGTACTCTTCAATGCGCACGCGCGTTTCCAGATCTGCGCCGCCGCTGGCCTCGCCGAACTCGAAAATCCCCGCGATGGGCGATGGGTTTCGGTCGATCACGATATAGAGTTTTCGTACAGGCGCTTGCCCTGGCAACTGGCGAACGCGGACGCTAAGCGGAACCACGGCCGCGTCCGCAGCACGTGCAGGTATTTCCAGCGCAATGCTTCCGGCTTGAATCGGGCGCTCGCCGAACAGGTCGGCTCGAACCTTACGCCAGATCTCCGTTTCTTGATTAGCCGGGCTGTCGGCGGCAGCGCCCGACAGCGCGATCGACGCCAGAATAAGGGCGGACAACGGTTGGCGCACGCGTCGCAGGCAGTTCATCGCAGGAAACACGCTCGCGCAGCGTCGGCGACTGAGCTGCGGAAACGCTTTGCGGCAGCCTGTGCCTGCTCGTTATCGCGCATGGTCGAGCCGCGTTCGCCGGCGATCGAGACGGATTTCGCCATGGTCTGTGCCTCGACGAAATCCTCGTAGCGATACTGCTTTGCCAGACGGTCGATCACACACGAACATTTGTTGAGCAATTCGAACTGCCCGCCGGTGTGATCGCGCATGCACTCCAGAACGTACTCGACGCGGCCTGCGGTGGGAAAATCGTTGGCGCTGCATGGCATGCAAACAAGTGCCCCAAGGAGCGGCATCGAATGCGTGACTCTCATCGCAACACCTCCGCGCGTCATTGCAGAAATCCTGGTCCAAACTGTAACCGGCGGCTCGCGCCGCATCAGCGGGCGAGCTTACTGGATCGGCTCGCCTTTATCGTTCACTAACGGGACCCCGTACTCCTTCAGCAATTGCAGGATATCTTCGCGATTTGCGTCGAGCGACTGCTCGATGGCAGAGCGCCAGGCCTGTTCTCCGTGACGCACGCCCATTGCCACGCCAAAAGCCAGATGCACTCCGGGTTCCGGCTTCAACGGCAATACCACGAGTTCCTGGGACGTGACGCGCCGGGAGAAATAACCGCCGATCGGCCCCCACACGATTGCCGCATCGATTTTGCCATTGACCAGATCGTCTTCGATGATCTTTCCCGGATAGTGATTCGGATCGGCATTGAGCAACCGGTATGGCGCCGCCTGATCCAGCAGGTCGTGCTTTTTCAGCCAGGCAACGGCGGGCGTGCGGTCGTAAACGCCTATCCTGAGGCTCGAGCGAATTGATTTGTCTAGCTTCAGGAAGCTCTCGACGCTACTCACGTCGAGTTTTCGTCCTTTGACGTAAACCAGCACATAGGTCGACCGGAAGTAGGGCCGGGTCGTGGCGACCGCGCTGAACTCGGCCGGCACGCCCGTCAACAAATCGCAGCGATATTCAGACTCATTCGGCAACTTGTAGCGAATCGTATTGCGTACTACATTGATTCGCTGAGGGTAATAAAAAACCTCCAACGGCAAGTCGAGGTCGTGCGCGAGCATCTGGGCGATCTTGTTCTCAAAACCTTCGCCCCTGTCGTTGGAGAACGGGAGATTGTTCGGATCCACGCATACCTTCAGTGCGCGCGGCTTGACGAATGCCGCGTCCTCGGCCGCCACCGCAACGCCAATCGTCAGGCCCAGGAGGCCAAGCAGCGCACCGCGCGCGAGGAACCGCGCGTCAAGGAATCGGCTCGACCTTGGATTTCGTGATGGCACCATCGGAGCGCCCCTTGAGGTAAGCGTAAAGTTGATCCATGTTCGACATGACCATCTTGCTGGTCTTGAAGGCAGGCATGCCCTTTTCAAGTCTGCCCTCGGTCACGACCGTGACGAATTCCTCCTTGGTGAGCGCTTTCATGCGATCAAGCAGTGACGGTCCGACCAGCCCTTGCTGGTTGGCACCATGGCAGCGGTCGCACGCTGCCGCACGCCATGTCTTGAAGCCTTTCAGCGTTTGCGCATCGACTTTGTTGCCATCCACGACGGTGTATAGCGGCTCGTCCGCGAGCGCAGCGGAAACGAACCCGAAAAACAGAAACATGAAGACAGGGCGCAACACCCTCATAGGACGCTCCCGAAGTGGCATCGTTCAGAAAAAAGCGCCCCGGCCTCGCTGGCCGGGACGCTTTCCATAACGCTCAACGCACCGATTGGTTTATTGCCGATCGGTTTATTGTTGCGGCAGCGCGAACACGGTCAGCGATCCGCCCAGATCGGTATAGTTCGAAAGCTCCTTGTAGCCGCCCACCGCGCCCAGGCCGTCGGCATCCTTCTCGAGTCCCGCTGCCAGACCGATTCCGGCCCAGCCGCCAATTCCCGAAAACACGCCGATGTACTGCTTGCCTTTGTGCTGATAGGTGAACACGTTGCCGATGATCCCCGAGGGCGTTTTGAACTTGTACAACTCCTTGTTGATGTTTTTCGCATCCACGCACTTCAGGTAGCCTTCGAGCGTCCCGTAGCAGGCAATTCCGCCTGCAGTCGTGAGCGCTCCACTCCAGACCGAGAACCTCTCGCCATGGCTCTGCACGATCTTGCCTTTGCCGGCGTCCCAGGTGATGAAATTACCCATGTTCTTGCCGCCGGGCGCTGGATACATCGCCAACGTCGCGCCGACATAAGGCTGGCCCGCCACGTACTCGACCGCGAACGGCTCATAGTCCATGCAGACATGATTGGTCGGCACATAGAAAAGACCGGTCATGGGGTTGAACGACGCAGGTTGCTGGTCCTTGGTGCCAAGAGCCGCCGGACATACGCCCTTCGTGTTCACATCCGGGCCGTTTTGCGCGGTCGAATATTTCGATACCACCTGCGGACGACCCGATTTCATGTCAACGTGAGTCGCCCAGTTGACCGAAGGATCGTATTTTTCCGCCACCAGCAATGCGCCATTCGTACGATCCATGGTGTACGCAAAGCCGTTGCGGTCGAAATGCACCAGTGCCTTGGTCATTTTGCCTTTGACCCTGATATCGGCCAGGATCATTTCATTGACGCCGTCGAAATCCCACTCGTCGAAGGGCGTCATCTGATAGACCCATTTCACCTTGCCGGTATCCACATCGCGCGCCCAGATCGACATCGACCATTTGTTGTCGCCGGGACGTTGCGCCGGGTTCCAGGTGCTGGGATTGCCGGTGCCGTAGTACATCAGGTTCAGGTCCTTGTCATAGCTGAACCAGCCCCAGGTCGTGCCGCCGCCGATCTTCCACTGGTCTTCTTCCCAGGTGGAAATTGACGAATCGGCGCCGACCGGCTGGACCTTGCCGTCCTTCCAGGTCGTGGTCGTATCCGGATCGATGAGCATTTCGTCGTCGGGACCGACGCTATAGCCACGCCAGACCATGTCGCCGCTGTTGATGTCGTAGGCCGAGATATAGCCGCGCACCCCCCACTCGCCTCCGGAAATGCCGGTGATCACCTTGTCTTTGAACACGTGCGGCGCGTTGGTGTTGACCGCGCCGACCGTCGGATCTCCATTCTTGACCGACCAGAGCACTTTGCCGCTTGCGGCATCCAGCGCAACGAGCATGCTGTCCGCCTGTTGCAGAAACACCTTGCCCTCCGCATAAGCCAGCCCGCGGTTGACCGTGTCGCAGCACATCTGCGGAATCACCGCCGGATCCTGCTTCGGCTCGTATTTCCACTTGATGGTCTGGGTATTCAGGTTGATTGCGAATACTTTGTTCGGGAATGCGCTGTGCAGGTACATCATGTCGCCGATCACGAGCGGGGAACCTTCGTGGCCGCGTAGTACGCCGGTTGAGAAAGTCCACGCCACCTGCATCTTGCCAACATTACTGGTATTGATCTGCTTGAGCTTGCTGAAACGCTGGTTGTACATGTCGCCGGCCTGCATCGCCCAATTCGAAGGATTGGCGATCTTCTTCTCGACATCGGAGTTGGCCTGAGCCACCCCCGACATGGCGAGCAGCGCCAATGGCACTGCCAGAACACAGAATTTAAGTCTCATCTCTCCTCCTGCTTATAATGTTTGAAGTGGAACGAGGACTTCTTTCCATTGCCCCACGGCCAAACCAACGTGCAGCCTCTTGCCGTAACGGCATACACATTTCAGGCGCACGCATTCCGCGAGGAAATCACACCGAACGTGTGCTCCTATACAAGCACAGTGCATTTACAGGGTCAATGATTTTCCCGCATGAAATGCAGGCGTACTCCGGCATGCGCTGCGGGGTGTTTCAGTTCTGAACAACTGTTGCAGGATGTGTCATCCAGCCGCAGCGCGAGGTCTGCGGGAGCCGCGCCCTCAGGAAGACAACGCGCCGCTGTGCTTGAGCTTGCGGTAGAGCGTCGTGCGGCTGACACCGAGCTGCCGTGCCGCCGCGGAAATATTTCCCGCGTTGTGACGAATGGTTTCCTGGATGGCATGCAGTTCAATTTTCTCCAGGCTGTCCGGTGCGCTGGTATC
>CBDDRM010000173.1:0-4697 GCA_965233135.1 uncultured bacterium | reverse complement strand
GTCTCCATAGCTCGTGACGTCGAGCACTTCCATGCCCTCTTCTTCGAGCGCCTTGGCCAAGGCCCGGACACCCAGGCCGCTGCTATTTTCCGAACGGTAGTCTTCGTCGATGATGACGACGGGAAAGCGGAATTTCATGCGAGTCTCCCTGCGGGAATCGCGGGCGCTGGGGGCCGGCGGAGTGGAATGCGTGCGAGATGTGGCTTGGCCACGTGCTGGTTCAGATCTTGGGGAGTGTTACGCCTTGCTGTCCCTGGTACTTCCCGCCGCGGTCCCGGTACGACGTCTCGCAGACGTCATCGGGGTCGGATTCGAAGAAGATGACCTGCGCCACGCCCTCGTTGGCGTAGATCTTGGCCGGCAGCGGCGTCGTATTCGAAAACTCAAGCGTTACATACCCCTCCCACTCGGGCTCGAACGGCGTGACGTTGACGATGATGCCGCAACGCGCGTAGGTCGATTTGCCGAGGCAGATCGTAAGCACATTGCGCGGGATGCGGAAGTACTCCACGGTTCGCGCGAGCGCAAAGGAATTCGGGGGAATGATGCAAACGTCGGCGCTGACATCGACGAACGACTTCTCATCGAAGTTCTTCGGGTCCACCATCGTCGAATTGATGTTGGTGAATATCTTGAAATCCCTGGAACAGCGAATGTCGTAACCGTAGCTCGAAGTGCCGTAAGACACGATCTTGTGCCCGTTGACCGATCTGACCTGGCCCGCTTCGAATGGTTCTATCATGGCGTGCTCGCGCGCCATGCGGCGAATCCACTTGTCGGACTTGATGCTCATGGCTTCGCCTGGGGATGAGAGGCGGGGGACGAGGGCCATGGCTGCGCCCGGGGATGAGAGGCGGGGGACGAGGGCCGAGGGAAAAACAGAACAGCTGAGCCCCGCGCTGTGCCAAGCCTTGCAAACCTCGTCCCTCGCCCCCCGTCCCTCATCCCTGCCTCTCCTTCACGTATTCTGAATCACGATTTTCGGAAATACGGCGCTGTGATCCTTGGCCAGCTCCGCGATGCGCCCCGCGACTTTGCGCGCGATTTCCTTATAGATTTGCGCCGAACGGCTGTCCGGTTCGGCCACGACCGTGGGTGTGCCGGAATCCGCCTGCTCGCGTATCTTGATGTCGAGCGGCAGGCGGCCGACCACTTCCACCTTGTAGTCTTCGCTCATGCGCGACGCGCCTCCCTCACCGAAGATGTGCTCCTCGTGGCCGCAGTTCGAACAGATGTGCACGCTCATGTTCTCCACCAGGCCCAGGATCGGCACGCCGACCTTCTCGAACATCTTGAGGCCTTTGCGGGCATCGATCAGCGCAATGTCCTGCGGTGTCGTGACGATGACGGCGCCGGTAACGGGCACCTTTTGCGAAAGCGTCAACTGGATGTCGCCGGTGCCCGGTGGCAGATCCACCACCAGGTAATCCAGGTCCTTCCATTGCGTGTCGCGCAGCAATTGCTCCAGCGCCTGGGTCACCATCGGGCCCCGCCACACCATGGGCGTATCCACGTCGATCAGCAGCCCGATCGACATCGCCTGCACGCCATGATTGACCATCGGCTCGATGGCCTTTCCGTCGGGCGACATGGGCTTGCCCGACAAGCCCATCATGACCTGCTGGGACGGGCCGTAGATATCCGCGTCGAGGATGCCCACACTCGCTCCTTCGGCTGCGAGCGCCAGCGCGAGGTTCACAGCCGTGGTCGACTTCCCGACACCGCCCTTGCCCGAGGCCACCGCAATCACGTTCTTGACGCCGCCAAGCAGTTTGAGCCCGCGCTGGACGGCGTGGGGCACGATTCTGGTCTGAACCTCGACAACCGTTTTGCCCATGCCGGGTATCCTGGCGAGCCGCGCGGTCAGTTCGCGGCGGATGTCTTCGACGACGCTCTTCGCCGGATAGCCCAGCACGACTTCCACGTTTACGTCGTTGCCGTCGATGCGGATGTTTCGCGCCTCTTTGCCGGTGACGTAATCCTTGCCCGTCGCCGGATCGATATACGTCTGGAGTGCTGCCCGGACCTGCTCTTCGCTGATGGCCATGCCCGCTGTCGAGGAATTGAAGGGCCGAATTTTATTCCGAATCGTGCGCCAGTAAAGGGCTTTTACGGGGTCCATTTGCTAGAATCCCCGCTTTTGCGTCCGTCTCGAAATGAAGCGCAGGATTCTCGTCACCTCGGCGCTGCCGTACGCCAACGGCAGCATCCATCTCGGCCACCTCGTGGAATACATTCAGACGGACATCTGGGTGCGTTTCCAGAAGATGCAAGGCCACGAGGTGCATTACGTCTGCGCCGATGACACCCATGGCACGCCTATCATGCTGCGCGCGGACAAGGAAGGCATCACGCCCGAACAGCTCATCGAGCGCGTCTACGGCGAGCATACGCGGGACTTCGCTGGCTTTCACGTCGCCTTCGACAACTACTACACCACCAATTCCAGGGAGAATCAGGCCTTCTGCGAGGATATCTACAGGCAACTCCAGGCGAAAGACCTGATCGCCCGGCGCTCGGTCGAGCAGTTCTACGATCCCGTCAAGGCGATGTTCCTGCCGGATCGCTACATCAAGGGCGAGTGTCCCAACTGCCACGCGAAAGACCAGTATGGCGACTCCTGCGAGGTCTGCGGCAAGACCTACACGCCGACTGACCTGATCGATCCGTACTCGGTCGTATCCGGCGTCAAACCGCAGCGCAAGGCCTCCGAGCACCACTTTTTCCGCTTGTCGGACACCCGCTGCGAGGCGTTTCTGCGCGAGTTCACCCAGACCGGCGAGCGCCTGCAGCCGGAAGCCGCCAACAAGATGAAAGAGTGGCTGGGCGAGCCCGGCGACAACAAACTCGCCGACTGGGACATCTCGCGCGACGCGCCTTATTTCGGTTTCCCGATCCCAGGCACCAACAACCAGAAGTTCTTTTACGTCTGGCTGGACGCGCCAGTGGGCTATTTCGGCAGTTTCCGCAACTATTTCGAGAAACGAGGCCGGTCGCAGCTGGAGATCGACGAATTCCTGCGCCCCGGCGGCGACACGGAAATGATGCACTTCATCGGCAAGGACATTCTTTATTTCCATGCCCTGTTCTGGCCCGCCATGCTGAAGTTCGCGGGCTACCGCGTGCCGAGCAAAGTCTTCGCGCACGGTTTCCTGACGGTGGACGGACAGAAGATGTCCAAATCGCGTGGCACGTTCATCACCGCCGAAAGTTATCTGCAGCAGGGACTGAACCCGGAGTGGCTGCGCTACTACTACGCCGCGAAGCTGAATGCGACCATGGAAGACATCGATCTGAGTCTGGATGACTTCGTCGCCCGGGTGAACAGCGACCTGATCGGGAAGTACGTCAATATCGCCAGCCGCTGCGCAGGCTTCATCAGCAAGAAGTTCGACGGCAGATTACTCGGCTCTTCGCGTTCCACCAACGCGCTGTTCGCGGAACTGCGGGACAAGGCCGACCTGATTGCCGACCTTTACGACGCGCGCGACTATGGCAAGGCGCTACGCGAAGTCATGGCCCTGACCGACAAGGCAAATGGATTTGTCGATCTCAATAAGCCTTGGGAGATCGCCAGGAAACCGGGGTCGGAAGCGCTGCTGCAACAGGTCTGTTCCGACGCGCTGAACGTGTTCCGGCTGCTCACTATCTATCTCAAACCGGTCCTGCCGGCGCTCGCCGCGCAAGTCGAGGCGTTTCTGAACACCAGCCCCCTCACGTGGTCGGACGCAAAGACACTGCTGCCCGAAGGGCACCGCATCAACGAATATAAACATCTCATGGCGCGGATCGACCAGAAACAGATCGCCGCGCTGGTCGAAGCCAACAAGGAAAGTCTGCAACCAGCGCCGTTAGGCCATTCGCCGCAGCGCCATGCCGAGCATCAGGAGAAAGCCGTGGAAACGACAACTGCCCCGAGTACCATCACCATCGACGAGTTCAACAAGGTGGAGTTGCGCGTGGCGCGCATCGTCAGCGCGGAACACGTCGAAGGTGCGGAAAAGCTGCTCAAGCTGCAACTCGACATCGGCAACGAAACGCGCCAGGTATTCGCCGGCATCAAGTCGGCCTACGACCCTGCGACCCTGGTTGGCCGCTTGACCGTCATGGTCGCGAACCTGCAGCCGCGCAAAATGCGCTTCGGCGAATCGCAAGGCATGGTCCTGGCCGCGAGTGGCGACGGTCCCGGCGTTTTCCTGCTGTCGCCGGATGACGGCGCCCAGCCGGGAATGAGAGTGAAGTAGAACGGGAGGGGACGAGGGGAGAGGGGCGAGGGGCGAGTATAAGCACACAAGCCTTGGATCCCTCGCCCTCGCCCTCGCCCCTCACCCCTCGGCCCTCTCCCCTGCCCTTGCACATCACCCGCCGCCTTCGCATCCATGGCCTGGTCCAAGGCGTGTTCTTCCGCGAGTCGATGCGCCTGCGCGCGAAAGAGCTGAACGTGACGGGCTGGGTGCGCAATCGCAGTGACGGCACCGTCGAAGCGATGGTTCAGGGCGCGGCGTTCGATGTCGAACGGATCATCGACTGGGCGCGCCACGGGCCGGAAGCCGCCAGGGTCGCGAAGGTCGATATCGAAACGCCCGACGAAGAGACGGGTTATCGCACCTTCGACAAAAAACCGAGCCTGTAGCAGGACACGACCGTCACGTAGTCACGCCGTCACGCCGTCACGATCGTCACGCCGTCACGACCGT
>CBDDRM010000172.1:0-12201 GCA_965233135.1 uncultured bacterium | reverse complement strand
TCTGCGGCAAAGGCCAATCCGCCCATTGCCATGGCCAAGGCACTGGCCACCATCATATTGATTAACTTACTCATGATTGTTCTCCTCTGAATATGGCGAAATTACCTGTCATCCGGATCGCCCTGGCGAGGATCCGCGGACGCTTGGACTATATTTAGTCCGAAAGCCAGCCAGCAGGTTCCAGCAAAGTGCGTTCGGCTCATGGTGCGGGTGGTCCGCAGAACCGACCGCCAGCCGGCGCGCGACATCCGCGCGAAGGGCGGATTCAGGTGTTCAAGCCCAACCAGACCCACACTCCAAGCGCTGCACCATAAAACAGCAGACCAACGGGTTTCGAAAGGACGATGCCCACATCGGCCCGTGAGGGCAGACAGGAATACGCAAGGCTCGCAGCAATATACGCCCAGACAATCTCGGCGGGCAAAAGCGTGGAAACCTGCCCGGAGCGGTAATACACCAGCCAAAGCGACGCCGGTAACGCCAGCACGGGCGCGAAGCCTACCCATAGCGCGTTATACCAGCGGATGTTGGCAAACATGACATATCCCAGCGTAGCCGACCCATCGCGGTGGAACTTCGGCCACACCGACGCCCTGACCGGTCTCGCCAGGGTCAGCGTGCCGACCAGGAAATGCAGCAATTCATGACCGGCGGTGCCGGGTAGTGCAATGACACTGTAAAAGCGCGGACTGTTGCGCAAACGATGCAGCACGGCTGCGCTCATGATGACCACCGCCAGATAAATGCAAAACGTCCAGTCCACCAAGAAGCCTCCCACGCTCATCGATGCGCCGTCTGCCGCGACACTCGGGGGGCTTTTTCTATTATTGGGCGCCGGGCCATGATTGCAGCACCAGGTCGATGCGTTGCTGGATCGCGCGTTGTGCTGCGCCATCGCTGGCCAGCTCCGCACGCCGGGCCTGGACCCTCAGATAGGCCAGCAGGGGCCGCCGATAACCGTGCACCGAAGCTGTATCAACGGCCTGGCGCAATGCATCAGGCGATAACGCCGCGGCCCGGAACATCGCGCCGGCCGCGATCAGCCGCGAAACCGGATCGGTGATTTGTTGCAGCGCTTTATCGCGCGCCGGGACGTCGCGCGCCTGGACGAAAGACCGATACTGTGCGGGCAGGGCGGCGACATCGCCGGCATGCAGCCGCCCCATAATGAATTCGCTATATACCCGATCTTTTGCAGTCGCATCGTTGTGCACGGCTTCGAATCCCCTGCACGCGTCGACGTCCAACGCCGCCGTGCCCAATGCACAGCGCACGAGTTCTGCCCGCGCCGCGAGTTCCGGTCGGCCGGTTGCAGCAATGGCGGCCTTTGCTTCGGCGAAACTTTGTTCCGCTTGCCGCACCTCGCCTTCCAGATAGTGCTGCTTGAAACGCTCCAGCGCGCCATGCGCGCGCGACTGCCACTCCGGCGTTGCCTCGCCGCCGGCGCATCCAGCCAGCACCAGCATGCTCGCGGCAAGGATTCGCCTCATGGTACGTTGATCGCCTGGTTGCGCGCGAAGGGCCATTTGCGATTGATCTGTTCGATCAATCCGTTGACCTTGCGCAAGCTGTCATCGACTTCGGCCCGCAAAGCGCCCAGGTCGGTGGTCGCGCTCTTGACGTTGCCGGCTGCATCCTTGAACTCCGCGGTGCCAGCCTGCGCTGTCGCGAGCACCGCGTCGGCTTTCTTCAGGTTCTCATGGGCCTGCGCGAGGATGGCGTTCAATTGGATGATCGATTTTCTCCCCTCGTCCATCAGGCCGTCGTGTCCGAACATGCGTTCATCGGTCTTGGCCAGCACGCTATCGGCCCGCATGGTCGCGCCCTTGAGCGAGGCGAGCAGCCCGGTGAAAGCATCAACGGCATCGAGCAGCTTTTTGGCCTGTTCCGGACTGCCGGTCACGCCACTCAACATGCCGTACTCCCCGGCCATGCGCTCGGTGACGGATCGCATATCCGCCAGCGCCTGGTTGAACACGGAATCCGGCCGTACGATGTCGTCCACGCTCCGCAGAATACTGTTGGCGCGCGCGATGACCTGGGGGATGTCCTGCGCCGTGTCGCTGCTAAGCAAGGGACGCTCGGATCCCGCCGGCAACTCTGCATCCTGCAACCGGGTGGAGATCACGCGGATTTTGGCACTCCCGATGAACTGCTTTTCGAGAGAGAAGACACTGCTCACGCGCAGCCAGCGTGCGTCCTTCCGGTTGATCCGCGCCTTGATACGCACGCGGCCCAGATCATCAAGTGCCATGCTCGAAACCTGCCCGATGGGAAATCCGGAGAACATGATCGGCATGCCCTCCACCACGCCGTCGGCGTCCTGTGCGATCAACGTCAGCGCCTGGGTGCGTTCGAACAGTCCGCGCGCATAAAGCGAATACACAACCAGACCGATCGCAATGACCGGGAGCAACGCGAGCAGCAACCCGACCTTGACGCCAAGGTGTTTTACGTGCGGCTGCTGTAAAGAGGGGCGTTCCATGCGTAGTCCAGTATCCAGCACTGCTCGAACTGACCGTCGAGTGCCAGCATGACGCGGTTCAGGAAGAACGGATAATTCGTGTCGGGCAGAAGCTGCGCTGGACGATCGATGAATATCATCGGCGGGCGCAGCACCATCGCCCGCAGCAACTTGGCGATGAATCGCTGCTCGTAATTCAGTTCGGGATCGCGCCGAGCCGCACAATCGGCATACGCCGTGAGCGCCAGGAGTTTCAAGGCAATGTCGCTGGCTTCACCGATATAGCTGTTGGTGCGGTACTGAAGTACCACGGTGATATTCTCGAGCACCGAAAGATTCGCGCGCAGCGGCATGGTGTCCGACACCAGAACAGCTTCCTGATGCGATTCAATCAGGCGACGCCGCTCGACATCGCTATCCAGCAGGATGACCCGCTTTTTCGCGGAATTCTTCTTACTTTCGTCGGCCGCATCAGGCATAGAGAAAAGCAAGCGCCAGAGTTTCGATCAGCATCAGTGTAAAAAACAACCGTACCATGCCGCGTAATACCGAGACCGGCGCCTTATACAATTTTTGCTCGGTGCTCAGGGCCTCCGATATCGGAACGACTGTCACGGCGAAGCCGAACGCCAGCGACTTCACCAACAATACGACGAGCGCCGGTCCAACCAGAATCTTGCCCATTATGCGGTGGAAATCGCCGCTGGTCAGGCTCCAGGCGTTGAATTCGATGACCATTACATACGTCAGCCAGAGTGCCAGGGCCACGTTGACCGCCGTCAGGATCATGACCGATATGGTGCCGCCGATCACGCGGGGTAACAACTCGAGGCGCACCGGATCGATGCCCATGCGCTGCATGGCATAGAGTTCATTCTGGATTTTCATCAAAGCGACTTCGGTATTGATGGCAGCACCGGTGCGCAAGGCGATGAACAGGGCCGTCATCAGCGGCTGAATCTCGAGCACGAGGATACGCACGATCAACTCGAGCGAGTATTCGTATAACCCGTATTTACGGGCGGTCGTGATGACTATTTCGATCAGCAGGGCGCTGAACAGCGCGGCGAACACTGCGAACCCCGGCAGAATCTGCCAGGCCGTGAAGTAGATCTGTTTCTCGACTACCTGACGCATGGCCCGGTTGTACGTCGACGGGGAGAAAACCCCGACAAAGGCAGTACACCCGAAGCGAAAAGCGTTAAGCCAGGGGTTCATCCAATCCGAACACTGCCGGCCAAGCGATGTCAGCCAGGCATGCAGCGCGTTCACTTCCCCGGCGCTCCGCCGAGACCGCGCACGAATGCCGATTGCGCCAACGCCGCACCGTGAAGCAAACCCAGGTCGTTGCCGGCAAGCACCATGCGAAAGCCAAGCGCGAGGTAACGCGTGAGCAAGTCCCTGCCATAGATGCCGCCGAGCGCGGCACTTTTGCCGTGCTTGCGGCAGGCGTCGAGCACCGTGTCGAGCGCGGCCTTGATATTCGCATGATCCAGCTGGCCTGGAATGCCCATTTCCAGACTTAGATCGTTGGTACCGACCAGCAATGCGTCTACCCCAGGCACGCCCGCGATCCGCTCAGCGTTCGCCACAGCCTGCGGCGTTTCGATCATCGCGATAACCAACGTCGCCCGATCGAGTCCGTGCACGACTTCTTCGACCGGATGTGAAGCGAATCCGAAATGTGGATAAGTTCCGCCGATCGAGCGATGTCCCACTGGCGGGAAGCGGAATGCATCGGCCATCGCCCTTGCCTGCTCAAAGGTATCGACATGAGGAATGACCACGCCCAGCGCCCCGCCATCGAGACAGCGCGCTCCTAACGCGAGTTCGCCCGCAGGCACGCGCACGATCGGCGCGATGTCCGCATCCAGAGCGGCAATGCAAAGCTGTCCGGCGGTTTCCACGGACGTCGATCCGTGTTCCAGATCGATAAACAACCAGTCGAAACCCGCGGATTTCATCAGGCGGGCGGCTTCTACACCGCGCAGGCCGCGCACTCCCACACCAATGGCGATCTCGCCTTTTTGCAGACGTTGCTTGACCGGATTCTCAAGTTGCTGCATGGTCCGTTGCCCTCCCAGGTCCGGATTTTGCCAACGATAGCAGAAGACGGGTGCGCACCGTGATGCATCTGGCGTTGCGGGCTTCATGCGCCACTGGGTTACACTTCCTGAGATCGCAGGGCAGACAGACAAACATGAAAAAAGTAGTCTGGGGCGTGCTGAGCACGGCGAAAATCGGATCAAAGGTGCTGCCGGGCATGCAGAAAAGCCCGCTATGCGAGATCCGGGCGATAGCTTCACGCAACGCCGATGCCGCGCGCAAGACGGCTGACCGGCACGGCATCGCCCGCGCGTACGGTTCTTACGATGAGTTGCTGGCCGACCCGGAAATCGAGGCGATCTACAATCCGCTACCCAATCATCTGCATGTACCGCTGACCTTGCAGGCGGCTGCCGCGGGGAAACACGTGCTGTGCGAAAAACCGATCGCGCTCAATGCAGCGCAAGCCCGGCAACTCGAGGCCGTCGCGGCACATGTGCTTGTCATGGAAGCTTTCATGGTGCGGTTTCATCCCCAGTGGCTGCGTGCACGCGAGCTCGTGCGAAGCGGTGCCATAGGCATGTTGCGGGTGGTCCAGTTCATGTTCTATTACTCCAATACCGATGCGGCAAACATCCGCAACCAGGCCGACATCGGCGGCGGCGCGCTCTACGACATAGGCTGCTATGCGATCGCGGCAGGACGTTTCTTCTTCGATGCGGAACCCTTGCGCGGGATCGCGCTGATCGATCGGGATGCGGCGTTTCGCACCGACCGGTTGACGAGTGCGCTGGTTGATTTTGGCGGTGGCCAGCATCTGGGTTTCACGGTTTCGACGCAATGCACGCCCTACCAACGCCTGCACCTGTGCGGCACCAAGGGGCGCATCGAAATCCAGATTCCAGTGAATGCCCCGCAGGGCGCAAAGACCCGCCTGTTCGTCGACGATGGCTCCTCGCTGGAAGGCGAAGGCGTGCGCACGGAAACCATTCCGGAAAGCGATCAGTACATGCTGCAAGGCGAGATCTTCTCGCGTGCCGTGCGCGGCGAAATCACACTGCCCTATGGCGTCGAAGACGCCGTGTACAACATTCGCGTGATCGATGCGCTGTTTCGCTCCGAACGAAGCCAGCGCTGGGAAGAGGTGTAACGGTCGTGAATATCGTGAATGCCGTGAATATTGTAAACGCCGCGAGTCCCGACATGCCGTGGCTCATATGCTGGAGAGCCCACTGGTCCCGTCGCATGATCTTGCAGTTCGAACAGTATTCACGGGTTTCACGACATTATGAGGTGACAGCCCGCCCTGTGGAGCACGACGCTTCACGCATTCACGGCATTCACGGCATTCACGACATTCACGGCATTCACGCATTCACGGCATTCGCGGCACGCTAACGACATTCACGGATTAAAGACACATGCCAGGTCCATTGCACGGAGTTAAGGTCCTCGATCTCACTACAGTGGTCATGGGTCCATTCGCGACCCAGATCCTCGCCGAACTTGGCGCCGACGTCATCAAGATCGAAACGCACGATGGCGACAACATGCGTCATCCCGGTCCGATGAAAAACCCGGGCATGGGCTACATGTTCCTGGGGTTGAACCGGGGCAAGCGAGGCATCGTACTCGACCTGAAACAGCCCGCCGGCCGCGAGGCGATGTTGCGCCTCGTTGCGGACGCGGACGTGCTCATTTACAACGTGCGGCCGCAGGCGATGGCTCGACTGGGCTTGTCGTATGAGCAAGTCAGTGCGATTAACCCGCGCATCCTTTACGTGGGGGCTTATGGCTATTCTCAGGCCGGGCCGTACGCGGCCAAAGCCGCCTACGACGATCTGATCCAGGGCATTGCAGGCGTGCCGTGGCTCGTATCGAAGACCGGCGCACGGCCCAATTACGCACCCGTCAACCTTGCCGACCGGCTTACGGGTCTGCATGCGGTCTACACGGTGAGTGCCGCGCTGTTCGAGCGCAGCCGCACGGGTCGCGGCCAGTCGATCGAAGTGCCGATGTTCGAATCGGTCGTGCATTTCGTGCTGGGCGATCACCTTGCCGGGTTCTCGTGGGATCCGGCCGAGGGCGAGGGCGGCTATCAGCGACTGCTCGCGCGCAAACCCTATCCGACCAAGGACGGCCATCTTTGCGTTTTGGTATACAACGACAAACAATGGCGAAGTTTCCTCGGCGCGATCGGCCGCGCCGAGCTGATGCAGGATCCGCGCTATGCCACGCAGGCGAGCCGGGCCGCGAATATCCATGACATCTATGCATTTCTGACGGAGTTATTTCGTACGCGCTCTACCGCCGAATGGATTGAACTATTGGAGAGCGTTGACATTCCGGTGGCGCCGATGAACACCGTGGAGGACGTCGTGCACGATCCTCATCTGACACAGAGCGGATTTTTTTCCACCGAGCAGCATCCCAGCGAAGGCGCCATGCGCGCCATGCGCACGCCCACCACATGGTCGGAATCCCAACCGGGCACGCCGAGGCCGGCACCACGACTCGGCGAACATTCCGCCGAAGTGCTGCGCGAGGCCGGCTACACCGACGCGGAAATTGCAGACATGGCCAAAGCCGGCGTAACGAAACTGCAGGGGAAGCCGTGACGATCGTGACGACCATAAATGCCGTGACGGTCGTGACGGCGTGACGGTCGTGACGGCGCGAAGGCGTAGCGGCGTAATGACTTA
The DNA here is from genome assembly GCA_965233135.1 of uncultured bacterium. Lineage (GTDB taxonomy): Bacteria > Pseudomonadota > Gammaproteobacteria > Burkholderiales > JACQAP01 > JACQAP01. The sequence goes on along the minus strand of CBDDRM010000172.1, from coordinate 4,989 downwards.
CTTTCAGGAGATCGCCCTATGATGATTTCACGACGTCACGACCGTCACGCCGTCACGCGGTTACGATAGTCACCTCTATGGACTTCTCGTTCACTCCGGATCAACTCGCCATCCGCGATGCAGTGGCGAAACTGTGCACGAAGTTCGATGCGCAGTATTGGCTGGATCGCGATCGCGGCGGCGGCTTTCCTGAGGACTTCTACCGGGCGGTCGCCCAGGCGGGCTGGCTCGGCATTGCCATGCCGCACCAATATGGCGGCGCGGGACTGGGCATCACGGAGGCCGCCCTGATGATGCAGGCGATCAGTGAATCGGGCGCGGGCTTCTCCGGCGCATCCGCCGTGCACATGAACATCTTCGGCTTGAACCCGGTGGTGGTCTTCGGCACGGAGGACCAGAAAGCCCGCTGGTTACCGCCCCTGATTCGAGGCGAGCAGAAAGCCTGCTTTGCGGTGACCGAGCCGGATGCGGGTCTCAACACAGCCAAGACAAGCACGAGTGCGCGGCGCGACGGCGATCATTACGTTCTAAGGGGCCGCAAGATCTGGATCTCGACAGCCCAGGTCGCCGATCGAATGCTGGTTCTTGCCCGGACGGCTGCTTCAGACGCCAAACCCACCGGCGGCCTGTCGTTGTTCTATACCGCGCTCGACCGGCGGTTCGTCGAAGCGCGCAAGATCGACAAGATGGGACGCAATGCCGTCGATTCGAATCTGCTGTTCATCGAGGATCTGCCGGTGCTGGCCGCGGATCGCATCGGCGACGAAGGCAGGGGCTTCGACTACATCTTGCACGGGCTCAATCCTGAACGCATCCTCATCGCAGCCGAAGCCGTTGGTCTCGGACGAGCGGCCCTGCAGCGCGGCGTGACCTATGCCAAAGAACGCATCGTGTTCGACCGGCCGATCGGTCAAAACCAGGCCATCCAGCATCCGCTGGCGCGCTCCTGGATGGAACTGGAAGCCGCGAACCTGATGGTGTTCAAGGCAGCGTCGCTTTACGACCGCGGCCTTGCCTGCGGGGCGGAGTCCAATGCGGCGAAATATCTCGCGGCCGAAGCCTGCTTTCACGCCTGCGAGCAGGCCTTGCTCACGCATGGCGGCATGGGATACGCCCGTGAGTATCACATCGAGCGTTATTTGCGCGAAGCCATGATCCCGCGGCTGGCGCCGGTCAGCCCGCAGCTCATTCTGTGCTTCATTGCCGAGAAAGTCCTTGGTCTGCCGCGCTCATACTGATTTCAGGCCCCGTGCTTCAACACGACGGCAAAATTCACCACAACGATCAGCCCGGCTACGGCGATGATCGCTCCGGCTGTCCTCGGTGAGCGCGCAACCCATTTATCGATGGTGAGATACATGTTGTCGGTGCCGCGAATCATTTGCCTGGAGGAGATCCAGCGGTTTGCCCGCGCGTCTACCGCTCCCAGTACATTTGGAAAGAATCCCAGCACAATGCCGACCAGCACGGCGAGCAGGCTACCGAGCAGCAGCATCCACCAGAAGCTTTCCACCAGCCAGGGCCCCACGAACGTCAGCCGTTGCGCGCCAAACAGAGATACCAGCGCAGCGATATCGAGGCTGCCGATGATCATGATTGCAGCAAACGCGCCGCCAGCGATGAAGGCCGCGCTGAACCAGCGGCGATGCCGGTAGACGGCCGGATCGACACGACGGGTGATCTCCAGAGGCGCCATGGTTTTGCGCCCCGATACCCATCGATTCATGGCGCTCAGCCGATTCAAAACGCCGTGGCGATAGACGATGAGTGCAACGCCCAGACCGACTGCCACGATTCCGGCTATGAGGAAGGAAACGAGCAAAGCAGGAATCAGCAATTGATCCAGCACAGGGTTGTGAGTCATCGGCATTGATTTTTTCTCCTTGATTGAGTAACTGATCTTTGTTCTTGCCAAGCATGACGAATGAGTACTCGGTAACCGGTGCGCCACGGCGCTGGCGCAGTTTACATGGCTGGCGGCAGCCGGGTTGAAATTTTCATTTCCTGCACGAGACATGAACAAATCATGTCCATGTCATGACACGGCGCTCCCTCGTGCACGAATCCAATGCGGGCGATAAACTTCATGTCCGCGGGCTGGACCGCCCGGAATATCTAACCCAAAAAGAAAGTCATCATGACCCCACGAGAACTGTTCCGGGAACTGCAGAAGTTCGACACCCCTACGATCGCAAATGCCCTCGAGGTAGCGCAAGGAAGCCGGTTTATCGGCGCCTTTACGCAGCACACGCTGATAGCCGCGGCACCGAAGTTACCGCCTATCGTTGGCTATGCCAGAACGGCCCGGATCCGCTGCTCGACACCTTACGATCCCGCGGCGCGGCGCAAAACCCGGCTCGCCTATTACGAGCATCTTGCACAGCCCGAACAGCCGACCATCGCCGTGGTTCAGGACATCGACGAACATTGCGGCCTTGGCGCTTTCTGGGGCGAGGTCAACACCAATGTGCATTGGGGGCTGGGCTGCGTGGGCGCCGTGACCAACGGCTCGATGCGCGATTTGGCCATGATGCATCCTCAATTCCAGTGCCTGGCCGGGAGCCTGTCGCCAAGCCATGCATGGGTGCAAGTCGTGGATTTTGGCGGCGAAGTCGACGTGTTCGGCATGAAAGTCGCGGACGGCGACATCCTGCACGCCGATTTGCACGGCGCGATCGTGATCCCGCGCGAGGCCCTGGAAAAACTGCCGGCGGCGATCGATCTGATGGCCCGTCGCGAAAAGGTCATTCTCGACGCGGCAAAGCAGCCTGAGTTCGATATCGAGGCGTTGCGCCAGGCTTTTGCAGCTTTCGATCAGGTCAGGTAACCCCGATCGCGACTGGCACCCCTCGGCGCACGCTGGATCGATAGAACAGCTACTGCAGAATCTTTCCTGTCACCTTGTTGAGCGGTGCATTCTGATCGGCACTTTGGCCCGCCAGATCTGCTCGCTGTATTGGCGAATGGTACGGTCTGAGGAAAACTTCCCGCTGCGGGCAGGGTTCAGGATGGACGTGCGCGACCACTGCTCGGCATCGGCGTACGCCACGCCGAACGCAGCGCACGGCTAACGCGCAGGCGAGCCGGCAAACGCCCGAGAACGATGCGATTGCGGTGCACGATGCGCAGACGCTCAGCGGTCCTGCGCGCGCCATGCGGTGGATGCCCCGCAAGCCGGCGCTCAGTCACTTCGCGAACAACATGGCGGGATTCTCGAACGCCTTGAATTCGAGCGCATTACCACACGGATCCAGAAAGAACATCGTCGCCTGTTCGCCGGCCTGGCCCTTGAAACGCACGTGCGGCTTGATGATGAACTCGATGCCGGCGGCCATAAGCTTGTCGGCGAGTTTGCGCCAGGCATCCATCGGCAATACCAGGCCGAAGTGGCGCACCGGCACGTTGTCGCCGTCGACCAGATTGGTATCCCGATGTCCGCTATCAGGCGACAGATGCGCCACGATCTGATGGCCGTGGAAATCGAAATCGACCCAATCCGGAGAAGACCGGCCTTCAGGACAACCCAGCACGCCGCCGTAAAAGGCGCGCGCCTTCTCCAGGCTGGTCACGGGAAAAGCGAGGTGAAAGGGCATCAGGGGCATGGTGCTGAGTTCCGAGTGATTTGGCTGGCGCGCAGTTTACACGCGGCCGCGGGCGCGTGCGGGCCGGCTGCTACTGGTAAGGCATCCGTAAGTTTGCCTGCCGTATGCTTTAGGTGTGCACGGAGCGGCAACACGCCAGCGCTTCAGATAGTGCGCGAGCCGGCACAGGGCTCAACCGAGCAGTACCAAGTCGTTCTCCAATCCTACTTAAAAAGAAAGGAAGTACCGCCATGGCTGGACCAAAACTAACAATCAAGAAGACGCTTTCCTTCGTATTGTTTTGCGGATTCGCCCAAGTTGCGGGCGCGGCCGAATTCGAAGCGCCGCTTACGGCCTGCCTGTCCAACGGCACCGCCATCGGCGGCGTGAATTCCTGCGGCAAGATCTGGAAGCTCAAATCCGGCAAGGCCGAATTGAAAGCCGGGGGCAAGCTCGAAGTCGAGATCAAGGGGCTGGTGCTCGACGACGCTTCGGTCGGTCAGTACAACGGCACGCCCGACGGCGTCGATGCAGTGGCCGCGGCGGTCATCTGCCACGGACCATCGGGCGCCTCGGTTGCCGCAGAAGCCCCGCCGGTAGCGTTGAGCCAGAAGGGTGATGCGAAAATCAAGGTCACTTTGTCGCTGCCCAATGGCTGCGTAGGACCGATAGTGCTGTTGCGGGAGCGTTACGAAGGCAAGATCGGCGGTTGGCTTGCCGGTACCGGGATGTAAGCTGCCAAGCGTGTCATGCGTGTCGAAGGCCGCCGAACAGGCGGCTTTCTTTTTTATAGCCTTGGCACTTGCATCAGCCGGCTGAGGCCACCCTGCCGGCACAGCGCGGCGCGCAAGGCGCCGGGCGCGACACGCTGCGGTATCATGTCCTGCTTCGGCTGCAAAACAACGCCGTATTCTAATAACGGGAGGGATTCCATCATGGCCACATCGAAAAAAGTCGCGATCGTAACCGGGGCCGGCAGCGGCGTCGGCAAGGCGGCGACGCTGGCGTTGCTGCAGGCTGGATACAGCGTGGCCCTTGCGGGGCGGCGCAAGGATGCGCTGGAGCAGACCGCCCGGGAAGCCAGCGCCGGTGCGCGCACCCTTGCGATTGCAACCGACGTCAGCAACCCCGAATCCGTGAAGGCATTGTTCGAGCAGACGAAGTCGGCCTTCGGACGCGTGGACGTGCTGTTCAACAATGCCGGTGTCAACGCACCCGCCGTACCACTCGAAGACCTGACTTTCGAGCAGTGGAAGAACGTGGTCGATATTAATCTGACCGGCATGTTCCTGTGTATCCAGCAGGCGTTTCGCATCATGAAAGACCAGGATCCGCGTGGTGGCCGCATCATCAACAACGGTTCGATTTCTGCGCATGCGCCGCGTCCGAACTCGATGCCCTATACCTC
>CBDDRM010000171.1:0-41177 GCA_965233135.1 uncultured bacterium | reverse complement strand
TCCGCGCCGGTTTCGCCGGTGCGGATGCGGACAACCTGTTCGAGCTCGAACACGAAAATTTTTCCATCACCTATTTTTCCGGTGTTGGCCGATTTCTCGATCGCTTCGATCACCTGATCCAGCAGCTCGGTCTTGATCGCGGCTTCAATTTTTACCTTGGGCAAAAAATCCACGACGTACTCGGCGCCGCGATAGAGTTCGGTATGCCCTTTCTGCCGGCCGAAGCCCTTGACCTCGGTCACGGTGATGCCCTGCACGCCGATTGCCGACAAGGCTTCACGCACCTCGTCAAGCTTGAACGGCTTGATGATTGCGGTAACTAGTTTCATGATTTCTCCAATTGGCTCTGTAGTGGACCCGGCTTTGCGCCCGGGTCCTTATTCGTGTGCCGTTTAAAAAGTCCTGCTGACCGATGCCAGGAACTTGCCTTCGCCCAGATCGACCTCTTTGCCGCTCGCTTTGGACAGGGTGTAGAGCGATGAATCGGCATCGGTATCCTTGTAGGCCAGGCCGAAATTAAAGCCGTTGTACAGATAGTTCGCGCCGATCTTGTAGTCGACATAGTCCAGATCCACCGTCGTGCCTTCGATGGTCTGTTGGCCGACGTGCGCGCTCACCGAGAACGCCTCGTTGATCGGATACGTCGCGTTGAGTTCGACATAGATCGAGCCGTCACTGTCACCGCTGAACGCGGGCGAGCAGGAACTGGCGTTGCAGCCGAAATAATCGGTGAACGCATAGGAAGTCTTCAGGCTGATCCATTTCCAGGAAGCGCCGGCATAACCTTCGAAAGTGTCGTAGCGATCGCCGTTACCGAGTTTCGCGCCGGGATAGTAGTAATACAGGCCGCCCGCATTCAGGCCCCAATCGCCCCAGGTCTTGGCCCATCCGCCATAGAAGTCGGTCTCCAGGCTGCCGTCGGCGAACTGCGTGCCACTCACATTGGAGCCCCAGACCCCGAGATACAGGCCGCTCGAATGCGCGTAGTCGAATCCCCCCTGCAGTGCCGGATCGCCCATCGTTTGGCTGATCCCGCGGAAGGCATAGTCGGACACGAAGCCGACGTTGGATGTGAAGGTATGTGCGGATGCGGGATCCTGTGCAAGCGCAACACCTGGCGCAGCCAGGGCGCTTGCCAGAGCAAGCGCAGAAAGTTTGTTCCTCGGCATGGCGATGTTCCTCAATGTTTGATTCGGATGGGTAAACGAAAAACAGCGGCAACAGGCGTCAGCATTTAGTATGCCAATAGAAAATATGATGAGAATCAATAATTTGCCTGGGATTCTGGAATAGGTCGCCCCGTCTGCGCACCAAACGAAGGCGTTACTCGCGGGCCTTGCACTGCGCCAGTGCGAAGCGTGGCCGCTCGACGCTTTGCTACACTGCAGCCTAGGAGGTCATCGTGGAAAATCGTTTGCTTGACGAGTTGCAGCGCAAGATCAGCGAGCTCGTCGCCGCTTCGCCCGCGCGTGATGTGGAAAAGAATCTGAGGGCGCTGCTATCGAGCACGTTTGCGCGGCTCGATCTGGTGACGCGCGAGGAGTTCGACGTCCAGCAGGAAGTACTGCGCCGTACGCGCGAGAAATTGGAACAACTGGAAAAGCAACTTCAGGCGCTCGAGGCGCAAGTCGGGGCGGCGAAAGATCCGGGCGATAATGGGTGAGCATCCGGCGCACGTCTGGCTCGGCGTATCGAGCGGCAACCTGGGTGTCCGATGCGGCGCTTCGTTTGTCGGCCCGATAATGCGCGGATGCGCCCCGCGCGTCATCCGGTTCGCATCCTGACGTGTCGCTCGCGGTCCTCTACAGCCGCGCGCTCGCCGGCATGGAATCGCCGCCGGTGACCGTGGAAGTCCATCTTGCGAACGGCTTGCCGAGTTTCACCATCGTGGGCCTGCCGGAGATCGAGGTAAAGGAAAGCAAGGACCGCGTGCGCTCGGCCCTGCTCAACTGTAGATTCGAGTTTCCCGCCCGTCGCATCACGGTGAATCTGGCACCTGCCGATTTGCCCAAGGAAAGCGGGCGTTTCGATTTGCCGATCGCGCTGGGCATTCTGGCGGCTTCGGGGCAAGTGCCGGGCGATACGCTCGCCCAGTACGAGTTCGCAGGTGAACTGGCGTTGACCGGCGAATTGCGCCCGATCCGTGGCGCGTTGGCCATGACATATCGCGCGCATCGCTCGGGCCGCGCCTTCGTGTTGCCCGTGGAAAGCGCGGTCGAAGCGGCTCTGGTCCGCGATGCGCGCGTGCTGCCCGCAGCGTCGCTGCTCAAGGTTTGCGCCCACCTCAGCGGTCAGGAACCTTTGGTCCGTGCAACTGCGGCACCGATCATCGTGCAGGCCGAGGCGGCCGACCTGGCAGAAGTCAAAGGCCAACTGCATGCCAAACGGGCACTCGAAGTCGCCGCGGCCGGCAGCCACAGCATGCTGATGGTGGGTCCGCCGGGCACGGGCAAGACCATGCTGGCCGAGCGCTTCGCGGGCATCTTGCCGCCGATGACCGACGAGGAGGCTTTGACGTCCGCGGCAATGCAGTCGTTGGGCAGCGCGGGTTTCGACATTGCGCGCTGGAAGCGCCGCCCCTACCGTTCGCCGCATCACACCGCGTCGGCAGTAGCCCTGGTCGGCGGCGGCAGCAACCCTCGCCCAGGCGAGATTTCCATGGCGATGCACGGCGTGCTTTTCCTCGACGAATTGCCGGAGTTCAACCGTGACGTGCTCGAAGTGCTGCGCGAGCCGCTGGAATCCGGAAAAATCAGCGTGTCGCGGGCTGCACGCCAGGCCGAGTTTCCAGCGCGGTTCCAGTTGCTGGCCGCCATGAATCCATGTCCGTGCGGCTACCTCGGGCACTATTCGGGCAAATGCCGTTGCACGCCAGACCAGGTCACGCGTTATCGCAATCGAATTTCCGGCCCTCTGCTCGATCGCATTGATCTGCACGTCGAGGTTCCGGCCGTCCCCGAGCGCGAGCTCGGAGCGCGCCAGGCGGCGGAGTCAAGCGCAGCGATACGCGAGCGCGTGGCGGCCGCGCGCGCGCGCCAGCTCGCCCGCCAGGGGAAGCCCAACGCCCACCTGACGGTCAAGGAGATCGGCGAGCATTGCACGGTCGAGCCCGAAGCCGATCAGCTGGCGCGCAAGGCGATCGCCACGCTGGGCTTGTCGGCCCGTGCCTACCATCGCATTCTCAAAGTCGCGCGCACGGTAGCGGATTTGACGGCCGCGGCCGGGATATCCACCACGCACGTGGCCGAAGCGGTGCAATACCGGCGCTATGAGCGCCTCTGAATTCACGCCACCCGGCGCTGTCCGGCGCATTGACTGGGGGACCTGCTTCGGGCTACCGTGTGGGTGCGCCGATTTGACACCCAGCTTGCGGGCGCTTAATAAATGCCGCTAAAGCGAGACAAGCCCGTCCCGCTGCAAGCGGACGGGTTTTTCATTTAAAGACACGCATGACAGATTCCCGCTATGAGTTACTGACCCGGCTGCTCAGAGAGCGCATTCTTGTGCTCGATGGCGCCATGGGGACCATGATCCAGAGTCATGGACTCGACACTCACCATTATCACGGCGAGCGCTTTCATGAGCATGGCTGCGACCAGAAGGGCAATAACGATTTATTGACCCTGACCCAGCCGCAGGTGATCAGCGGCATCCACGCCGCTTATCTCAAGGCCGGCGCCGACATCATCGAGACCAACACCTTCAACTCCAATGCGGTGTCGATGGCGGACTACGGCATGACGGAACTGGTGTATGAGCTCAACAGCGCGGGTGTGCGTCTTGCGCGCGCCGCCGCAGACGAGTTCTCCGCCCGCACCCCGAACAAGCCCCGGTTTGTCGCCGGCGTAATCGGCCCGACCAGTCGTACGGCGTCGATATCGCCGGAAGTCAACGATCCGGGCTACCGCAATATTTCATTCGACGAACTGGTCGCCTGCTACACCGAATGCGTGCGCGGGCTGGTCGATGGCGGCGCCGACTTACTGATGGTCGAAACAGTATTCGACACGCTCAATTGCAAGGCCGCGCTGTTTGCCATTGATGATTATCTGGGAAGGCACGGCGTGCGCGTTCCGGTCATGGTCTCCGGCACGATCACCGATGCCAGCGGACGCACACTGTCCGGACAGACCACCGAAGCATTCTGGAACTCGATCTCGCATGCGCGGCCGTTTTCGGTGGGCCTGAATTGCGCGCTGGGTGCGCAAGATCTGCGGCCTTATATCGAAGAATTGTCGAAAGTCGCGGATGTCCATACCAGCCTGCACCCGAACGCGGGTCTGCCCAATGCGTTTGGCGAATACGATGAAACGCCGCAATACACCGCAGCGTTCCTGAAAGAGTTCGCACTGTCGGGTTTCCTGAATATCGCCGGTGGCTGTTGTGGCACGACCCCCGCGCACATCAAGGCGATCGTCGAAGCGCTGGAGGGCGTGGCGCCGCGTGCGATTCCGGCCATCGACAAGCAGCTGCGGCTTTCCGGACTGGAACCGCTGAACATCGGCGACGACGCGCTGTTCGTGAACGTAGGTGAACGTACCAACGTCACCGGCTCCAAGGCGTTTTCACGTCTGATCCTTGCGGGCAAGTATTCCGAAGCGCTGGCTGTGGCACGCAGCCAGGTTGAAAGCGGCGCCCAGATTATCGATGTCAACATGGACGAGGCAATGCTCGATTCGAAGAAGGCGATGACCACCTTCCTGAATCTGATCGGCGCCGAGCCGGATATTTCGCGCGTGCCCCTCATGATCGATTCTTCGAAGTGGGAGGTCATCGAAGCGGGGCTGAAGTGCGTGCAGGGAAAATGCGTGGTGAACTCCATCAGCCTGAAGGAAGGCGAAGAGGAGTTCCTGCGTCAGGCTCGCCTGGTGCGTCGCTATGGTGCGGCGGCGGTGGTCATGGCCTTCGACGAGCAAGGCCAGGCCGATACGCTCGCCCGGCGCCTCGACATCTGCGCGCGCGCCTATGACCTGCTGGTGAGCCACGCGGGTTTCCCGCCAGAAGACATCATTTTCGATCCAAATATCTTCGCGATTGCGACCGGTATCGAAGAGCACAGCAATTACGCCATCGACTACATCGAGGCTACCCGCGCAATCAAAAAAAACCTGCCGCACGTCAAGATCAGCGGAGGCGTTTCGAATATCTCGTTTTCATTCCGGGGTAACGATCCGATTCGCGAGGCGATTCATACTGCCTTTCTGTATCACGCTATCCAGGCGGGCATGACCATGGGCATCGTGAATGCCGGCCAGCTTGGCGTCTACGCGGAAATACCCAAGGACTTGCTCGATCGCGTCGAGGATGTCCTGTTCAACCGCAGACCCGATGCGACCGAACGCATGGTCGAGTTCGCCGAGGGTTTCAAGGGCGAAACCAGGGTGACGGCCGAAGACCTGTCCTGGCGCGAGGGCAGCGTGACCGAACGCATCACGCATGCGCTGGTCAGGGGCATTACGACCTACATCGTCGAAGATACCGAGCAGGCGCGGCTGCAGTATCCCTATCCGATTCAGGTCATCGAGGGGCCGCTGATGGACGGCATGAACGTCGTCGGCGACTTGTTCGGCGCGGGCAAGATGTTCTTGCCGCAGGTGGTGAAATCGGCGCGCGTCATGAAGGAGGCGGTCGCGCATCTGATTCCGTTCATCGAGGCGGAAAAGCTGCGCTCGGGCACCGTCGGTCAAAGCAAGGGCAAAATCGTCATCGCGACCGTGAAGGGCGATGTGCACGACATCGGCAAGAATATCGTTTCAGTCGTGCTCCAGTGCAACAATTTCGACGTCGTCAATCTCGGCGTAATGGTGCCGGCAGAGAAAATCCTGAAGACCGCACGCGAGGAGCGTGCAGACATCATCGGGCTGTCGGGACTGATCACGCCTTCGCTCGAGGAAATGGCGCACGTGGCGAAAGAAATGGAACGCCAGGGGTTTCGCGTGCCGCTGCTGATCGGTGGCGCGACGACTTCACGCGTGCATACGGCGGTGAGAATCGAACCCAACTATTCCGGTCCCACCGTGTGGGTGCCGGATGCCTCACGCAGCGTCGGTGTCTGCACCAGCCTGATGTCGCAGGACCTGCGCGAGGACTATTTGCGCAAGGTCAAGGCCGAGGCCGAGAAAACGCGCACCCAGCACAAAGGCAAGAAAGGCCAGGGGCCGCACTATTCGATCGCGGAAGCGCGCCGCCACGGCTTGCGAACCGACTGGACTGCGTACGTGCCGGCAAGGCCGATGCATGCCGGCATCCAGGTGTTCCGCGATTATCCGCTGGGCGAGATTGCCAAGCTCATCGACTGGACGCCGTTTTTCCAGACCTGGGAGCTGGCCGGGCGCTACCCGGCGATTCTGCAGGATAAGCTGGTGGGCGAGGCCGCGCGCAATCTGTTCGCAGACGCACAGGCCATGCTCGCCCGCATCATCGATGAGAAGTGGCTGGGCGCGGCGGCGGTGATCGGGCTGTTCCCGGCCAATAGCGTGGGCGACGATATCGAAGTCTACGACGATGAATCGCGGCAGGGCGTTGCCACGACCTTTCATTTTTTGCGCCAGCAAATGGTCAAGCCGCTGGACAAACCCAACCAATGCCTGGCGGACCTGGTCGCGCCGAAAGACACCGGCGTACGCGACTATCTGGGCGCCTTTGCCGTGACTGCTGGCATCGGCATCGACGAGCGGGTCGCGGACTACGAGCGCCAGCACGACGACTACAATGCGATCCTGCTCAAGGCGCTGGCAGATCGCCTGGCCGAGGCGTTTGCCGAGCACATGCATCAGCGCGTGCGTCGCGAGTTCTGGGGCTATGCGCCGGATGAGGCCTTCAGCGCCGCGGAGCTGATCGATGAAAAGTACCGTGGCATCCGGCCGGCTCCCGGCTATCCGGCTTGTCCGGACCATACAGAGAAGGCTTTGCTATTTTCATTGCTGCGCGCGCCAACCGAGTGCGGCATAACGCTGACGGAATCATTTGCGATGCTGCCGACCGCGGCGGTCAGCGGGTTCTATTTCTCGCATCCCGAGGCGCGATACTTCGCCGTAGCCAAAATCGACCGCGACCAGGTCGAGGACTACGCGAAGCGCAAGGGCGCGAGCCTGCAGGAGACCGAGCGCTGGCTGGCGCCCAATCTGGCTTACGAACCTGGCGCGAAACTCGCGGCCTAAGAGGTATGCCGGCCCAGGCGTAACCTTGCGGAGCCGTTCGTCCATGCAAAGTGAAAGGGTGCATTCAAGAGCTGCAAGCTTGCTGTGGGTCGTCGCAACGGCGGCCGGCCTGGCATGCCTGCCTGTGGCCGGCGCAGCGAGCGCGGAGCGCGTGCACAAGTACGCAGTCAGCATCGATCCCGAATTGTCTACGTTGAGCGTGCGCGCCTGTTTTGCCGGCAAAGCTCCGACGGCGTTGTTCGCCGAGTCCCTCGATGCGCCGTTGGCCTTGCTCGACGTCCGCGCGGAGAACAGCCGCAAATCCATCGCGCCTAGCGGTTCCATCAGCCTCAAGTCCCTTGCCCAGGACAGTTGCGTGGTATATCACGTCGATGTCTCCCGTCCGATCAGACGCCACGACCTCACCGGCGACAAGATCTATCGCATCGGCAAGGATCTGCTGACATCGGTCGGCATCTGGTTATGGCGGCCGGACAGACTGGAAGCCGATGAAGACCTCGAAATCACGTTCGTGCTGCCTGACGGGATTGCCGTTTCCGCGCCGTGGCCCCCGGCAGCGCCGCCAGCCCCGCGAAACGTGTTTCGGATAGGCCGCGGCCCCGCCGACTGGCCCGCGTCGGTAGCCTTCGGCCGTTTCAAGGAACGTGAGTTGCGCATCGGGGAAGCACGACTGCGCGTGGCGGTGTTGGATGCAAACCCGCCGGTGGATGCGGAGCTGATGCACGCATGGATACGAGATTCCGCACAACTGGTCGCGGACCTTTATGGTCGCTTTCCCCTGTCGCAGGGGCAGATCCTGATCGTTCCAGGCGCCAGCGGACGGGAGCCGGCACCCTGGGCTTATGTAGTGCGAGGGGGCAGTCCTGCCGTGCACTTCTTCATCAATCAGCGGCGGCCGATCGAAGAGTTCTACGACGACTGGACCGCCGCTCACGAGCTGTCCCATCTGCTGCTGCCGTTTGTGAATCCCGAAGACATCTGGCTCTCCGAAGGCGTGGCCACTTATTATCAGAATGTGTTGCGCGCGCGCGGGGGGCACTTGAGCGCGCCGCAGGCATGGCAACGCCTGCACGCGGGCTTTGCACGCGGCATGGAAAGCGGTCGAGGCATGACCCTTGCACAGGCTACCGAGAGCATGTACAGCAAGGACACCTACATGCGCGTTTACTGGGAGGGCGCGGCAATACTGCTGATAGCGGACGTGCGCCTGCGGCAGATGACGGCCGGAAAGCAATCGCTTGACACAGCGCTGGCGGCGCTGAACGAATGCTGCGGCATGACGGATCGCGCCTGGAGCGCGCGCGAACTGCTTGCAGAACTCGACAGCCTCACGGGAACCAGCATATTCAGCGAAGCTTATGACGAACACGTCGCTTCGACGAATTTCCCGGACTTGTCGAAGACTTACCGCGCGCTCGGCATCACGGCAAGCGCGCAAGGTGTTGAACTTTCGAGCGAGGCCGATGCGGTCCAGTTGCGCAGCGCCATCATGGAAGCGGGCGTGTTCCGATGAAGGCGCGGTGAATGGCAAGTGCCCTGATCGCCTATGCGCACTATCTTGCGATGATTTGCATCGGCGTGCTGCTCGTTGTCGAATACATGCTCTGCTCGCCGGGGCTGAATGCCGGTCGCGTCCGTTTGCTCAGCCGATTCGATGTACTGTACATGGGGGCGGCGCTCATTGTGTTGGGCAGTGGCATTGCGCGCGTGGTGTGGGTCGGCCAGGGCGCTGCGTTCTATCTGCATAACCCGGTGTTCTATATCAAGCTTGCCTTGTTCGCGGCGCTCGGCCTGATGTCGATTCCCGCAACCTTGCAATACCGCCGCTGGGCACGGGGCCTTGCAGCGGGGCACACACTGCTGGCGCCCGACTATCAGTTGCTCAGAATACGGCGCTACATCGTCGCGCAGCTGGTCCTGTTTGCGCTTATTCCGCTCATGGCCGCCCTGATGGCGCGCGGCATCGGCATGCAAGCGCTGCGGTGATCGTGCGCCTTTCAAGTCGTATCTCCGGAACATGTCGCGCCCTGAGCGCTGGCATGTTACTGGCGTTTGCCTGGACCGCGGCGCACGGCGCCGCGCCCATTCAATACGAGGTCAAGGTCGATGCCTCGCTCGAGCGATTTGCGGTCCGCGCCTGTTTTGTCGGTCCGATGCCGCCGGCGCTGGTGGCGGAGACGGACGGCGCGAGGCTTTATCTCGAGTCGATGCGAGTGGGTGAACGGGTGCTCGAGCCGACCGGCGACAGGGTCACTCTCGAGGCAAGCGCAGCCGAGCGCTGCGTCGACTATGTGGTCAAGTTACAGCCGGCCCGCAACCGCACCCAGACCGGGGGACCTGAAACGCGCCGCCTGGGCCGCAATATGCTCACGTCGATCGGCGACTGGCTGTGGCGCCCCGAAACCCCGCAATCCGAAATAGTGCTGCGCTTCCAGTTGCCAGCCGGCATGGAGGTTTCGACGCCCTGGAAGCGCGAGATCTCGAGCGCCGGGCAAGCGCAATTCGTCATCGGCGCCACGCCTTACAACTGGTCCGGGGTGGTGGCGATCGGCCGCTTTGCGCCGCGTACCATCGAAGTGCCGGGCGCGGTGCTGCAGGTTGCCATACTGAACGCGTCGCAATCGCGCATCGGCCCGCTGGAACAATGGATCGAAAGCGCCGCGCGCAATGTCGTACAACTCTACGGACGATTTCCCGTGCCAGCAGTGCAAGTCGTCGTTGCACCCGCCTCGGGCGGGAGCAGCGGTCCAGTGCCCTGGGCCTACGTTTCGCGCGGTGGCGGCCCGGCAATCCATTTGTTCGTCGACATGACCACGGCGCTTGGCGAGTTGCAACGCGATTGGAGCCTTACGCACGAAATGTCGCATCTGTTCCTGCCTTATGTCGATTCGCGCGACGCCTGGCTGTTTGAAGGCATCCCGACGTATCTGCAGAACGTGTTGATGGCACGCGGCGGCGCCATTGACGGGGAGCTGGCGTGGCGGCGCATGCGCTCGGGTTTCCAGGCCGGTGCCCGCACACGGCCGGAGCTCAGTCTTGCAGAAGCGAGCGAACGTGTCGCGCACGGAAGCTACTTGCGGGTGTATTGGGGGGGTGCAGCCATGATGCTGCGCGCGGATCTCATGCTGCGCGATCAGTCCGGGGGCAAACACTCCCTCGATACGGCGCTGGAGCAGCTTGCGCGCTGTTGCGCAACGCAACCGCGCCGCTGGAGCGCGCAGGAGATCATCGAGCGGCTCGACGCACTGACGGCGTCCACGATCTTCAGCGATCTCATGCGGGAGCAGTTCACGTTCAGAGGTTTCCCCGACTATGCAAGCACACTGTCGCGCGCGGGGGTCATTTACGACGCCGGGCGTGTGACCTTCGACGATGCGGCTCCGTGGGCGCTCGCGCGCAAGCACCTGATGCGTCCCGCGCCGTGAGCGACCGCGGACGTCCACCATACGGTTCGGCTACCATGGGCGCCTTTTCCTGAGCGACCGCCATGAGCCCCGAAAACCTCTGTTTCCTGCCCGCTGGCGAGCTGGTGCGCCTGATTCATTCTCGGGAACTCTCCGCGCTCGAAGTCATGGACGCGCATATCGCGCAAATCGAGCGCGTCAATCCGGCGATCAATGCCATCGTAACGTTTCTGCCCGAGCAGGCGCGCGCCCAGGCAAGGGCGCTCGATGCTGCGTTCGCGCGGGGCGAAGACCCCGGTCCGCTGGCGGGTTTGCCGGTGGCGCACAAGGATCTGGCGCCGACCAAAGGCATTCGCACCACGTTCGGTTCTCCAATATTCAAGGACTTCGTGCCGCAGGCGGACGCCATCATCGTCGAGCGTCTGCGCGGCGCCGGCGCCATCACGGTGGGCAAGACCAATACGCCGGAGTTCGGCGCCGGGTCGCAGACGTTCAATGCGGTGTTCGGCGCGACCCGTAATCCCTATGACCTTACACGCACCTGCGGCGGCAGCAGCGGCGGCGCGGCAGCTGCTCTTGCATGCGGCCTGCTGCCCCTCGCCGACGGTTCGGATATGGGCGGAAGCCTGCGCAATCCGGCCAGTTTTTGCAATGTCGTGGGCCTGCGGCCATCGACTGGCCGCGTCCCGAATTGGCCCAGCGTATCGGCCTGGTTTCCGATGCTGGTTGCCGGACCCATGGCGCGGACCGTTGCAGACGTGGCGCTGATGATGTCGGCGATTGCCGGACCAGATGCGCGCGCCCCTATTTCGCTGCAGGAACCGGGAACGCTGTTCGCGCGCGCTCTGGAGCGTAACTTCAAGGGGGTCCGCATCGCCTGGAGCGCGAACCTGGGTGGCTTGCCGGTCGAACCGGAAGTTGCCCGCGTCATGCAGTCCCGCTACGCCGTCTTCACCGACCTGGGCTGTATCGTCGAAGAGGCGACCCCCGATTTACGTGATGCGCATGAGATATTCAGTGTGCTGCGTGCCTGGAACTTCGAACTGGCGTTCGGCGATTTGCTCGAATCCAACCGATCACTCATGAAAGACACGGTGGTCTGGAATATCGAACAAGGCGCGCGCCTGAGCGGCTCGCAGGTCGGCGCGGCGGAGCGCAGCCGGACGCAGCTGTTCCACCGCATGCGCGAATTCATGCAAGACTACGACTTCCTGGTCGCGCCGGTCGTGCAGGTGCTGCCCTTTGATGTCGAGCAGCCCTATCCAACGCGTATCAACGGTATCGAGCTTGGCACTTATATCGACTGGATGCGTTCGTGCTATTACATTACGGTCACCGGAGCGCCGGCACTGAGCGTTCCCTGTGGATTCAGTGCCGGGCTTCCGGTCGGCTTGCAGATCGTTGGGCGCTTTCAGGATGATTTCGGTGTGCTGCAGATGGCTCATGCTTTCGAGCAGGCCACCGGGTTCTGGAAGCAACGCCCGGCCGTCGTTCAAACACTTCATGATTCACGGACAATTAACCATGCACCTGGCAAATGAACTGGTTTTGCGTTTTGCGGCTGTTCTGATGATCGCGGCTGTGGCCGTGCCTGCAGTGGCTCAGACCACACCCCCTGGCCCGCGCAAGGATCGGGTTTTCCTGAAAGACATCGAGGGCATCTGGATCAATGAGGCTTACTTGAGCGTGCTCGCCGCGGTGAAAAGCCCGCACGCAGCCGCCAAAAAGACGCCGCCGCTGGTCATTGCGGTCCGGCGCGAGGGCCGCTCCTATCCGATCGTGGTCACGGATTTCAACAAAGCCTCGTTGCAGGCGGTGCTCGATATAGAACCCGACGGCAAACCGGGCGCCTATCGGCTGGTGGTCGGCGCTGAAGACAAGCCGATGTCGAGCAAGGACGTGAAATACATACGGCTTGAAGGTGCGAAAGATGCCCAAGGAAAGTTCGACCGGCTGCGCATCGCCGAGCCCGATTTCATGAAGGGCAAATGGGCCAACTACGTGCCTTTGAGCGGGGAACTGAGCCCGCGCCTGAACCGGTTCGTCATCGCGGGCGATTATCGCGATGAAAAGGGCCAAACCTGGACATTCACCGAATCGGGCGAGGCTCGTTGGCCGGAGCAGAAATTCAACTACGAACTCTCGCTCAATGACCCGGGTGCGAATTGCGATTACCTGCAGAGCGAGAGCGCATCCGCCAGCGAAGCGGACAAGAAGCGCTATGGCTACGGCTGGAAGGGCGGCAAGCTCTCGATATTCGGTGCGCGTCTGGCAGGCAAGAAAGTAATCTGCGACAAAAAACCCATGGCAGTGCTCACGCCGCAGTAACGCAGCGGAACGCTTCTCGAAAAACATCTACAGGGAGACAAGCATGAAACGGCTCTATGGTCTGCTCTTGGCTGGTGTGTTGCTCGGCGCGGGTGTCCGTGCCGGGCTCGCGGAGGACTGTGGCGGCGCTGTGACGGCCGACGAGGCGCTGGCGGCGGAAGATGCGCGTTACGCAGCGCAGACGGGCAATGATTTCGACGCGTTGCAGAAGCTCATCGGCGACGATCTCGTCTATATCCACTCGTCGTCCGCCGTGGACGACAAGGCGAGCTATCTCGCGTCCATGAAAACCGGTGCGGTCCAGTATCGCGCCATGCGGCGCAGTGACGTGAAAGTGCGGACTTACGGCTGCCTTGCCTTTTTGACCGGCTTGGGCAATTTCGATGTCACCGTCAAGGGGCAGGACCTTGCCGTGGAATTGCGCTTTCACAGCGTGTGGGCTAAGCGCGGGCGAGGGCTCGAGTTCATCTCCTGGCAAGCCACGCGCACGCCGCCAAAACCGTAACGACACCGTGCGGGATATTTGCACGGCAAGACAGCGGGGCTTGGGTAGCAAGCCCCGTTTGTTTTTGCGGCCGTGTCACAAAAGAGCATGTCAACATGCAGTATGCTTCGCGCGATATTCGAGCGGATCTGGATGATGGCCAAGGTCGCCAGCAAAAAAAAGCGTACGGATAGCGTGCAGGAGTCCCTCGAACAGATCAGGGAACTGCTGCGCAAGCACCGCATCGTTGAGCACATCGTCCACGAGCAGGACATGCCGCGCCACGCGCTGGTGGAAACGCTCGTCCACAAACAGAACCTCGCCGAGCTGCAGAACCGGCTCGACAAGCTCCATCCCGCCGATGTCGCCTACGTTCTGGAGGCGTTGCCGCTTGACGAGCGTCTGGTGGTTTGGGACCTGGTCAAGGCCGAGCGCGATGGCGAAATTCTCCTCGAGGTCTCCGATTCGGTGCGAGAGACGCTCATCGAGAACATGGATGCGCATGAACTGGTCGCGGCCGCCGAGCAGCTCGATACCGATGAGATCGCCGACCTGGTTCCTGATTTGCCGCAGGATGTGGTGGACGATGTGCTGCATTCGCTCTCGGTCGAAGAGCGCGAACAGTTGCGTGCCGCAATGTCCTATCCGGAGGATGCGGTAGGTGCGCTGATGGACTTCGATATGGTTTCGGTGCGCGACGATGTCACGCTGGAAGTCGTTCTGCGCTACCTGCGGCGCATGGATGAACTGCCCGATCACACCGATCAGGTGTTCGTCGTCGACCGCGATGAAGTCATCAAGGGCGTACTGCCCATCAACCGTCTGATCGTGACCGACCCGGAAGTGCTGGTGGGTAGCGTCATGAACACGCAGTTCATCACACTCACGCCGGATGAGAAGGCGCAGCAGGCAGCGCAATCGTTCGAGCGTTACGATCTGGTGTCCGCGCCTGTCGTCGATTACGCCAATCGGGTCATCGGGCGCGTCACGGTGGATGTGGTCGTCGACTTTATCCGCGAGCGCAACGAAGCCGAGCAGCTCAGCCATGCCGGTTTGCTGGAAGAAGAGGATATCTTTGCTTCGGTTTGGAAAAGCGCGAAAAACCGCTGGTTGTGGCTCGCGGTCAATCTGGGGACGGCGTTTTTTGCCTCCAGGGTCATCGGCGCGTTTGAAGGCACCATTGAGAAACTCGTGGCGCTGGCCACCCTGATGCCGATCGTGGCCGGCATCGCCGGAAATTCGGGCAATCAGACGACCACGCTGATCATCCGGGCCCTGGCGCTGAATCAAGTCACGCCGGAGAACGCACGCCGGCTGATCGGTAAGGAGCTCGCGATCAGTCTGCTCAATGGACTGGTTTGGGGGAGTGTGGCGGGAATCTTTGCCTATTTGCTGTATCGAAACCTGTCGCTTGGACTGGTCATGATGAGCGCCATGCTGCTCAACTTGCTTGTCGGCGCGTCCGTGGGCATGGTCGTGCCGCTCGTAATGCAGAAAATGGGCCGTGATCCCGCGATCGGTTCGAGCGTGCTGTTGACGTTCACGACCGACAGCATGGGGTTCTTTATTTTTCTCGGCCTCGCAACGATCTTCCTGATCTGACGCATCTGGAGCGGGAGCAAGCTTCGAATGCACGCCGGTCACTTCGTTTTTCCTGTAGGAGGCGCATGTTTGTTCGCAGAATCGGGTTATCCCTGTTGGTCGCCATGTGCGCGACGCTCGCGGGCTGTTCGCCCTTCGCCTTTCTGAACGCCACCGCGCCCGGCAACGGATTCTCGGCCAAGCGAGACATTGCTTACGGCCCTCTGGCGCGACAGAATCTGGACATCTATGTGCCACAGGCCGCCTCGGCGCAGCCTTTTCCCGTGGTCGTATTCTTCTATGGCGGCGGTTGGGAAGAGGGTACGCGCGCGGATTATCGCTTCGTCGGTGCGGCGCTGGCCGCGCGCGGTGTGCTGACCGTGATTGCCGACTATCGGCTCTACCCCGAAGTGGTGTTTCCGACCTTCATGGACGATGCGGCACTTGCGGTCAAATGGACGCAGCAGCACGCGCTCGAGTACGGAGGCGCGCCACAGCGTCTATTTCTGATGGGACATTCCGCGGGCGCACACATCGCAGCCATGCTTGCCATCAACAAGCAGTATCTGCACGACGCCGGTGCCGACCCGCAAGCCATCGCAGGGTTGATTGGATTGTCCGGCCCCTACGATTTCCTGCCCCTGAAGAGCCCCACGCTGAAGAGAATCTTCGGCGACCCGGCGCCGCGCACCACGCAGCCGATCGAATTCGTGACGCGGGACGCCCCGCCCGCCCTCTTGATCACCGGAGCAGACGACGACACGGTCAATCCCGGCAACAGCCGGCGACTGGCCGCGGCGCTCGAAGCACTCGGGCGTCCGGTGCAGCAACGGGTGTATGCAGGTGTCGGCCATGGGCGCGTGGTCGCAGCGTTCGCGCCACCGCTTTCGCATGGCGTGCCCGTCACGCAGGACGTGTTGCGCTTCATAATGCGGGCGGATCCCACCGCCAGTTCGGCCTTGCCGCGCTCCTGATTCTCCCCCGCCACCCGCCGCGTGCTCGCGGAGGCAATCATGTGGCGGTCAGACGATCGGCGGTCGCAGGCTGCCTGATACGACCGGGCCATCCGGCGTGGCGAGGGTGCCCGGAACCGGTTGGGCGCGAATCCGGTCGAACAGGTCACGCGACAGCGTGCGCTTTCTCGCGACGCGGCCGGTTGTTGGACGGGCTGAATCGGGCAACGCAGGGTTGCCGCAAAGGAGCATTGCATGCTGGTCGGTGTGCCAAAGGAAACCAAGGATCACGAGTACCGTGTCGGTCTGACGCCGGCGAGCGTGCATGCATTAGTCGCGCATGGCCATCAGGTGCTCGTTGAAACGGGAGCCGGTGTACGCGTTGGCTTTGCCGATGCCGATTATATACATGCCGGCGCGCGCATCGTCGCTGGCGCTGTGGACGTGTATGTCGCCGACATGGTGATAAAGGTCAAAGAACTGCAACCTCCGGAATATCATCTGCCGCGCCGCGGCCAGATCCTGTTTGCGTATCTGCACCTGGCGCCGGATCCCGATTTGCTCGACGCGCTGCTTCGCACCGGCGTCAGCGGCATTGCCTATGAAACGGTGACGGATACTCAAGGCCGATTACCGCTCCTCGCGCCAATGTCACGCATTGCCGGCAGGCTCGCGATCCAGGCAGGGGCTTGGGCGCTCCAGATGGCCAACGGAGGTAGCGGCGTACTCCTGGGAGGTGTGCCCGGCGTGCCGCCTGCCCGGGTCACCGTCATTGGCGCGGGCGTCTCCGGTGCCAATGCGGTGCAGATCGCGGCCGGCATGGGCGCCGACACCACGGTGCTGGACGTCGATCTGGAGCGCCTGGCGGAACTTGATACTGTTTATCAGGGGCGGGTGAAAACCTGCTTTTCCGAAGCACTGGCCGTCGCAGAGCACGTCCGTAGCGCCGAACTGGTGATTGGCGCGCTGTTGCTGCCTGGCAAGCTCGCGCCCAAGCTGATTTCACGCCAGCTGTTGAAACGCATGCGGCCTGGCTCGGTGCTGGTGGACATCGCAATCGATCAAGGCGGCATCGCAGAGACCTCTCGCCCGACGTCACACTCGCAACCGCTGTTCACCGAGGAGGGCGTGGTCCACTACTGCGTGCCCAACATGCCGGCCGCCTGCGCGCGCACGGCAACGCTGGCACTTACCCAAGCTACGTTGCCTTACATTATGCGTCTGGCGTCCGACGGACTGGGCGCCCTTGCGTCAGATGCGGGATTGGGCAACGGCCTGCAAGTGCACGCCGGCCAAGTGACGCACCGTGGACTGGCGGATGACGTAAAGCGGCGTTATCGATCGTATGGGGAGATCGAAGCAGGTGCGTACCGGACGTGAACCGATAGTTCGCAGCAATAACATACGACAATCAAGGAAAGGGAGCAGGCATGTTCGAATGGCTGGCAAGCCCGGAGGCGTGGATAGCTTTAGCGACGTTGACGGCACTGGAGATCGTCCTGGGCATCGACAACATCATTTTCATCTCGATCCTGGTCGGGAGATTGCCTGCGCATCAACGCGCTTTCGCCAGAAGAATGGGGCTTGGTCTGGCCATGCTGGCCCGCCTTGCCTTGTTGTTCTCCATTTCCTGGGTGATGGGTCTGACCGAGCCATGGTTCACCATCCTGAACCAGGAAATTTCAGGGCGCGATGTCGTGCTGATCGGAGGCGGGCTGTTTTTGCTGTTCAAGTCGACGCACGAGATCCATAACAGTCTCGAAGGCGTGGACGAACACGGACCCAAAATCGTCGGTGCCGGCCTGGGAATGGTACTCGTACAGATTGCGATACTCGACATAGTCTTCTCGCTGGATTCGGTCATCACTGCGGTTGGACTGGTCGACCAGGTCTCGATCATGGCGATAGCGATCATTCTGGCGGTCGCGGTCATGTTGCTCGCAGCCAAGTCCATCGGTGAGTTTGTCGATAAGCATCCAACGATCAAGATGCTAGCGCTTTCGTTCCTGATCCTGGTCGGTGTCACACTGATGGTCGAAGGTTTCGACGTGCATGTGCCCAAGGGTTACATCTATTTCGCCATGGCATTCTCGGTTGCCGTGGAGGCTCTCAACATTCGCATACGCAAGAAAGAGGCTGAACCTGTCAAATTGCACAAGCAATTGCGCAATGCCAGTAACGAGGCTCGCGCAGCAAACGCTAAACGGTGACGGCTAATCGCGCGCTGCCACGAAGATGCCTGTCAGCAACAGCGTGAAGCCGGCGAACTGCGCGGCGCTGAACTGCTCGCCGAGGATCAACCAGGCGAGCAACGCGGACCCGACAGGCTCGCCCAGGATCGCCACGGCCACAAAGGTTGCGCTCAGGCGCCGAAGCGCCCAGTTAAACGAGGTGTGTCCGATCAGTTGCGGTCCAAGTGCCAGGGCCACCATGAACAGCCACGCCGCCGCTGGCAAGGCCACGAAGGAAACGCCACTTGCCCCCGCCGCAGCGAGCAGGACCAGCGCGGCGGCCGAATACGCGAGCCAGATGTACGCTGTGAGCGAGACGCTGGCGCGCAACGCGCGGCCGATCAGCAAATAGCCCGAGGCTGCGATTGCACCGACCAAGGCCAGCGTATTGCCGAGCAACGGCGAGGCTGCGGAATCCGACGTACGGCCGGAGGCATCGGCAGCAAATATCAGCACGCTGCCGGCCAGTGTCAGCAGGATGCCGAACACTGCCGCACGCCCCGGCCGCTCGCGCAGGAACACAGCCGAGGCCAGAGCGACCCACAAGGGGTTGGTCGTGACCAGCGCAGTGCTGCTCGCGACCGAGGTATGTTCGAGGGAGGTGATCCAGGCCCAGAAATGCACCGCCAGCATGACGCCGGAAACGACACACAGCGCGAATTGCCGACGCCCGATGCGCAGTAGTTCGCGCTCCGCGCGCAGTAACGCGAAAGGCGCCAGCACCAGCGAGGCAATGCTCAGGCGCACCGCGGCGATGGCTATCGAAGACGCGCCCTCCGCATGAGCGAAGCGAATCAGCACGGAGGCGAAAGAGACGACCACGACGCCGAGGCCGAGAACCAGATAAGGCACTGCGCGAGATTGCATGGCGCGTTATAGCACGCGCGCCGGCGAAGCCAAATTCAGTGCAGCTTTTCCGGCGGCGTCAACGCGCCCGGCAGGGCCAGCACGTCGATGCCTTCTTCCCTCAACTCGCTGACTTCATGGCCCGAAGCAGTGCCGCGGATGGCCCGTTCCGGTGATTCCTTGTAGAAAATCTTGCGGGCTTCCTCGGCGAATCGTTGCCCGACATCTTCGGTCTGGCTCAGAACATGCTCCAGGAACTTTTTCCTGAGTTCCTGTGCACTATTGGCCACGGGAACCATGCGCGAAGCGGCGGCTGGCACCCCGGCCGAACGTGTCTTGACGACATGAGGGGCGGATAACTGGCGCGTGATCTCCACCGATCCGCATACCGGGCAGGCGAGTTCGCCGGCGTTCACCTGCACGGTGAAATCGTCGGCGGAACCAAACCACCCCTCGAACGGATGGCTGTTGTCACACGCGAGATCGAGAACGATCATGAATTTTCCTGGTGCGGCTGGTGTTGCCTTAAATAGGAGGCTGCTGGCGTTGCATTAGTTCCGGCTGTCGATTCGCAACTGCGCAGGCGGCGTTGCCTGCTGGTATTAACGATTCCCGCCTGCTGCGGATGACAAATCGACTCAGGCGAGCAAGCGTTCCCCTGCGAACAACTGATCCTGCTTTTCCCGCTCGCGAATCAGATGTGCCTTGTCCCCGTCAACCATGACTTCCGCGGCACGTGCCCGGCTGTTGTAATTGGAACTCATGCTCATCCCATAGGCACCTGCGGACATCACGGCCAGCAGATCACCTTCGCTTAACACCAGTTCGCGTCCATGCGCCAGAAAATCACCCGTTTCGCAAACGGGGCCGACAATCTCGTAGCGCACTGGGGCGCCCGGCGAAGGCTTGATCGGCTGAATCTCATGATATGCGTCATACAGGGCAGGGCGGATCAAGTCATTCATGGCCGCGTCCACGATGGCAAAGTTGCGTGTGTCGCCATGTTTGAGATATTCAACGCGCGTAAGCAGCAAACCCGCATTGCCGACCAGCGATCTGCCCGGTTCGAGCAGGATCGTCTGCGGCCTCTTTCCGACGCAGTCGAGCAATGCTTCGACGTATGCGCCGGGCGCAGGCGGCGATTCATCGCTATAGCGTATGCCAAGACCGCCCCCCAGATCCACGTGCTGGAGCGCAATGCCCTCGGCGGCGAGCTTGTCCACAAGTTCCAGAACCTTGGCAAAAGCATCCAGAAAAGGGGCGAGTTCGGTCAGTTGGGATCCGATGTGGCAGTCAATGCCTACTACTCTGATGTTCTCCAGAGCGTGGGCCTTGCGGTAGATGCGCAGCGCATCGTCAAAAGCGATGCCGAACTTGTTCTCCTTGAGCCCCGTCGAGATATATGGATGGGTGCGGGCGTCCACATCGGGATTCACGCGCAGGCTCACCGGCGCCCGCCGCGTCATCTCGCTCGCGACGGCATTCAAGCGTGCCAGTTCACTCTCTGACTCGACATTGAAACACATAACGCCTGCGCCAAGCGCCTGCCGCATGTCCTCGCGAGATTTGCCTACACCCGAAAAGACAACCTTGCGCGGATCGCCGCCGGCGGCAAGTACGCGCGCGAGCTCACCGCCTGAAACGATGTCGAAGCCACTGCCAAGGCCCGCGAACAGTTCGAGAATCGCCAGGTTCGAATTGGCTTTCATCGCGTAGCAGATCAGATGCGCGCGTGCGCCGAAGGCGCGATCGTAGCTGCGAAAAGCCTGCTCCAACGCCGAACGTGAATACACAAAGCACGGCGTGCCGAAGCGCGCGGCGATCTGCGACAGCGCGACATCTTCTGCAAAAAGCTGACCTTCACGCAAGGCAAACATGCTCACTTCTCGATGGTCCCTTCTTCGGTTTTTCGCGGCTGGGTTTTCTTGGGCTTGTCGCCGTCCTTGGGCAAGTACAGCGGGCCCTTCTGGCCGCAAGCGGCGACGAAAAAAGCGAACGCGATCAGAGTGCAAAGTCGGCGCATATATATCCCTCGCAGAGAGGCGCGAGTCTAGCATAGGGCCTCGCGGCGCCCGACTGACACGCTTCAGATATCCAGGTAGTAAAGACCCATGCGATTGAGTTCCGCACAACCTTCGCGATAGTGCGGACAAACCGACTCGACCACGTTCCAGAAGCGGCGCGAATGGTTCATCTCGATCAGATGCGCTAGTTCGTGCACGACGACGTAATCGATGGTCGGTTGCGTTGCCTGGATCAGCCGCCAGTTGAGGCGAACCTCGCGCCTGGCGTTGCAGCTGCCCCAGCGGGTGCGAGCATTGGAAATGAGCATTCGCG
This sequence comes from uncultured bacterium, assembly GCA_965233135.1. GTDB lineage: Bacteria > Pseudomonadota > Gammaproteobacteria > Burkholderiales > JACQAP01 > JACQAP01. The sequence continues at coordinate 19,853 of CBDDRM010000171.1, read as the reverse complement.
GCAATGCCACCCCGAGCCGGGAAGCGAACTCGCCCACACGGGCGGAAAAATTGGACTGCGCATGGCGCCGGTACCACGCAATGACGGCGGCGCGCACGGCATCCCGGTCCGCCGGATTGGGCAAGGCGATGGAAAGGTGTTCGTGATCCTGAATAACGACCAGTGTTGCGATATCGTCCACGCTCAGTTGAAGCGTCAGGTCGCGACCGAGATACTTGATGCGATCGCCGTGCGTCCAGGACTGGTTGCGTGCCGGCAGCGCGCTCCAGATTTCCAGTTTTCTCAGCACCCATGCCTCGGCATCGCGAATCACGGCCAGGATGCGCCGTTCCGAACTGCGCCATGGCGCGCTCACGGTCAAGCCGTGCTCATCGATGCTGAGTACGATCCTGCGGCGCTGCTGGCTGCGCTTGAGAAGATAGGCGATGTCCCGGTCGCGCAGCCGGATGCTCTTCGGCTCGGAAACCGAGGTGACCGGAAACAGGTCGCTCAGGAGCGAGCGTTGCCCAGGCGGATTACTTCGTTTTCTATCCAGTCTTCAGCCTTTCGGTTCAAGGCATCCGGATCCAGGCCAGCCGGATGGATGACCGGTCCGATACTCACGGTGATGGTGCCGGGATACTTGATGAACGCATTCCTGCCCCAGATGCTTCCCGCATTATGCGCAATCGGCAGCACCGGCGTGCCGGTCTTGCAGGCGAGCCATGCGCCGCCCAGATGATAGCGTCCGCGCTGACCCGGTGCAGTGCGCGTTCCTTCGGGGAAAATTACGATCCACCATCCGTCGGCAAGACGGGCCTTGCCTTGCTCGAGCGTTTGTTTGAGCGCGCGCGTGGCAGAACCACGATCGATGGCAATCGGACTCATCATGGCGAGGCCCCAGCCGAAGAAAGGCACGCGCAACAGCTCGCGCTTGAGTACCCACACCTGCGGCGGAAGAATGACCTGATAGGCCAGTGTTTCCCACGCCGACTGATGTTTGGACAATACGATGCAGGGCCCGGCAGGCAAATTACCGCGTCCGATCACGCGGTAGCGCACGCCGCAAATGACTCTGGCCAGGCCGATGACCAGGTGCGACCACGCCGTGATGATGCGATAACGCGTGAGCGGTTTGAATGCGAATGTCAGCAGCGAAATGAAGGCGAAAAGGACGGTCACCGCCAGGCGCACGACTTCATATACGGCCGAACGCACAAGTGCCGCGAACGCCATCATGCCACGATGTTTCGCACGGCTTCGGCGAGGTCCGCAAAGACCGGGGTGCCATCGGGCAATCCGCCGGCAGCTTCGGTCTTGGCCCCCTTGCCGGTGCGCACGAGCATGGGTTGGGCGCCCGCCTTGGCCGCCGCCTGCAGATCGCGCAGCGAATCGCCAATGCTGGGCACGCCGCCCGTGAGGTCTACGTTGAATCGCTGGGCGATATCGAGAAACATGCCTGGTTTCGGTTTGCGGCATTCGCAGTTCGCATCTGCAGCGTGAGGACAGTAGAACAATGCGTCTATGCGCCCGCCCACTTGCGCCAGCGCACGATACATGCGGTCGTTGATCGCGTTCAAGGCGCCCATGTCGAGCAACCCGCGTCCGATACCGGACTGGTTGGATGCGACGACAACCCGGTAACCTGCATGATTGAGTCTGGCGATCGCCTCCAGACTGCCCGGAATGGGCTTCCATTCCGTGGTGTTCTTGATGAACTGGTCGCTGTCCTCGTTGATGACGCCGTCACGATCGAGAATGACGAGTTTCATGGTTGCCTCATGCGTTCATGCGGCCAGCTTGGAGAGGTCTGCGACCTGATTCATCAGGCCATGCAGTTCGCGCAACAATGCGACGCGATTGCCGCGTAGCCGGGGGTCTTCGGCCATGACCATTACGTCGTTGAAAAACGCATCAACCGGCTCGCGCGCCTGCGCCAGTACCTTGAGGCTTCCTGCATAATCGTTTGCCGCGAATCGCGCGGCCACATCGGGGCGAACTTTCTCTACCACCTTGGCCAGCGCCTTCTCCGCGGGTTCCGCCAACAGGCTCATATCCACCTCGACGCTCGCCTCGTCCGCTTTCTTCAGAATATTGCCGATGCGCTTGTTGGCCGCTGCCAACGCGGCGGCTTCCGGAAGTGCGCCGAAGTCAATTACCGCATTGATTCGGGCCATGATCTGGTCGAGCGGTGGCTGCAATGCGATGACGGCTTCCACTGCGTTGCGCTCATGGGTGCTGAACAACTGGTTGCGATAGCGCTCGTAAACAAAATCGGTGATCGGCTGGATGATGTCCTTGCCGATGGTACCGGGCGGATACAAGTTCGTGGCTTCTTCGAGCAGCGCCGGCAATTGCAGGGTAACGGCCTTGCCAGAACTTCTTGACGCGACTGCCAGCGTTTCGAACGCACTGATGAGCCCAAGTGCGGCGCGTCGCAGTCCGAATGGATCCTTGTCTGCGGTGGGCTGCAGGCCGATGCCCCATATTCCCACCAGTGTCTCCGTGCGGTCGGCGATGAACAGGCACAGGCTGACGAGATTGGATGCATCGCGCTGCTCGTCGAGCCGAATGCGATACTGATCCCCGATCGCATCGGCCACCCTCGCGTCCTCGCCATCGGCTTGCGCGTAATAGCGCCCCATAACGCCTTGCAGCTCGGGAAATTCGCCGACCATGTTGCTGACCAGATCCGCCTTGGCCAGCAACGCGGCGCGATCTGCCAACGCGGGATCGGCGCCTACTGTCAGCGCGACGGTCTTGGCCAGTGCGCGAACGCGGCCGATGCGATCCAGCTGGCTGCCGAGCTTGTGGTGATAAACGACATTGCCGAGCTGGGACACCCTGTCTTCGAGTTTGATTTTCTTGTCGGTCTCGAAGAAGAAGCGCGCATCGGCCAGTCGGGGCCGGACCACACGCTGATTGCCCTCGACAATGTTCTGCGGGTCGGCGAGTCGCATGTTCGATACGATCAGAAACTTATTGGTCAGGTTTCCGCCGGTGGCGAACAGAGGAAAATATTTCTGGTTCTGACGCATGGTCAGGATCAGGCATTGCGGCGGAACGCTCAGGAAATCCGCGTCGAACGCGCCGAGGTAGACCGTCGGAAACTCGATGAGCGCCGTGACTTCGTCGAGCAGCGGCGCGTACTCGGCCTCCGGGCCGAGAGACGCGTTGAGCGACCGGGCCTTGTCGGCCAGCTGTTGCTTGACCTCTGTGCGGCGCTTGTCGAAGGCCGCAATGACCCGCCCCTCGCTTTCAAGGCGAGCTTCGTATTCTTCCGCGCGCTGCAATGCGATATCGGCCTGGCCTTGAAACCGATGGCCGTGGGTCAAGCGCCCCGCTGACAACCCGAGCACGCTCACCCCAAGGATCCTGTCGCCATGCAGAGCGACCAGCCCGTGCGCGGGCCGCACGAACTTGACCGTGGTGGTGCCGTCAGCGAGCTGATAATTCATGACCTTGGGAATGGGCAGCTTTGCGATTGCGGCTTCGAGCGCACTTTGCAGCGCGGTCTCGAGCGGCTGGCCAGGGGCGACACTGCGCAGAAAAACACTTTCGGTTTTGCCATCCGGCCTGATCAAGAGCGAATCGGCGCCGACGCGCGTATTCGCGGGCGCGTCCGCGAGTTGCTCGCGGCCCATGCCGGCGAGTTTCTTGCGAAGCGCATCGCTCCAGCCTCCGCCTTCTTTGCGCGCGATTGCGGCCGGCATGAGCTTTTGTTCGACCGGACGATCGCTGCCGCGTGCGAGCACCGATGACAGATACACCGCAAGGCGTCGCGGCGTGGCAAACGCCTTCGCCGTTGAGGTGGCATCGAGCAGTCCGCTGCTCTTGAGGCCGTCGACCACGCCGCCGGCGAAGGCCTCGCCCAGACGCTGCAGCGCTTTCGGGGGCAGTTCCTCGGTGAACAGCTCGACCAGCAGGTTGGCGCTCATGACGCCGCTTCTTTCTCGAGCAGCGCGGCTTGCAGGCTTGCGACGTCGAGCCCGAGCTTCTGCAGTTGATCGACCTTGCTCATCGGAAAGCCGCTGCGCAGTCGCGAGTCGAAATAGGCTTGGGAGACGCTGCGCGCGAGGTTGCGAATACGGCCGATGTACGCGGCCCGCTCGGTGACTGAAATTGCGCCGCGCGCGTCGAGCAGATTGAACGTATGCGCGCACTTCAGCACCATTTCGTACGCCGGCAACGCGAGCCGCGCTTGCATCAGCCGCCTGGCTTCGGCTTCGTAATCTTTGAAGTGCTGGAACAACATGGGAGCATTGGTCTGCTCGAAGTTGTACGTCGATTGCTCGACTTCGTTTTGATGGAAGACGTCGCGATATGTCAGGCCGGGCGTCCATTGCAGGTCGAATACGTTCTCCACGCCCTGCAGATACATGGCCAGGCGCTCGATGCCGTAGGTAATCTCGCCGGTGATCGGCATGCAGTCGAGCCCGCCAACTTGCTGGAAATAAGTGAACTGGGTAACTTCCATACCATCGAGCCAGACCTCCCAGCCCAGACCCCATGCACCAAGAGTCGGATTTTCCCAGTCGTCCTCGACGAAGCGCACATCGTGCGCTTGGGGATCGATGCCTAACGCGCGCAATGAACCCAGATAAAGATCGACGATGTCGAGGGGCGAAGGTTTGAGCACCACCTGAAACTGATAGTAGTGCTGCATGCGATTCGGATTCTCGCCATAGCGGCCGTCCTTGGGACGGCGCGATGGCTGCACGTAAGCCGCGCGCCAGGGTTCCGGACCGATGGCGCGCAAAAATGTCGCCGTGTGCGAAGTGCCCGCACCGACCTCCATATCATAAGGCTGCAGAATCGCGCAGCCGCGGTCACCCCAGTAGCGCTGCAGCGTTAGAATGACTTCCTGGAAGTTCAACATCGATGGATTATGCAATATATTCAGGACCCGGCCGTCCCGAATAAAAGCGTGAATTGTACTCAAAACAGCCTGCTTTAACGAGGATGAAACGATGACGTTGCGACTCTTTGGCGTACTGTTGGTGTTGTGCTTGCAGGCTGCGGACGTGCGGGCAGAAACTGACGCGCCGTGGGGCCGCGCGCAGGTCACGCCGAAAACCTACAGTCAGCAGAAGGTCGTCTACGACGTATCGGTCAAGACGGTGGAGCAGCTTGAAAACGTCCTCGATCGCGCCAGTTTTCTTTCCATCCTGAACGATGCGGATCCTTTCGACAGCAAAATTGTCATTGTGCTGCACGGCGACGAGATCGGCTTTTTCGCCGTGCGCAATTTCCCGAAGCACCGCGAGTTGATGGCGCGCGCGCAAAGCCTCACGGTTGGAGGCATCATCGACATTCGCATGTGCCGGGTAGCCGCCCGCCGTCGCGGATTCAAAGCGCAGGATATTCACGGCTTCGTGAACATAGTTCCCATGGCGGATGCGGAAATCATCGACCTGCAGAAACAGGGCTTCGCCTACATGCAGTAACTGCGCTCAAGCGCTACGCCTGGAGCGCCGGATGAACGCGAGCAGCAGCGTTATCAGCAGCATTGCTGCCGACACGGCGAGTACGCCCGCATTGCCAAGGACGATATAGGGCGTGCTGCCCTGATATCCGCGTACCTCGCCCCGCAAAATCGTCGTTTCGAACTCCGGTGCCGAAGCGATGATGCGCCCCGCCGGATCGATGATGGCCGTGACGCCGGTATTGGTCGCGCGTAGCATCGGCCTGCCTGTCTCCAGCGCGCGCATTTGCGCGATCTGCAGATGCTGTCTGGAGGCGACCGTATCGCCCCACCAGGCGTCGTTGGTGAAATTTGCCAGTACGGTGGCCTCCGGCAACTGCCGGATCACTTCCTCTCCGAACGCATCTTCGTAGCAAATATTCACGGCCACCTTCTGGCCCGCCGCCTGGATCGGCTTCTGTACGGCCGCGCCGTGCGAGAAACTCGACATCGGGATATCCATGAGGTTCATGATCCAGCCCAGCACCGGACGCAACGGAAAGTAATCGCCGAAAGGAACCAGATGATGTTTGCGGTACGTTTGAACAGGCTCCGTACCTGCGCTCATGACGCTGTTGAAGTAACGGCCCGTCGGTGCGTATTCCGGCACGCCGTAGAGCAGATCGCCGCCGTTGCGCACCGCGAGGTCGGCCAGTGCCTGAAGATAATCCGGTGGAATATCGACATTGAGCATGGGCAACGCCGTTTCCGGCATCAATATGAGTTTACTGTCTGACGCGCGCGCGAGTTCCAGATAAGTCTGTAGAGTCGAACGCGCGCGCTCGCGTCGCCACTTCAGTTCCTGGGGAATGTTTCCCTGCAGCAGGCTCACGCTGGTCGGCGCACCAGGGAGAGGCTGCGTCCACGGGTACGGCTTGAGCGCGGCGCCAGCGATCACGAGCCCTAGTGCGACGCCTGCGCTGGCGACGATCGTCACCCGCATCTTGCGCGGATCAGAGGTGTGGCGCTGCCGGAAGGCATCTAGCACGCTCGCCGCTGCGCCTGCAATGACCGCAGCAATCAGCGACACGCCGAAGACACCAAGCACTGGCGCATATCCTGCCAGCGGGCTCGAGGGGACATGTGCATAACCGATCGCAAGCCAGGGGAAACCCGAAAGCACCCAACCACGCAACCACTCCGAAATGGCCCAGAGCGCGGGGAACAGCAGCATCAGCCGCACCGCTGCGGGGAGGCGCCAGCGCATGAGTACCGCACCGACCAGAGCGGGATAACAGGCCTGGATCAGGCAAAACAACAGCGTTGCAAACGCCGCCACCGGCATGGCCATGCCGCCGTAATCATGCAAGCTGACATAGACCCAGCTGGTGCCCGCGAGGAACATGCCCGCGCCGAAGGAAAAGCCGACTGCGGCCGCGGTTCGCGCGCGCTGGCAGCGCTGCCAGAGCAGTGCCAAAGCCGTGAGCGAAACGACCGGGATCGCGTAATACCCGAAGGGTGCGAAGCCAAGCACGGCCGCGGCGCCGATCAGGAACGGGAGACCGAAAAGACGCAGGAAACTCAGCAGTCGATTCTTGCGGAGGCCTGCGGGAAGCTCAGGTCGCACTCTCCGTCCTGACTTTCTCCACCAGCAGCGAATGCAACCGGCGGCTGTCGGCGCGCACGACTTTCACGTTCAGGTCGCCGATGCGCAACTGTTCCCCGCGCTTGGGCAGCCGCCCCAGATGCGACAACACCAGACCGCCGACGGTGTCGAAATCCTCATCGCTGAAATCGGTGCCAAAGGTCCGGTTGAAATCGTCGATCTCGGTCTGTGCCTTGACGCGAAACTGGCCATTACGGTCGAGAATGATATTGGCCTCGGTTTCGTCGAAATCGAACTCGTCCTCGATCTCGCCGACGATCTGCTCGAGCACGTCCTCGATGGTAACCAGCCCCGCGACACCGCCATATTCATCCACAACAATCGCGATGTGATTGCGGTTGCTGCGAAAATCCTTGAGCAGCACGTTGAGCCGCTTGGCTTCAGGGATGAATACCGCAGGGCGCAAGCGGTCGCGCACGATGAATTCATCGCCCGCGTAATAGCTCAACAGATCCTTGGCAAGCAGAATGCCGATGACATCGTCCTTGTTCTCGCCGATCACGGGAAAACGCGAGTGCCCTGTCTCGATGACCCATGGGATGAATTTCTCCGGAGGATCGCTGATGTCGATGACATCCATTTGTGCACGCGGGATCATGATGTCCCGCGCCTGCATTTCAGAGACCTGCATGACGCCCTCGATCATTGCGAGTGCGTCGGCATCCAGCAAATTGCGCTCGTAAGAGCGCTGCAGCAACTCGATGAGTTGCTCGCGATCCTCCGGTTCGCGCATCAGCAATGCGCCCAGGCGTTCGAGCAAAGATGGTTTGTGAGGCTCTTCTTCCATGCCTTAACAGAGGTAAACAGTGAACGATGAACAGTAAACTCCCGGCATCAGCGCCGTCTGTTCATTGTTCGCTGTTCACCATTCACCCGTTCATCAGGTTTCGTAGGGATCAGCATACCCGAGCTTGGCGAGAATTTCCGCTTCCAGCGATTCCATGATATCGGCATCCCCGGCGGTTTCGTGATCGTAGCCCTGCAAATGGAGCATGCCATGTATCACCAGGTGAGCATAATGTGCGGCCAGCGTTTTGCGCTGCGCACGCGCCTCCTGCGCGATCACGGGCGCACACAGCACGATATCCCCCGACAGGATTTCTCCATCCGCGTAGGGGAAAGTCAATACGTTGGTTGCGCCCTCCTTGCCGCGGAACTCGCGATTGAGGGCGCTGCCTTCGCGGCGACCCACCAGTCTGAACGTAACCTGCAAATCGGTTCGCACGGCAGCCTTGGCCCAGGCCCTTATGCGCTGGCGCGATGGCAGCTCGTCCGTCGCCATCGCGTATTGAACCGCGACAGTGAACATGGCCGGCGCCCGGCGCACGTTCGCTCGAGCTTGGCGCGCCATGCCTCTCACTCCGCCTGACGCGCCTGGTGCTGCTCATAGGCTTGAACGATGCGCTGGACCAGGGGATGGCGTACCACGTCGTCCGCAAGAAACTGGGTGAACGCGATGCCGCGCACGCTGCCCAGGATGCTCGAAGCTTCCACCAGGCCGCTTTTCTGATGTTTGGCCAGATCGATCTGGGTCACATCTCCGGTAACCACGGCCCGGCTGCCGAAGCCGATGCGCGTCAGAAACATTTTCATTTGCTCGGGCGTCGTATTCTGCGCTTCATCGAGAATGATGAATGAATGATTGAGCGTGCGCCCGCGCATGAACGCGAGCGGCGCAATTTCGATGGCGGCTCGTTCAAACAGTTTGCCTACCTTTTCAAACCCCATCAGATCGTAAAGCGCGTCGTAAAGCGGCCGCAGATAAGGGTCCACCTTCTGTGCCAGGTCCCCGGGCAGGAACCCCAGACGTTCGCCGGCTTCGACGGCGGGGCGTACCAGCACGATGCGTTTGACCGCGTCGCGTTCGAATGCGTCCACCGCGCAGGCGACCGCGAGATAGGTCTTGCCGGTTCCCGCCGGTCCGATGCCAAAGGTGATGTCGTGTTCGCGGATCTGCCGAATATACTGCACCTGCCTGGGGGTGCGGCCGTGCAGGTCGCGGCGGCGCGTTTGCAGCACCAACGTGTCGTCCGCGGACGGGGCCGCGGCTGCGGAGACTTCGATCAGCCCCAGCTGGATGTCCTCGAGACTTACGTCGCGCCCGGCCTGCTGGTAAAAACGCTGCAATGCTTCGGCGGCAAGGCGCGAAGGCTCGGCTGCACCGGAAATGCTGAATTGCTCGCCCCGGCGCGAGATCTCGACGTCGAAAGCGCTTTCGATCTGCCGCAGATTCTCATCGAGCGCGCCGCACAGATTGGCGAGCCGTTGATTGTCAACGGGCGTAAAGGAGATTTCCAGCGGGTTCAAGCCGGCTCTGCAATCCGCACTTCCCCGCGCAACGTGTGCGCAAGTGCGGCGGTGATGCGAACGTCAACCAGGCTGCCGATCAGTCGATCGGGGCCGGGAAGATTGACGACGCGATTATTGCTGGTCCGACCTGCCAGTTCACGCTCGTTCCTGCGCGCATGCCCCTCGATCAGCAGCCGCTCGATGCGCCCGACCATCCCGTCGCTGATTCTTCTGGCGCTGGCGTCCAGTGCTGCCTGCAGTTGCGCGAGACGCGCCTGCTTGATGTCGAGCGGTACCTGATCGGCAAACGCGGCGGCGGGCGTGCCCGGGCGCGCGCTGTACATGAAGCTGTAACTGTCGTCAAAACCGATCTGCTCGACCAGGCTCATGGTTTGCGCGAAGTCTTCGTCCGTTTCACCCGGGAACCCGACGATAAAGTCGGATGCGATCGAGATGCCCGGCCGGGCCGCGCGCAGGCGCCGGATGATGGATTTATATTCCAGCGAGGTGTAACCGCGTTTCATCGCGGCCAGGACACGGTCGGAACCGGATTGCACCGGCAGGTGCACGTGATCGACCAGTTGGGGCACCGTGCGGTATGCGTCGATCAGGCGTTGGGAGAACTCCCGCGGATGCGAAGTCGTATAGCGCAGGCGCTCGATACCCGGCATTTCGGCCAGATATTCCAGCAGCAGCGCAAAATCCGCAGACTCGCCGTCATTCATGACACCGCGGTAGGCGTTTACGTTCTGACCCAACAGCGTAATCTGCCTGACGCCCTGATCGGCAAGCCCGGCTATTTCAGTGAGCACGTCATCGAACGGCCGGGACACCTCCTCGCCGCGCGTGTAGGGCACCACGCAGAAGCTGCAATATTTGCTGCAGCCTTCCATGATGGAGACAAAGGCGGTGCAGCCCTCGACTTTGGCCGCTGGCAGCGCGTCGAACTTTTCGATTTCCGGAAATGAGATGTCAACTTGCGGTCGCCCGCTGCGCCGTCTCGCCTCGATCAGTTGCGGCAAGCGGTGCAGGGTCTGTGGTCCGAACACCACATCCACATAGGGCGCGCGTTCGACGATGTGCGCACCTTCCTGGCTGGCGACGCAACCCCCCACGCCGATGATCATGTCGGGTCGCGCCTGTTTCAGCGGGCGCAGCCGGCCCAGCGCATGAAACACGCGCTCTTGCGCATGCTCGCGCACCGAGCAGGTATTGAACAATACGATATCGGCCTCGGCCGGGTCATCGGTCGGCTCGATTGCTTCGGCGGCATTCAGGACGTCGGCCATTTTCGCCGAGTCGTACTCGTTCATCTGGCAGCCGTACGTGCGGATATAAAGCTTTTTCATTCGGGCTATTTGGGCGGCGCATGCTGCCGGGCTTCCTCGACTGTGAGCAGCCATACGCGCGACAGATTGCCACTGGTATCAAGCAGGTACATGATGGGGGCCGTTTGAATCTGCAGCGCCGCCGGCATGATGATCAGGTTGTGCTCATTGTAGATGCGGCTTCCCGCGGCAAGCCGGTACAAGTTCTTGCCGATCGCCATGGTCGGGTATTGAAACCCTTTCAGTTCGCCGCGCTGAGCCTGCTGCGGAAAATTGCGTTCGGCGGCCGCTGGGCCCGAGCAGACCATGGCGAGCATCGCGGAAAGTGCAGTCAACAACAATTTATGCATGATCATTAGTCCGGGCGACGCCTGCCATTTCACAACGCCGGGGCCGGACGATGCGCGAAGGTCTGTGCCGGCATTGTATCGCGCCGGCAAAAAGAGGGTCTGCATCGCTGCCAAGCCCTCTTTGTTGCGGCGTTTGCGTGGTGGTGATAGGTGGACTTGAACCACCGACCCCAGCATTATGAGTGCTGTGCTCTAACCAACTGAGCTATATCACCGGAAGCTGAATGTTCGTCCCCTGCGTAAGGCGCATTGACTGGCGCATCCACCCGGAGGCGTGCCGGAACGCGAAGACCGAAGCACGGAAAACGCTCAGGCGGGGATTGCCGCCACCGCGATGCCCGCACGGTTTGCAGGGTGCGGAAGATTACTGACGCCCCTCATCCTTGTCAAGGCAAGGGCATTACCGTTCCCCGTAAGCTGTAAACTGCCCCGATGAAGGTAGACGTTGCAATCGTCGGCGGCGGGCCGGTCGGGGCCACTGTGGCGCGCGCGCTGGCACCCTCCCGGCTGCGCGTCGCGCTGATCGAGGCCCGACCGCCGTTGCCCTTGCCGACGACCGGGTTTGATCAGCGCGTTTACGCTCTGAACGCTCGCAGCCGGCGTTTTCTGGAGCGCTGCGGGGTTTGGCAGCACCTGTCGTTGCCGCGCATCGCGCCGGTTCTCGAAATGCGGATATTCGGCGATGGCGGCTCCCGGCTGCAGTTCAGCGCCTATCGCAACGGGGTCCCGGAATTGGCCGTGATCGTGGAAGAAGCCAACCTGCAGCAAGCCTTGCGCTCGTCGCTGTCGGCGCAGGCGGATCTGCTCCTGATGTCCGGCATCAGTTGCGTCGGCACGCAGTGGCGCAGCGAGAGCGCGACATTCGCGCTGTCGGATGGAAACCAGATCGAGGCGCAGCTGGTGGTGGCGGCCGATGGTGCGGATTCGGCATTGCGCGCCGCAGCCGGCATTGAAGTACAGATGCACGAGTATGCCCAAACCGGTGTAGTTGCGACGTTGCGCACCGGGCACGCGCACGGCGACACGGCTTACCAGTGGTTTCAGGAAAGTGGCGTGCTGGCGTTGTTGCCGTTGCCGGGTAACCACGTGTCCATGGTCTGGTCTGTGTCCAATGCGCAGGCCTTTGCCCTCCTCGCAGCCGACGCCACGGAGTTGTGCCGCAAGGTCGATGAGGCCAGCGAAGGCTTGTTGGGCGGTTTCGAACTGATCGGCGCTACGGCCGGATTTCCCCTGCGTCGGCTGCGAGCCGAGCGTCTCATTGCTCCTCGCCTTGCCCTCGTTGGGGACACTGCCCATAATGTGCATCCGCTGGCAGGGCAGGGATTGAATCTCGGATTCGGCGACGTTTCGGCACTGACCGACGCGCTGGCTGCGCGGGGAATGCAATCGGACACTGGGGCGGTTTCTGTATTGCGCCGCTTCGAGCGCAGCAGGCGCGAGGACATTCTTGCGATTGAGGCAGTAACCGACGGTTTGCATGCGCTGTTCGATAGCAAACTGCCGGGAATAAAGCGGTTACGCAACACCGGTCTGCGCCTGGTTGATCGCAGCGCTGCGCTGAAACGAATGCTCGTGAAACGAGCACTCGGTTAGGCGGTCCAACGAAACCTTCATGAGCCACCTAAATTTTCCTGAGAAATCATGTCAATTCGCCTATTGAATCCAGTATTCGCGGTATATGCGCTGCTCGCCGGCGTGGCTTGTGCAGACGAAGCGACCATTCGCTCGGAGTTCTCCAAAAAATATCCCCAGGCCAATATCGAGAGCATCACCAAGACCCCCCATCTTGGGCTGTACGAAATGCTGGTCGATGGGGAGGTCATCTACACGGATGCCGATTTCACTTATCTGATCGTCGGCAGCATCATCGAAACCAAAACCAAAACCAATCTCACGGACGCTCGTCAACGCGAGCTTGAGGAAAAGAAACTCAAGAGCCTGGCTTTTCCCTTCGAACAGCTGCCCTTCGATCTGGCGCTCAAGAAGGTCAAAGGCGATGGCAGCCGCAAGGTAGCGGTGTTTTCCGACCCGGATTGTCCCTTCTGTCGCCGGCTGGAAAAGGACCTCGAGAAAATCACCAACGTGACCATCTATACCTTCCTTTACCCAATCGAGCAATTGCATCCCAAGGCGCCGGAGGTATCGCGGGCGATCTGGTGCTCCGCGGATCGCCAGAAAGCGTGGGACGATTACATGCTGAAGAACGTGACGCCAAAATCGGCCAAATGCGATAACCCGGTCGACAAAATCGTCGCCTATGGCCAGTCGAAGAAAATACACGGCACGCCGACCATCTTTTTTTCGGACGGCAAGCGCGTGCCCGGCGCGATTCCGGCTGAGCGTATCGAGGAACTGCTCAAGCAAGCCGGCGGCTCTGGTAAATCCTAAAGGCTTGTTGTTGCATGGCGCCGCCCGCGTTCTAGAATGAGGGCCTCTGCATAGCCCGCAGGAGCGCGGCGGTGCGCAGGATTCGGCATACTTCAGCAGGTCTTTCGCCAACGCCCCTAAGCCGGCCAGTAGCAGCTTTCGCCCTCTCCGCCGCGTTTCATGTTCTGCTGATTCATGGCCTGGCATTACCTGCGCGGACCGGTTCTCAAGCCCTGGTCACGGTCATGCAGGTGCGCCTCGAACCCGCGTCGGCGCCTCGTGTTCGGAGCCCAATTTCCGCCCCAAGTGCTGCAACCGGGAGCGGCGCCGATTTCGGCGCGCAGCCACCAGCACGCATCCTCCCCGTCATGATGCGCCCAGGTTTGTCGCCCCCTACCGCGCAGCCACAGCCCATTTCCGAGTCGCCGGGCAGCGCTGCGGAGGATGGACATTTGACTCCCTCCCATGCAGTCGAAACGCCTTCGGTACTGCTCGCGGATCCGGTTCATTACGCGGCCAGGGACCTCGACATCTTCCCGCGGACGAAGTCACCGATTGCGCCGGCATTCCCAAACGCGGCAATTGCCGCCGGCAACTCCGGGTTTGTGACGTTGCACGTGTTGATTGATGAGGCGGGGCGGGTAGTGCGTGCGGACGTGGTCGATGCGGCGCCAGACGGGATGTTCGAGGAAGCCGCGCAACGAGCCATTACGGAAGCGGCGTTTTATCCTGCACAGAAAGACGGCCGCATCGTGCGCAGCCGGGTCCTTGTCAGGATCGAGTTTGATCCCGCGAGCGTCAATGCCGCGCGCTGATCAGGGCGGCTTGGGCTGCAATCCCACAGGATAGAGCAACCACATTTTGCCGGATTGACGCATGCGTCCGGCGGATTGCCCGGCAACGTCGCCGAATCCCCAGAAATAATCGGCCCGGACCGCGCCTTTGATGGCGGTGCCGGTATCCTGTGCGAGAACCAGACGATTCAGCGGGCGCCGGGAAAGCGGCAGGGTGGTTGACAAGAATACGGGCGCGCCCAAGGGCGTTGTCACGGGATCGATCGCAATGCTGCGCTGGGGTGTCAGCGGCACGCCCAGACCGCCGATCGGCCCGAGAGGCGAGTCCGGCAACTCGCGGAAGAACACGTAGGCCGGATTCTGTTGCAGCAATGGCGCGAGCTTTTCCGGATTCAGCGCGGCCCATTGCTTGATTCCCTGCATGGAAGCCTTGTCGGCGGACAATTCGCCACGCTCTATCAGGATCTTGCCGATCGATACGTAAGGGTGGCCGTTATGCTCCGCGAAGCCTACGCGCAGCATTTCACCGCCGGGCAATCTGACGCGGCCCGATCCTTGCACATGCAAAAAGAACAGCTCGACCGGATCGTCGACCCAGGCGATTTCGCGCCCCCGCAACGGCGCCAGTCCTCCCTCGATCTGGGCGCGCGTGTAGTACGGCACGACTTTGCGGTCCTGCAGCCGGCCGCGCAGACGGATGCCCTTGAGCGCAGGGTTGGTCTCGGCCAGATCGATGGCGACGAGATCCGGCGGCACACCGTAGACCGGATAACGATGGGTGCGTCCCGGGATCCGGCTGCCACGCAGCAGCGGTTCGTAGTAGCCGGTGACGAGCCCCTCAACACTGCCATCGGCGTTTTGCAGCAGCCAGGGTGCGAAGAAGGATTCGAAAAAATTGCGCGCGGCGGCGGGGTCATCCTTGCGCACCTGGCTCGCCGCGCTGCAGGCCGCCGCCCAGTCGGCAGCGCTCTTCAAGACATTACAGGAAAGCAGGAAGGCGGGCAGGGCCTCGGACAGGTTGTCGCTGCCCCAGTCGGGTAACGCCGCCCAGTCCTGTAACGCGTAGGCAGACACCGGTGAGCTTGGCGCAGGTCCGGTCACTATCGCGGGCTCGGGCGGTGCGACCGGAACGGGTCGGGGGTCAGGCAAGGAACCGGCCGGCGGCACGGGCTCCGGCAATGTGGGTGCTGGCGGCGCGGTGCGGGGTTTGGTTACACTCGCGCATCCACTGGCGAGTGCCACGCATAATGCGAGCGCCAGCCATTTTCTTCTTGGCATGCAGTGACGTTCGTGAACTCTGGGCGCATGGAGTATAACAAAGCGGTATCCGTTTATTTTTTGGTCACCCGGAGCGGTCTGCGATGATCTGGCTGATTCTTGAAGCCGTGTTGTCTCTTGTGTTATTTCTGCTGATTATCTGGTGGACGCTGCCGCGCAAGCAGAAACGTACGCAAGAAAGCAAACCTGAGCAGGACAAAAAGCCGTGATCGATTTGCCATCCCGGTGATGGCGAGGATCTAATGCAACACGCGGGGCGCGCTTAGCGTGAACTCTGGTATGGGTGCATCGAACGCGACGCCGTCTTCCGCTACCATCTGATAGCTCCCACGCATGGTGCCCACTGGCGTCTGGATCGCGGTGGAACTGGTGTATTCGTAGCGCTGCTGTGGTTTGAGCAGCGGTTGCTCGCCTACCACGCCCAGTCCGCGAACTTCCTGAACCCGGTTTTCGGTATCGGTGATAATCCAGTGCCGGGAGACCAGCCGTGCCGCCACATTCCCCGAATTGACGATGGTAATGGTGTAGGCGAATACATAGCGGCCCTTGGCCTCGTCGGACTGTCCCGGGATATGGGTCGTCCTCGCGGTTACCGTTATCGAATATTTTTTGTCTTGAGCGGCCACGGTCGCATTGGACCCGATTCGCCGCCGGGCGGCAAGGCCGAAAACGGTACAATGCCGTCCTTCCGACCCGGTCCAACTTCATGTATCGCATCGCGCCGAGCATTCTTTCCGCCGACTTCGCCAGACTCGGAGAAGAAGTGAAATCCGTCGTTGCGGCCGGTGCGGATGTGATTCATTTCGACGTAATGGACAATCATTACGTGCCGAATCTTACCGTTGGGCCGATGGTATGCGAAGCAATCCGTCCATTGACCAGGGCGCTGATCGACGTGCATCTCATGGTGCGGCCGGTCGATCGCATCATTCCGGATTTCGCCAGGGCCGGCGCGAACATCATCAGTTTTCATCCAGAGGCCAGCGAGCACATCGATCGCACCATCGGGCTAATCCACGAGTCGGGATGCAAGGCGGGCCTGGTATTCAATCCTGCGACACCGCTGTCGTGGCTGGATTTCACTCTGGACAAACTCGACCTGGTGTTGATCATGTCCGTCAATCCCGGATTCGGCGGGCAGCAATTCATTCCCGCCGCGCTAGATAAATTACGTGCCGTGCGCGAACGCATTCGCGCATGCGGGCGCGACATCTGGCTCGAGATCGACGGCGGCGTCAAAGTTGATAACATCGCGGCGATCGCGGGGGCCGGCGCGGATACCTTCGTAGCCGGTTCGGCCATTTTCAACAGCGCGGACTATTCCAGCACGATTGCAGCGATGCGGGCCGAACTGAAAAAAGGCTGACAATCGTGCCATCTCATGTCACGGACGTGCGCTGCGCGTTCCCACCTGCCAGAGTAATCAGCGGCATCAGAGCGGTGGCCTTCGATCTCGACGGGACGCTGGTGGAGACCTTGCCCGACCTGCATGAGGCGGCGATGCGCATGCTTGCTCAGACCGGGCGGCCAGCGGTTAGTGTGGCGACCGTCAGGACGTATATCGGCGATGGCGTCGATCGGCTGGTCAAACGGCTTCTAATTGGCTCGATGGAGGGCGAACCGGATGCAGCCGAGTTCGAACAGGCCGCCGCGAGCTTTCGCGCGATTTATGCCGCCGTGCTGACGCGCGCATCCCGTCCTTTTCCGGGCGCATTTGCCACGCTCGAAAAATTGCGCGAACACGGACTGAAACTCGCCTGTGTCACCAACAAGCCGGCGCGCTTTACGCAGCCGCTCCTGCAGGCGCTCGGCCTTTCGGAAAAGCTTGACCTCGTGCTCAGCGGGGATAGCCTGCCCCGAAAGAAACCCGATGCATTGCCACTTTCGCATGTGGCCAGTGTGTTCGGCATCGAACCGGCGCAGTTGCTGATGGTGGGAGACTCGCCGGTCGACAGCGGCGCGGCACGGGCCGCCGGATGCCCGGTAGTGTGCGTTCCGTACGGGTATCGCGGGAGCCTGACGGTGCAAGAGCTTGACTGCGATGCTATAGTACCGACGCTGCTTGACCTACTGGATCTGATCGGGATCCCGCGCTCATGAACCCTTCGAAACTGCGAAATCCGGGGCTGCAAATCAAGGCCGCGTGGCGCTGGTGGCGCCAGCACGCGGCCTGGTATCGCGTCTGACACACGGCGCGTCGTTGTCCCGTTTTTGCAGTTTCAGGAGTTCATCATGACCGAGCAGGAATTCACGCAACTTGCAGCGCAAGGTTTCAATCGCATCCCGATGGTGCTTGAAACCTTTGCCGATCTCGATACTCCGCTGTCCGTTTATATCAAGCTCGCCAATAAGCCCTATTCTTATCTGTTGGAGTCGGTGCAGGGAGGCGAACGCTTCGGGCGCTATTCCTTCATCGGCCTGCCGGCCGAAACACGCTTCGAGGTGCGCGGCACCACCTGTAGCGAGTTCCGGCAAGGAGAGCTTGTCTATCGGGCCGAACACGCCGATCCGCTGGAATTCATCTCCGCCTGTCACCTGCGGATCAAGGCGGCCCCCATGCCTGGCATGCCCCGATTCCTCGGCGGACTGGTGGGCTGCTTTGGCTATGAAACCGTGCGCTACGTGGAAAAGAAACTCGCCCGCGCCGCCAAGCCGGACGCGCTTCGCACGCCCGATATCCTGCTGCTGTTGTCCGAGCAACTGGTGGTGCTGGACAATCTGTCCGGCAAGCTGTTTCTGGTGGTCTATGCGAATCCCGATGTTGCGAACGCTTATGCGCGGGCACAGCAACGACTGCAGGAACTGTTATGGATGCTGCGCCAGCCGGTTGTCGTCCCCCCCGAAGCGCCGGCGCAGGCCGCACCGCCGGAGTCAGAATTCAGCCGCTCCGCATTCCTGAGCGCGGTGGAGCGCGCGAAGCGCTATATCTTCGACGGCGACATCATGCAGGTCGTATTGTCGCAGCGCATGAGTCTGCCGTTCAGCGCTTCGCCGTTGTCGCTGTACCGCGCGCTACGCGCATTGAATCCCTCGCCATATATGTTTTATTTCGACATGGCGGAGTTTCATGTGGTGGGTGCGTCTCCGGAAATACTGGTCCGGCTCGAAAGTGGCATGGTGACCGTGCGTCCGATTGCGGGCACGCGCCCGCGCGGCTCATCCAGAGAACAAGATGTGGCGCTGGAGCAG
The DNA here is from genome assembly GCA_965233135.1 of uncultured bacterium. GTDB lineage: Bacteria > Pseudomonadota > Gammaproteobacteria > Burkholderiales > JACQAP01 > JACQAP01. The sequence continues at coordinate 1,209 of CBDDRM010000171.1, read as the reverse complement.
GAGTTGCTGGCGGATCCAAAGGAGCGTGCCGAACACGTGATGTTGATGGATCTGGGGCGCAACGATATCGGGCGCGTCGCGCAAACGGGCAGCGTGCGGGTGACCGAGAACATGACCATCGAACGCTATTCCCACGTCATGCACATCGTGTCCAACGTCGAGGCCACGCTGAAGTCTTCGCTCGACGCCATGGCGGTGCTGAAAGCGACTTTTCCAGCGGGTACGGTAAGCGGCGCGCCGAAGGTGCGGGCCATGGAAATCATTGATGAACTGGAGCCCAGCAAGCGCGGCATCTACGCCGGGGCGGTTGGCTATCTCGGGTTCAATGGCGACATGGATCTTGCCATCGCCATCCGCACCGCGGTCATCAGGGAGGGCAGGCTATACGTGCAGGCTGGCGCGGGCATCGTTGCCGACTCCGTGCCCGAGAACGAATGGACTGAAACGCAGAACAAGGCGCGCGCGCTGCTGCGGGCCGCCGAAATGGCGCAAGCCGGCTTGAACAGCGGCATTCGCTAAGAAGACCATTGATTTGGTGGGATAGTTTCGGGCTTCTTTGTCGTCGCCGGAAGTCAGGTGCTTAGTTTTGCGGAACGAGGACTTCTTTAGCTGTCTGCCGCCGGGTCAGACCAAATCGCTCGTCCGACTGTCGGGCTCTTTACAAATCGCGGAAACCATCTTTGAATTTCGGTCATGCGGGACCGTGATATAGTGCGCGTCGTGGGTAACCCTGTTCGAAAACTTGTTGCTTCAATCCTCGTCGTGTTCATGCTCAACACTCTAAGTTGGAGCGTGAGCGCGGTGGCTTTTTCCGATTGGGTGGCAAGCGAACAGGCTTCAGTACAATCAGGCGATACGGACAGCAACGCGCCTGATACTGGTTACCCCGGAAAGACCGGTAAGCACTGCAATGAAGGCTGCCACATTTTCAGTCATCTGCAGGGCCTTGTACGAGCCGAGCCTGTCTATCCTCCGACGCCCGACTCTTTTGTCATTCCCGATTCCCTGAAATACCCAGGGGATCGATCTCCGGACGGCCTGTTCCGTCCACCTCGCTCCTCCTTTCTGGCCTGACCGTCACCACGTTTTATTTCGGTTGATCCGTCGCGCTCGATTGCGCAACGGATGTTATTCACGCTAGCAGGAGGATTCATGCCGGGTCATTTCTTCCTTGGCGCGCTTGCGCGCTTCGTTCGCACTTTCGCGAAC
>CBDDRM010000170.1:0-6718 GCA_965233135.1 uncultured bacterium | reverse complement strand
AGTCTGGACCGTTTCAGGCGACTACAAGCTCGAGAAAGATCCAACCTGTTTGCCTTTCGAGCCGGTCAGGAGCGATGTGTTCATCAGCGAATCCACGTTCGGGCTGCCGATCTACCGCTGGCAGGATTCGGCCGACGTGGCCGCTGAGATCAACCAATGGTGGAGCGCGAATGCCGCAGCGGACCGCGCGAGCATTCTGTTCGCTTATGCCTTCGGCAAGGCGCAACGTATTCTGGCGATGATCGATCCCTCGATCGGCCCCATCGTGTGTCACGGCGCAGTCGAGGCCCTCAACAAAGCGTATCGCGCCAGCGGCGTGCTATTGCCTGAAACCAAAACGGTTGACGAGATTGCGAAACACGATCTGCGCCGTGCGCTTGTGCTCGCGCCGCCTTCGGCACAGTCCACTGCGTGGATGAAGCGCTTCGGTGACTACTCGGATGCCTTCGCTTCAGGATGGATGAGACTCCGCGGTGCGCGCCGGCGGCGCGGAGTGGATCGGGGATTCGTGCTTTCCGACCATGCCGACTGGAATGCCTTGAACCAGGCCATCAACGCCAGCGGCGCGAGCCGGGTGCTTGTCACGCACGGTTATGCGGATGTTCTGGCGCGCTGGCTCACGGAGCGCGGGCTTGAATCACAGACGCTGGAAACGCGCTTCGAAGGTGAGGCCGGCGCCGAGCTCGAGACCTGACGGCCCGGACATGCGCAAACCTGGACAGCGGGCAAGAAAAGTCATCGGTGCCTGCCGATGAGCGACAGGCAGCGCGCATTCTCCGGCGATAACGTCGGCCGCCAGCTGCGGCGAAGGCGCGCGCCTCGCCTTGCGAAACCAGAATCCGACTCGCGACGGCCGGACATTCGTTCGTCACGGGATTTCTCTGCGCAAGCCTGGATGGAAGATCGCGGACTCACACCGTTTGCGTTCCAGCGCGAAACCTGGGAGGCCATCGCGCGTGGCAAGAACGGGTTGCTTCATGCAACGACGGGTTCAGGCAAGACCTACGCCGTATGGCTCGGTGCGCTCGAGGCATTTGCGGGCAAGCCGGGCAAGGGCTTGCGCGTGCTGTGGGTCACCCCGATGCGCGCGCTGGCTGCCGATACCGGGCGCGCTCTGCAGGCGCCGCTCGATAACGCAGGGATGGGATGGCGGGTTGGTGTGCGCACTGGCGATACCGGTTCTGCCGAACGCGCGCGCCAATCAACGCAGCTTCCCGAGGCATTGATCACGACGCCGGAGAGCTTGTCGCTATTGCTCGCTCGCGCCGACGTGGCCGAGCTGTTTGGTTCGCTCGAAATGGTGGTCGTCGATGAATGGCATGAGCTGATCGGTTCCAAGCGCGGCGTGCAGACACAACTCGCGCTCGCGCGACTCGCAAAATATCGGCCACTCATTTGGGGGCTGTCCGCGACGCTGGGTAATCTGGATGCTGCCGGGGCGGCGCTGTTCAGCGAGGGTGTCGTCGTACAGGGTGAGATTCCCAAGGCGTTGATCGTCGACACGCTGGTGCCCGAGACCATCGAGCGCTTCCCGTGGGGCGGGCATCTGGGTATTCGCCAGCTTCCCGGCGTGGTGCGCGAGATCGAGCAGGCGCAGAGCACACTGGTGTTTTGCAACGTGCGCTCGGCCTCCGAGCTGTGGTACCAGGCTATTCTCGATGCCCGGCCGGAGTGGGCCGGAGTGCTGGCGTTGCATCACGGCTCGCTTGATCGTGCGCAGCGCGAATGGGTCGAGCTGGGCTTGAAGGGCGGCGCACTCAAAGCCGTGGTGTGCACGTCGAGCCTCGATCTGGGGGTCGATTTCCTCCCGGTGGATCGCGTGTTGCAGATCGGCAGCGCAAAAGGTATCGCGCGACTGTTGCAACGCGCCGGTCGGTCGGGTCATGCGCCGGGACGTGTGTCACGCGTCACGCTCGTGCCCACCAATGCGCTCGAACTGGTCGAGGCCGCGGCGGTACGCCGCGGAATCGCCGCCGGACGCATCGAATCGCGCCGCGCGCCGGAGAAACCGATCGACGTGCTGGTCCAGCATCTGGTGACGTGCGCACTGGGCGGCGGATTTCGAGAAGCTGAGCTTTTCGAGGAAGTGAAGTCGACGCATGCGTATCGCAATCTCACGCGCGCGGAATGGGCTTGGGCATTGGGGTTCGTGGCCAGCGGCGGCGCTTCGCTTTATGCGTATCCGGAGTATCACCGCATTGCGCCCGATGCCGAGGGTATCTACCGCGTGCCCCAACCGACCATCGCCCGGCGCCATCGCATGTCGATTGGCACCATCGTCGGTGACGCAACCATGCACGTGCAATTCGTCGGCGGCAAGCGGGTCGGCACCATCGAGGAAGCGTTCATTGCATCGCTGAAGCCGGGGGAGGCATTTCTGTTCGGCGGTCGCAGACTCGAGCTCGTACGCGTGCATGAGATGACGGCGTATGTGCGCGCTGCGCGCGGCACGAAAGCCGCAGTGCCCCGCTGGGACGGGAGCCGGATGGCATTCTCCGGTGAACTCGCCGATTGCATGCTCGAAGTGCTTGCGGCGGCGGGGCAGGGGCGCTATGAGGAGGCAGAGACGGCGGCCGTGCGCCCGCTCCTGGAACTGCAGCAACGCTGGTCGGCTTTGCCTGCGCCCGGACGACTGGTAATGGAGAGCGTGCGTACACGTGAAGGCCATCATTTGTTCTGCTATCCGTTCGGCGGGCGCACCGCGCACATCGGTCTGTCTGCACTCGTTGCATGGCGCGCGGCACGCCGAGCGCCCGCGAGCTTCAGCCTCGCGTTCAATGATTACGGCTTTGAACTGCTCTCGCCCGCAGCGATCGACTGGAGCATCCTGATCGATGATCTGTTCTCGACACAAAACCTGTTGCCGGACGTGCTTGCCAGCCTCAATGCCGCGCACCTCGCGGCGCGGCGCTTTCGCGAGATCGCCCGCGTCGCCGGGCTTATCTTTACCGGCTATCCGGGGGAGCGCCGTAGCGCGCGGCACCTGCAGGCCTCCGCCGGTCTTTTCTACGATGTATTCCGCAAGCATGATCCGGAGAATCTGTTGCTCTCTCAGGCGGAGCGCGAAGCGCTCGAGCAGGAACTCGACATTGCGCGTCTGCGCGAACTTCTGGAAAGAATTTCCAACTGGCAGGTTCTGCTGATGCACCCGCAGAAGCCCACACCCTTTGCTTTTCCATTGATGGTCGGACGCCTGCGAGAGAAACTCTCCACCGAGAAGATCGCCGACCGTGTGGCGCGCATGCTCCAACAGCTGGAAGCCGCGGCATCGCGATGAACATCGAAGCGGCGGGGGAAACGCTGGTGCTTTCTGCCGGGCGCGCCCTGTTCCGGCCGCGCACCGGCCAGCTCATCGTGGCCGACCCGCATTTTGGCAAGGCCGAAGCATTCCGTGCGCGAGGCGTTCCCGTGCCGGAGGGCACGACCGCGCAGAATCTCGCGCGTCTGGATACGCTGATCGCCGCATACACACCGCGTGAACTGGTATTTCTGGGAGATTTCCTGCACGCCAGAGTGGCGGAAGTATTCAAACAGCTCGCGCCGTGGCGGGAGAAGCACGGCACGCTGGCGATGCATCTCGTGCGGGGCAACCACGACAAGACCGCTGGCGAATTACCTGGGGTGCTGGGCATCCGGGTGACCGACGAGTACGTCGACCCGCCGTTTGTGTACCGGCATGCACCGGGTGCGTCTGCCGATGGCTTTACGTTGGCCGGGCATTTGCATCCGGCTTATCGGCTGCGGGGTCTGGGACGTGAATCGCTGCGCCTGTCGTGCTTCTGGCTCAACGCCCACGGACTGGTCTTGCCCGCTTTCGGCGAATTTACCGGTTGCATGGAAATATCGCGCGCGCCGGTCGATCGGATATTTGTGGTCGCCGGCGAACGCGTCTACGAAGCCTGAGCCAGAGGGGCGACGCCGTACGGCGCGGCGTTTTCCATCATGTGTGATTGGGCGCAGTCCTTGCGTTACCACGCGCTTCACTTCAGGAGACTGTCATGGAATTTGATCCCAAAGCACTCGATACGCTGCGTGAAATCGTGGACCGTACCAAGGTGGGCATGCTCACGACGCAAGGCAAGGACGGGTTGATGCGCAGCCGCCCGTTGCACACGCTGGAAGCAGACGCGCAAGGCCGTCTCTGGTTCTTTGTTTCGGCCAGCTCGCCAAAGATCGAAGAGGTGCGTCATGAGCACGGTCATGTCTGCCTCGCGTATGCAGACATCGCCAAGCAGGACTATGTCTCGATCTCCGGTCGCGGGGAGATCGTGCAGGATCGCACTCGCATGAAGGACCTGTGGTCGCCCTGGGTGAAAGTCTGGTTTCCCAATGGCCTCGACGACCCGGACCTCGCGCTGCTCTGCGTGCAAATTGAGCAGGCCGAATACTGGGACTCGCCGGGCAGCGCGGTTCGGCGGCTGTATGCATTGGTCAAGGCGCGCACCACCGGTGACAAGGATGCCATCGGAGAAAACCGAAAACTACGCGCTTCGTAGAAGCCGATCGCGGTTTCGAAACGGAAGAACGCCCGGCGCTCGGGCTTGTATTTCTTACGCTGCTTTGCAGATATTACCGCCTTCCAGATGTGCACGAAGGCGACAACCCGCAGAGACAAAATATTCTTGATTCTATTGCGAACGGGTAAGCCACCCGCGCCCTCTAATTATTACGATCAACTTCTGGAGGATCGACCATGAACAAAGATCAGGTCAAGGGAACCGCGAAAGACATCGCCGGCAAGGCGCAGGAGAAATTCGGCGAGGCAACTGGCAGCACCAAGCACCAGGTCAAAGGTAACGTCAAACAAGCCGAAGGCAAGGTGCAAAAAGGTGCCGGCGATGCCAAGGAGGCAGCCAAGGACGGCAAGCCACATCACTGAGCTGCCGTAGCGGTAGAACCGCCGCGCCGCCAGGCGCAAAAAAAGCCCACTTCAAGATGAAGTGGGCTTTTATCTTTGGCGTTTTCGCGGCTTAGAATTTCAAGCCAAGTCCCACTCCGTACACCCAGGGATCGAGCTCCAGATTACCGTTGGCTGCGCCTCGGACATCCGTATCCAGCCAGATCTTCTTGACATCGAAGTTCAGCAAGACACGTTCGCCGAGGGGAACGTCGAAACCGGCCTGAGCCACGGGACCATAGGTATCCCGATCGACATCCACGCCCGTCGTGCGCACTTCGTAAAAGCGCGTGTAGTTGCCGCCGCCGCCGATATAGGGACGAAAGCCCGCATCGGGCAGAAAGTGATATTGCAGCATCACGTTGACCGGCAGGATTTTGGTCGTGCCCAGATCGGCACCCCCCACTGTGACATCGTGCTTGGCAGTGCCCACGCCCACATCGATCGCCCAGTTGTCGGACAGGAAACCGGTAAAGCCCACTTCGCCACCAAACGCGCGGTCGACGTCCAGTCCGGGAATATTGCTGCTGACATCCGGGTCAACCTGGATGCCTTTCAGGCGCACGATGGATTCACCTGTCGCGGCGAAGACGGTCGTCATCGACACGGCCATCGCGCCCGCGGCAAGCACAATACCTAAAGTCTTTTTCATTGGATCTCCTTGTTCAGAGGTTTAAATAGCGAACTCGCGAAACGACCCGATCCCCCGACAAGAACGAAATTTTTCGTATCCCGCCATCACATTCTGCTCGTCTCGCTCCCTTCCGCACGGTAGGACGCACGTGCCGATACCAAAGTTCTGCCGATGTGCCTGACAGAATGTCGTTAGATGGTGACAGTCGCCACCGTGGAATGATGGATGGCTACCGCGGGTTTACGAGAGTAATTGCTGGCGCACGAGCATCGAGCCCGCCGGGGCATTGCCTGGCAGCGTGACGGATTGACGCGACGCCTGCAGGGCCTGCGCATGCAGGCGCTGCGTTTCCGTCGAAACGGCGGCGCCAAGTCCCTTACGCAGCGCCTCGCAACAACGTAGGTAAATGCCGAGCACCTTGGCAATCTCGCCCTGCTTCAGGTAACAACTCATCAGGCGGCGATATAGCAGCTCGTTCAACGGGTCGCGCTCCAGCGCTTGCAGGCACAGATCGATGGCATCGCCAAATCGCGATTGGTCTTCGAAGTGCGCGGACAACGCCACCACGAGTCTTTCGAATTTGGACCTGAGGCGCAAACGCGCAGCCAGCATCCACGATTCCTCGGCTTCCCGTACCAGAAAGTCTCCTGCATACAATCGCAGTGCGCTGCGAAGCGACTGCTCGGCGTCCGCCCGGGTCGATGGCTTGTCCAGGCGCTGCAATCCCTCGTTGAGCGTGCGCTCGAAGCGCCATGCGTCGACCCAGCACAGCCGTTCATTCAATGAGAGGTTGCCGTTATCGGAAAGCACGGCGGCTTTTTTCTGCAGCAACGAGCGCAAACGGTGCAAGGTGATCGACAGGTTGCCTGCGCCCAGGTCGCCTTCCGCGTCCGGCCATAGGCATTCGCACAGCCGGGTGGCGGCCACGTCGCGTCCGCCCAGGGCGATCAGCGCCTTCAATAGTCCAAGGGGCCGGTGCTTGGCCTTGCCGGCGGAGCGGACCGGTTGCTGATCGATCGCCAGGCTGAAACGTCCGAGCGTAAAGATGCGAATCGGGACATTGATGACAAGGTCTCCGTGGTCTGCTTCGACGGTACCCCTGCGCAGATCGCGTGCCATCGCCATCGAGCAAGCATTCGGCGCGGCATCCGTCCGCATTGCGTAGCTCATGTCCATCTCCCACAACT
>CBDDRM010000169.1:0-3562 GCA_965233135.1 uncultured bacterium | reverse complement strand
TTCTGGCACTTCCGCTTCCAGCCGCACAGCGACATGCAGGTCAACGTGCTGACCGACGCCATGGCGCGCCAGCCGGCGGTGAAGAAGGTCTATCTGATCAACCAGGATTACGCATGGGGGCATTCGTTCCGGCGCGCGGCGCGCGACATGCTCGGCGCCAAGCGCCCGGATATCCAGATCGTCGGCGACGACCTCGTGCCGCTGGGCAAGATCAAGGACTTCGCGCCCTACGTGAGCAAGATCCGCGCGTCCGGCGCGGACACGGTATTGACTGGCAACTGGGGCAACGATCTGGTGCTGCTGATCAAGGCCAGCGAGCAATCGGGGCTGAACGTGGAGTTCTACACCACGCACGCCTGGGTCTGGGGCGCGCCCTCCGCGATCGGCGCAGCGGGCGCCGGACGCGTGCGCACCATCATGGCGTTTCACATCAACGAGGCCAACGCGGAGTGGGAGAGGAAATTCCTGTCGTACGCGCCGAAGTACCAGCCGCTCGCGCACATGGATTTTCTGCCGGTATGGCAGACCCTGGACATGTTCGCGCAAGCCATGGAGCAAGCGCAGAGCACCGACCCGATGAAAGTAGCCACCGCACTGGAAGGCATGAAGTACGACGGCCCGGCCGGTCCCTCGTGGATGCGCCCCGAAGACCACCAGTTGCTGGCGCCGATTTACGTGACCAGTTTCGTCAAGCGCGGTCAGCCCGGGGTCAAGTACGATACCGAGAACACCGGCTTCGGCTGGAAAACCGAATTGATGGTGCCCGCGAAGGACAACATTCCGCCGATGAAGTGTCAGATGGAGCGGCCGTAGCGCTCAACTGTTTGGCGTCCGGCTGGTCACCCATCCGTGCGCGAATCCTTCGAACGATAGATCAGGAGCACGGCCATGATCGCGACTCGAATCCTCGGCAAATCCGGACTCAAGGTTTCCGTATTGAGTTTTGGCTGCGGCGCAGTCGGCGGCCTGATGGTCAAAGGCGCGGCGGCGGACCAGGAGCGCGCGGTCGCGCTCGCGCTGGAATTCGGCATCAATTATTTCGACACCGCGCCGATGTACGGCAACGGCGAATCGGAACGCAATCTCGGGCGCGTGCTGAAGAACCTGACGCGGCCCGAAGTGCTGGTAGGCACCAAGGTCTGGCTGGACGCGGCATCGCTGGACCGGCCGGCCTACATCGGCAAGAGCATCGCGCAGGCCGTGGAGCAAAGTCTTCTGCGGCTGGGGCTCGACAGCGTGGATCTTTACCAGTTGCACAATCCCGTGTCCGCATCGAAGCGCGAAGGCACCATCGATCCGGCGCACGTGCGCGATCAGGTGCTGCCGGCCTTCGAGCGCTTGCATGAGCAAGGCAAGGCGCGCGCCTTCGGCTTTACCGCGCTGGGCGAAACTGAAGCGATCCTGGGTGTCGTGCAGCATTTCGATTCCGCCCAGGTGAGTTACAACCTGCTGAATCCGAGTGCCGGCATGGATCTGCCATCGGGTTATCCCGCGCAGGATTATGGCAACGTGATCGCGCGGGCGCATGCCGCGAACGTCGGCACCATCGGCATTCGCGTACTGGCGGGCGGCGCGTTGAGTGGCGTCGAGACGCGTCATCCGCTGGGCATGGCGCAGGTCGATCCGATCGGCTCGGCCTTGAGTTACGCCGCCGATGTGGCGCGTGCGCGCAAGTTCGCCGAAGTCGTGAAACGCGGCTATGCGCAGGATCTCATCGAAGCCTCGCTGCGCTACGTGCTGTCGAACCCCGCTCTGTCCACGACGTTGGTGGGCTTGTCCACGCTCGGGCAACTGGAGCACGCCGTGCGCAGCGCGGAACGAGGCCCGTTGCCGGCCGAAGCGCTGAAACTCATTGCGTCCATCCAGCAGGGCTTCGTCGGCGAGACGCGCTAACCCGGTCGTCTTCCATGCCGGCGTGCTGGCCGCGCTGCCGCCGGCGCGGCGCGCGCGTAGAATGTCCGGCATAACACTTCTGTCACAGACCGCGGAGGAGACATCATGCAGATCATGAACCTGTTCGCTCTGATAGCGCGTGAAACCCGACCATTTGCTTCCGTGCGGCCGCGGCTTCAGGCATTCGCGGCCGGCGCACTGGTGTTTGCGTTCGCTGCCCTGGCGCCTGCCGCAGAAGTCGTGGTGCCGCCCGAGATCCAGGCCATCATCGATGATCCGCAGCGCAGCGACGCGGACCGCGAGACCGACAAGCGTCGCCATCCGGCCGAACTGTTGTCGTTCTTCGGCGTGCGGCCCGGCATGTCGGTGCTCGACATCGGCACCGGCCGCGGCTACACGGCGGAACTGCTGGCGCGCGCCGTCGGCTCGAAGGGTTCGGTCGTAGCGCAGAACGATCCGATGATTTTCGAGAAGTTCATGAAGGGCAAGGCGGATGCGCGCTTCAGCACCGACATCATGAAAAACGTGCAACACGTGGTGCGGCCTTACGACGATCCGGTGCCGCCCGGTGCAGGCCCGTTCGACCTGATCACGGTGGTGTTCGTGTATCACGATACCGAGTGGATGGGCCGCGACCGTCGCGCCATGAACAGGAAATTCTTCAACGCGCTCAAGCCCGGCGGCCACATCGTCGTGGTCGATCATGCGGGAAACCCCGGCACCGGTGCCACGCAGACGCAGACCCTGCACCGCATCGAGGAAAGCGTGGTGCGCGACGAACTCGAAGCGGCGGGCTTCATGCTGGCCGGCGAAGCGCAGTTCCTGCGCCATCCCGAAGATCCGCGCGACAAGGGGTTCCGCGAAGCGACGGGTCCGGTCGACCAGTTCGTCCTGAAGTACGTTCGGCCCTGACGCGGCCTGACCGCCTCGATCATAGCCAATAAAGGGAAGACGCCATGAACTACAAGATGCTGAGTTTCGACATTCGCGAGAACGTGGCCTGGATCACCTTCAACCGGCCGGACGCGCTGAATGCCATCAACAAGCAGGCGATCGAGGAGTTCTACCATATCGTCAATCGCTGCAGTGCCGAGCGCTCGATCCGCGCCGTGGTGCTCACGGGGAGCGGCGATCGCGCATTTTGCGCGGGCGGCGATGTCGGCGAGTTCGAGGAGCACGGCGACAGGATGGAAATGCTGGTGCGCGAAATGACGGGACTGCTGCACGTGGGGATTTCGCGGCTGGCCTGGCTGCATGCCCCGGTGATCGCGGCGGTCAACGGCGTCGCCGCCGGAGCGGGCCTGAGTTTCGCGGCGTGCTGTGACCTGGCGATCGCAGCGGATCACGCCAAGTTCACCAGTGCCTATACCCGCATCGGCCTCACGCCGGATGGCAGTTCCACGTTTTTCCTGACGCGGCTGCTCGGCCGCCGGCGCGTCATGGAGCTGTACCTGACCAACCGCGTGCTCTCCGCGCAGGAGGCGCTCGAATGGGGGCTGGTCAATCGCATCGTGCCGGCCGCGGAGCTGATGGGCGAAGTCGCCATGCTCGCGCGGCAGCTCGCGAGCGGCCCGACCCGCGCCTACGCCGGCATCAAGAAGCTGGTCATGATGGCGCCCAACGACACGCTCGAATCGCAGATGGAACTGGAGACGCGCGTGATCGCGCA
>CBDDRM010000168.1:0-26542 GCA_965233135.1 uncultured bacterium | reverse complement strand
GGCCTTGCTCGACCCAGCAAGGGTGTAAACGTAGTCCGGAATCCGGCCATCTAATCCTGCTTTCTCGAGCGTTTGTTATGCAGCAGCTCTTTTTGATTTCATGACACCCGAAAGAGTTTCCGTCGTAGGCCTGTCAGACGCGGGATCGCAGCGCATGAGTGTCGCGTGCTGTCGATACTCAGTGATAGAGGGTATATCAGACTTTCTTTTTTTTATCCGTCTTGCGACGTTGTGGGATGGTCATGGGCAGACCATCCAGGCATTCGGCGCACACGCGCCCGGATCCGGGGGTGACGCGTTCCACATAGTTCCATAACGGCCAGTCCGAACAGTCCGGCGACAGATGCCAGACATCCGTTCCGCGCTCGCGCCGGTACTTCGTCTTTCTGCGTTCAATGACCACGCGCAGAGAATAACATCGTTCGAATCGGGCCTTTGCATTGGTGCACTCTTAAACGAAATCGCACGTACCGGCAGCCGGGTAACGGTCGCCAGCGCGTGCGATCGATAAAGTTTGGAGCGGATTGAGGGAGTCGAACCATCTGTCGCAGCCGGGTGAGGCTGTTGCCCGCCGTCGGGTAATCCGCTTGGGTGGCCAGCGCGGTGCCGAAGCGCCTATCGCGGTTCCCCGCACAGGAGCGTTTAACACCGCACTAACCAGGAAAGACTATAGCGACGACGCGCTGCGTGGCGCATCGACCGAACGGTCCAATTGATGGGATATTCGGCCTATGCGGTAATTTCGCGCTAAACCGTACGCCCGCCTCGGTAACCCGCCGTTTGTGCATCAGCGCACAGACGGGTAGCTCCGGCTTGCGCACAATCAGTTCCGTAAACCAACCCTCCCCCTACCAACGCAACGATATTTCATGATGCCTCGGTAGGTTGCCCCCCGGCCCGTCCGGGGGTTTTTTTTGACCCGACTGGATCGCAGGGAACCATACGGGCGTTCGGAAGAGTGCCGATTACGCCGCGGCCGGAGCTTCCCCCGCATCTGTTTTCGCCTGGCGGACCAGCCGGACGAGCAGTGAACACAGGGCGTCCATGTCACAGGGTTTCGAGACATGCGCACTGAATCCTGCCCGAATCGCGCGTTCACTATCCTCGCGGCTCGCAAACCCTGTCAGCGCAACGGCCGGGATCGGCGGCGGGCCGCCGCTCAACTCGCGCAGTTCGCCCAATAAAGTGTAGCCATCCTTTTCGGGCATGGCGATGTCCAGAACCAGCACGTCGGGTCTCCAGGTGCGGGCGATGGATAGGGCATGGAAGCCGTCCAAGGCGGACATGACGGTTGCGCCCCTGAACTGCAACAGCTTGCTCACCATCTCCAAGTTGCTTATATCGTCATCGACCGCAAGCACCTTGATTCCGGTCAGATCGTTTGACGTGGCAACGAGCGGAGGCCTGCCCGTCAGCGCGATTTCTTCGCGATGAAGAGGAAGCGTGACGGTGAATTTTGCGCCCTTGCCCAGCCCGGCGCTCGACGCCGAGACTCTTCCCCCATGCAATTCGACCAGGGAATGGACGATGGATAATCCCAGACCCAAGCCACCATGTCGCCGGATTGTCGAGCCGTCTGCCTGGCGGAATCGCTCGAAAATATGCGGGAGCATCTCTGCCGCGATGCCTTCGCCTTCATCGCTGACCGATACGCTGACTTCGTCGGACGTCCCCACCAGGCTGATTTCCACACGACTGCCGCGGCGCGAAAACTTGATGGCATTACCGAGCAGGTTGTTGAACACCTGCTGCAAGCGCTCCGGACTTCCGTTAACAACCCAGGTACCGGGCTGCAGGGTAGAGACCAGAACGATGCCCCGCGCACCGGCGGCTGTACCCGCCGATTCGACAGCAGCTGCCACGGACGTTTCCAGCGCCAGAGCCTGCATCTCCAGGTCCATCTTCCCGGTGATGATCCTGGAAACATCGAGCATGTCGTTGACCAGCTGATTCTGCAGATACGCGTTGCGCTCGATCGTTTCCAGCGCAGCGAGCTGCTGGTCGGGGGTCAACTTTCCGGTTTTCAACAAGTGCAGCCATCCGAGCATCGCGCTCATCGGTGTTCTCAACTCATGGCTCAGCGTGGCGAGAAAATCATCTTTCGTTCTTGCCGCCTGTTCCGCGGCAAGTTGCGCGCTGCGCGCTTGTTCGAGCAATCTCTCGCGTTCCTGTTCGGCGAGTTTTCGAGCGGTGATATCCATTGCAACGCCGATCATGCGTTGGCCATCGTGCAATTTTCCGAAGAGCGATATCCAGCGTTCGTTATTGTCCGGAAGCACCATAACGTGCTCGGCCTCGAACGGAAGGCTGTTCGTTACCGCGTAATTGAACTTTTCCTGCAGCCGGGCCCGGTCGTCCGGTGGAATGCGACTGAACCAGGTTTCCAGCGACGATTCTTCGGCGGTGACCTCCAGACCCAGGAGTTGCCGACAGCGCTTGCTCCAGACCGCGCCACCCGTGTGCACATCGACTTCCCATGTGCCGATGCCCGCGGAATCCGCTGCGAGGCGCATGCGCTCCTCGGCCGCTGCGAGACCCAGCTCAGTGCTGCGCAACCGCAACATGGTGCGTATCGCCGCGAGCATTTCCGTTGGCCTGACCGGCTCGGCCAGGTATATATCAGCGCCGGAATCCAGACTCTTCGCTTCGTCCTTCGCCGTGACATAAGTCGCCGAGATGTGGATGATGGGTATTTGCCGCGTGCGCGGGTTGTTGCGCAAGCGCTGGCAAACATCCAGACCGCTCATATCCGGCAGGCGGATATCGAGCAGAACCAGATCGGGAAGACGCTCAGCTGCCAGGCTGAGCGCGCCGGCTCCGCTGCCAGCCTCGATGACATCGTAGTCGGCAGTTCGCAGAGTGCGCGATTTCGAGTAGCGGTTCGCCTCGTCGTCGTCGACATTCAAAATGGTTGTCATCGCCTTCAAGCGGTTGAAACCGCGCGTTGCGTGGCCGCGTCAAGCACGCTGGTCAGGGTATTGGCATTGAGATCCGACTTGTCCAGTATTGCGGCTGCCTGTCGATTCAACCGGTCGCGTTCTCCGGGTGAGAGTGATTCGGATGTGGCGATAATGACGGGAATGCCCCGTGTTACATCGCCCGTAGCCAGTTCCTCGAGCACGGCGTCGCCGCGTCGGTCGGGTAAATTCAAATCCAGCACGATCATCCGGGGCTGCATCGTTGCAGCAATGCGCAGACCTTCCCGGGCATTCCCCGCTTCCAGTATCCGCGTCTTCGTCGATGCAAGCAATTTCCTTATCGCATAGCGCACGGCGGGGTCATCGTCGATCACCAGGATTCGTTCGCCCGTCAGGGCATTGAGCGTCTTGAGGAACTCCATGCGCAACACGGGCTTGGCGAGATAAGCGTCGGCGCCGAGAGCAAAACTCTTTTGCGGATCCGCCGCCCGGGTACTGACTATGATGGGCAGAGAAGACGTATCGGGGGAGCTCTTGAGTTCGCCCAGCCAATTCCAGCTACTCTCGCTGCCCAGCTCGATATCCAGCACGACGGCAGCCGGCTGAAATCGCAACAGTGCTTCCCTTGCCTGGCGCAAGGAGCGCGCGGGCAGCATGGCGTAGGCCGTTTCGCGAACCATATTCTCGTAACCAAGTTGCGATTCCGCATCGTCATCAACGACCAGTATGGGAATCCGGGACGCATCCATGGCCGGGTTTTCCGCCAAGGCAGGCGCCAACGCGTCGGGCTCGTGCCGAATCGGGAGCACCGCCGTGAACACGGACCCTTCGCCCGGTCTACTGCGGACGCTGATGGATCCATGCAATAGTGCCGCGAGCCTGCGGCACAACGGCAATCCCAGGCCCGTACCTTTGACGCGACTCTGAAGTGGATTGGGCACCTGGGCGAATTCCTCGAATATCACCTGCTGGTCTTCGGGCGCTATTCCAATGCCCGTATCGGCCACCGCGAATGCGACGCGCGCGCCGCCTGCAGCCAATGTCGCCGTCACCCTGATTTCGCCCCGCTCGGTAAACTTGAGCGCGTTGGAAATCAGGTTGCGAAGGATCTGAGATATCTTCGCCTCATCGCTGTACAGTGCGGGCAGCTCTTCCGAGGCGTCGAATACGAGCGATACATGATCGGCCACGAGCAAAGGCCGCAACATCCCCCGTAATGCGTTGAAAAGACTCGGCACGGAAAACTCATGCGGGCGCACTTCCAGTTTGCCGGCTTCGATCTTCGCGATGTCGAGCAGATCATCCACCAGTTCGGTCAGACTCGCGGAAGCCTTACGAACGAACTCGAGCTGAATTCGTTGCTCCTCGTTGATCGGGCCGTCCGACTGATCCAGCAATAGCCGCGTAAGCGCCCCGATGGAATTCAGGGGAGTGCGGAATTCGTGCGTCAGGTTCGAAAAAAACCGCGACTTCGTCTCATCGGCACGCCGCAAATAGTCGGCGCGCTCCTCCAGTTCCGCATAAAGCGCGACCACACCGCGATTGGTGTCTTCTAGCTCCCGGTTCACGGCGAGCAGGTCTTCCTGGCGATGTCGAAGTTCGTCGAGCGTCGCCAGCAGTTCCTTGTTCTGCTGCTCTACTTCATCGAGCGGCGATGCGCCGCCTCCTTGCGCCGCCAGCTCGTTCGCTATGCGCGATGCGTCGAGCGCGTTGACCCGCGGCACAGTGTCAGGAAGCAGTTTCTTCAATGACAGGGTGGTAGAACCCGGCACGGAAACGACTGCGAAGTGATCCATCAACCGGCGTGCCCCTACGATGCCCAGCCCCATGCCCGTCGCGGAGCGGTACCGGCCATCAAGTATCGTCTCGAGGTTGGCTATGCCGGGGCCATTGTCCTTGACCTCGATTGCCAGCAACTGGGGTGCGCGATCGCCCTGTATTTCGAACTCGACGCTGCCCCCACCAGCGTAACGAAAAGCGTTCCGGGCGATTTCGGATACGGCGGTGGCAACCCGCACCTGGTCCTGCAGCGCAAAGCCGAGCAGATGCGCAATCTGACGAGCGCGACGCCTGGCCGAGACGACGTCTTCTTCCGCACGAATGGCGACTGTCAGCAAGCGCATGCTCACGCGCTGCTCCGCGCGCAGTTGCGCAGCGCCAGAACGGTGACGTCGTCGCGACCGCGGTTGTGATCCCGGAACAGGATCGCGGCCACCATTGCGGGGTGCCGGGACTCGAGCCCCGGATACTGCGCAAGATCCCAATGTGTCGTTATGCCGTCGGAATGCGCGATGAACATGGCGTTCGCGGGAAAGTCATAACGGAATGGCTGCAATTTCCGGATGTGCTGGCCCAGCGTGCCGTTATTGGAAACCATGCTATGGCCTTTACCGCCGATGCGGATGGTTGCCGAAATGTTGCCAACCCCGCAGAATTCGCATTGTTGGCTCCGCGGCCTGAGCACCGCAATGGCCCCCGCCGCGCCGCGCGTTGAGCGCAGAGCGTCGTGGACCACACTCATGATCGCCGCGGGCTCGAGATGCGGATGCTTCTCCACGGTGGCGATCGCTGTCTGAATCGCCGCCGCCGCTTCGGGGCCATGTCCCAGCCCATCTCCCACGAACACGAGCACGCGATCGGGCTCTTCCCGGATTGACCAACCATCCCCTGTCGTGACCTCGCCGACTTTTTCCGCAGCAATGACACCCATGACGGCAGTCGCCTCGCCAAGCTCGCCGCTGTCTGGCCATACTTCGAATCGCAGAATGGTGCCCTTGGCGGGATTGGACCAGATCTCCAGGCCGCTCGTCGCGCGGCGCAGGGCGCCCAGTCCTTGTCCCGCGGTGCCGCTGGTGGAATAGCCGTCGCGCATGCTGAACGTAACGTTGGAGATTCCGGCGCCACGGTCGAGCGCAAGGACTTCTATGCCTCGCAAACCGTTGCGCGCGATGATGCGACCGACGAGGGTACCTTCGCCGGCATGTTTGACGATATTGGTTGCCGCTTCGGTCACTGCCAGTGCCAAGTCGCCCGCCCGGGCTTCGTCCAGAGCAATGGAGTTGCCAAGTGCGGCGATGACGCGGCGCGCTTCACCGACTCCGCTCGGATCCGAGAGCGGCACCACCCTCTGGCGCGCCTCCAGGATATTCATCATCTGTTCCAGCGCACGATCGTTACGCGCGTCCCGCTGCCCACGCTCGAATCGATACTGAACTCATTTGAGAGTCGTCTCGCGCCCCCGAGTCCCAGCCCCATGCCCGCGCCCGTGGAATAGCCGTCTTTCAGCGCAAGCTCGATATCGGCAATCCCGGGACCCTGATCGGCGAACAGGAGCTTCAACCCCTTGCGACCGTTGCTGGTGACGTGCTCCAGCGTGACCTCGCCGCCACCGCCGTAATTCAGGATGTTGCGGGCGAGCTCGCTCGCGGCCGTAACAATTTTCGTCTGATCAACGAGGCTGAATCCCAGAGTCGTCGCACGTTCACGGATCGCCTGGCGCATGCGCACGATATCTTCCGCGGTGCGTACCGGCAGAACCATACGAGTCTCGGCGGCTTCAGCCGCGCGCGTCGATGCGACGCTGCAAAAGGGCCATGCCTTTCTCGACGTTCAGTGCAGTATGCACGCCTTCCATTGGCAAACCGAGTTCGACAAGCGTAATCGCCACGGCTGGCTGCATGCCAACGACTACGGTTTCCGCATCGAGAACTTTGGCCATGGCCGACATGTTCGCGATCATGCGACCGATAAAAGAATCCACCACATCGAGCGCCGAAATGTCGAGCAGGACCCCGCGCGAGCGTTCCTTCGAGATTTTCGTCGTCAAATCGTCCTGCAGGGTCAACGCCAGGCGATCGTGCATGTCCACCTGGATAGTCACGAGCAAAAACGCCCCCATTTTCAGAACCGGGATGCGGTCCATCAAGGCGCGTCCGTCGCGGATTGCGTAGCGGCCATGCTGTTCACGCGTTTCAGGGCAACCTTGAAAGCATCGGCCAACGTGGCCTTTGTCGTCACTTCCCCGAGATTGACGCCCAGATGCACGATGGTCTGTGCAATTTGCGGGCGAATGCCACTGATGATGCAATCCGCTCCCATCAACCGGGTGGCGGCCACCGTCTTCAACAGATGTTGCGCCACCAGGGTATCCACCGTGGGCACGCCGGTGATATCGATGATCGCGATCGATGCCCCGGTATCGACAATTTTTTGCAGCAGGGTCTCCATGACAATCTGCGTGCGTTGACTGTCAAGCGTACCCACCAGTGGCAGCGCAACGATATCCTGCCAAAGCTCGACGACCGGAGTGGAGAGTTCGAGCAATTCTCTTTGCTGGCGTGAAATGACGCCTTCGCGGCTTTCCACGTAGACTTCTATGGTGTAGAGCCCCAGCTGGTCCAGCAGGTGGCTGATGCGCCACATCGCATTGCCCAGTTCTTCAGGATCGCCGGCGAGGCCTTTCTGCAGCCGGGCGAAAATAATCTTCTTCAGGGAGAAAATGAACGTGGCAGTTTCGGCTGCCGAAAATCCTGCCTGAGCCCGTTCACGCGACAATTCGCCCAATATCTGTCTGACCGGTGCCCAGGCTTCGCTCTTGATCTGACCGAAATCCGCTTTCTGAACGGCATTGAGCAAGGCATTCAAAAAGGTTTTGCTCTGTGCGCGCAGATCGGCGTCCGTATAAGCCTGCCCGTGCACGCTCACGGCGCCGACTTGCTCGCTGATCCAATCCGCGAGGATCTCTTTCTCGAACTTTTGCAACAGTTCGACGACGCGGTTCGTAGAACTCATGGTTTACCCCCGGAATCGAGTTTGTAGCCCACACGGCTGCCGCGCTGCGGATTCTGCGAGCTACTTCTGCGCCTCCGACGTGCAGGCTTGCACGCCTGCGGATTCAGAGGAAGCCACAAGTGCCTGCAACAAGTCCAGGTCTGCGGGTTTTGTCAGATGTTCGTTGAATCCCGCCTGTGAAGAACGTTGGCGATCATGGTCCTGGCCAAAGCCCGTTAAAGCGAGCAGCAGCATGTCCCGGTTATTTACGTCCTCGCGGATTCTGCTCGCAACTGTATACCCATCCATGCCCGGCATGCCAACGTCAAGCAGCGCGACATGGGGACGATAGACCGGAATGGCCGCCAAAGCGCTGGGTCCATCGTAAGCCACGCGCACCTCGGCCCCCGCCAGCGTGAGCAGCATGCCAAGACTGTCTGCGGCATCGCAGTTGTCGTCCACGACCAAAACCCTGCGTCCCGTCAACGACGCATCGCGCGAGACAACGCCCGCGCTTCTGCTGGCCGCGTTCGCGGCGTTAGACGTATCGCTCATAGCTCCCTCCGACGAAAGCCTGTTTCATTCAGCCAACAAGAATCCAACCCGCGCCGCCCGGAATCGGCGAGCGCGAAATTGACCGGTCCAGATCGACAAGGGATTGAATCACCCGCGTGCTAGGCATGATTTGGTATGGGGGTACCGGATGTCCCAAGCTCAATTGTTCCGCACGGGCCGGTAGTTGTTTTGTGCATCTGCGTGGACACTAAGCTTTTTTGCCAGGTCGAACAAGAGGCACGTTGCGTATGTAGGAATGCACCTACATGATGGTTCGGTTGACACTTGCCAGAGGGCACCACCTTACGCAGATCCTGAGAATCTGGAGTAATGCATACGCGGCAGCGAGCGCCTTTTTTCCCGGTCGATATGCCTGGTCTGGAGCTCTGCAGTATCAGTGCCTTTTTCACAGTCGCCGCGCTGTGGCGTGGTATCGCTCGCCGCCACAAGACAAAGCCTGGCCGGCACTGTGCGGCTGCACGGTCAGCAAGCTCATGCGTCCGTGACTTTCGCTCCAGAAGGCATCGATGATCTCCGCGGATGTCAATCCCTGTGCGGCCATCAGCCGTAGCAGTTCGATAATGTCCCGCTCCTGAGATGCCTCGGCGATGATGTCGCGTGTTACATCGGGCATTCCGTCTTTCAGAACATTTATACGCCACACTGCCATCGTTCCTCCCTTTCCTCATGCCGCGGCGCCAAAGGGGCCTCCATAGCAACTGGACACCGATGGTGCCCCGGTGCATGGTGGGCGTTCTGTTCGTTAGCGAACACAACATCACGCCCTCGCTCGCGGACGGCCCCCAAAGTTTCGCGGCAAGTGACTGCGTGCCCGGCGCAATCCAGGAATCAGCAACCTGATTCCCGGGGACCGGCAGGGATCGCCACTGCCCGTATGGCATCGATCAGCACTTCCACGCCATCGGCCAGCATGGTTGCCCGCTCGTCATCGATGGCCGGAACAATCATCATCAGCAACGAATCCTGCAACGGGATGGGTGTGTAGCGCTTTCGATAATGCGCGACGAGCAGCGCCAGAACCCGGGCAACGGCGGCTATTTCCTTCTTGCTCGCCTCCTCGACCAGTTGATCGGACAGGGACAGGCAGGCGCTGAAGCGTTCGAATTGCTCGGACATGCACGTTCCCCCGTCGCTTGGCCAAATGAGTAGGTTGACTCCGACGCCTGCTGAAATATCCAGGTGCCCCTGATGCGATTGGACCATCGGACGTGCCGGGCGGGCGGCATTCCCCAACACAGGGTCAATACGCTTCGGGGTGGCCTTTTTGCGCGTGCCGGACTTCGGTCACGCGCCATTCCTGCAATACGTACACATAGCCTCGTGACGTTTCGAGTTCTTCGAGCCCCCGCAACGTAAAGGAAAGCACCGTCATCCCGATCATGCGCGGCTCTACGATGGGTTTGAGCAGATGGCCCATGGGATTGGACAGTCCGGCCATCCGCCGCAGCGGGCTGCCTACTTCGCGCGCGGCTTCATAGATGGTCAGATCTCCTATCACTGCCGCCTTGGCATCGAGTTCCTGGTCGGAGAAGCGTTTCCCGCGGTGATACATGGGCACAACGGCAAAGTACATGGACGAAAGGCTGGATGGATATACAGTTGTTCGCCATTCTAGTCCGATCGAATAATGGGAGGCAACCGGTCGGCGAGGCCGGCGATCACTGGAAGGTCGCAGGCAATGGCCCTGTTCGTTCCTTGAACAACTCGATTGCACCGGCCGCGATCAGGCGCAGCGGGTCGGGCGCGCAATACTTGTCCATCCATGCGTAAACCGTCTCGCGACTGATCTGGGTTGCGTTTGCGCGCCAGAACTCCTTGCCGGTGCCCAGCGAGAGGCCGTTGAGACTGCCCATCACGAAATGTTCGTAGACTGCCGCGTCTTTCGCACTTCTGGCCTGCGTCCATAGCGCACACTCGGTAGATCCGCCCGCGACGGATACCACTTGCGCCATGGACGCACCTGGCAACGGCAAAAGCAGCAGGCAGAACATCCATGCCTTCATCTTTCCCCTCCTCCCTGCGCCGACAGAAGCCCGGTTGGTCCGTGAAGCCCACTGGGCTTCGTATCTGCGGTTTTACTGCCGGTGCTGATGCTACGTGTTCGAGAAGTTTTATCTACCCTCCAATTGGCACAGCGGTTGCGTAGGTGTTTACACAGTTATTCTTTGCGGAGTGCACATGAAAAATTTCCCCGAAGCAGGCGTGGTGTTGGCGGTAGCGGCAATGCTGTGGGGTTGCAGCGGCGAGTCTCAACAGCCGCCTGTGCCCGAGGAATCCCCGCCCGGAACCAGCGTACGTGGCGATGCCACCGGTTTGCCTTCCACTCCTTCTGCCCAGAACCGCGACCAGCGTCCTACCCAGCTTGAAAATTGTGTGACGGCAGTCGGCGCCGACCGCTCTGGGTGCGTAGCCAAAGAGCGCTGATACCCCGGTGTGCGGGTTGTTTACGCGCAGGCGTGCGTCTTTATGGTCCATTCGGACTATAGGCTACCGTTGATCATTTAGAACGTATGCAGGACAATTCCTACAAGCGTTAGGGGAATAGCACTACGCCAAAACCGTCAGGTGGCCAACCCGCTGCTAATAGCCGGGCACGAACGGCCAAGCAACGCGTAGCCACCGACTGTTTCCTAGAATAGGCTCTGACTCAGCAAGTTAAAAGGCACGCCTGCGTCGGCGTGCCTTTTTTTTGGCCAGTGGGCTCCCGCGCCCGATGGCGCAAGGTCAACGATGCGGTTCGTCCGACCGATCCGGGTTGAGATCAGGATGCGGCAAGACCCGCTTGGGCGGCTTGCGCAATCCCGGGTAACGAGTCTGAGCCGCAGCCGGCTGGCGGTCCAGAGGTTCACGTAGTTCCTTGGTGCGTTTGCGGCGTAGGAATGCCATTCGCTTCCCTTCTTCAAAAAAAATAACGCGTTGAAAACGAGCGCAGAGGTTGGTCATCGCGCTCCGGCGGGAGTTCCTCGTACGACACCCTGGTGATTCGTCCCTTGCGCGGATGGGCAGTTGCCTCCCGTTTTCCTGTCTATCCATACGGAGGCACGGCCCTTGCATGCCTGTGCACCGGGAGCAACCGAGTAGTTGCAACGAGTCGTTGCAAGGAGTCAGGACCATGAAATTGTTTTCAGAATTGCTGTACGTAATGCCCTCGGTCCTTCTCATAGGCGCCGCCGGCTGCATGCATGTGGATCGACATGAGGCAGCAGGCGCCTCCGAGCTGGCCAGCGCTGAACGTTTCAAGCCGCAATTGGCAACTCCCGTTCAGGTGGGTGCAGGTCGCGCGCTGCGGACAGTCGACGGGGCGGTGGGATCCGGCGAGAACTATGCAGATGCGCGAAACGCCACAGAGGTCCTGGCAGCACACGACGGATTCGAAAACGCCAATGCCGATGCGAGCCCGGCGGAAATCCAGGAAGATTACATGCGCGCGGTCCAGACTTTAGGCCGGCGCAGCTTGCCGTTCTTTCCGGTCTTTGCCGTGCGACCCTGGTAAGCACAGCACTTAACAACTTAGGTCCGAGGGCCCGGTCGAGCAGCCGGGTTCGCGGGTTTTCGCGCCCCGAATTTACAAACCGACCGGTAAGAACCGGCAAAAGCCGAAACATGCAGACACGATGCACCACCTCTTCGTGGTGCGCAAAAGATGTCCGTTATCGCCGAGCCTCCATAACCTCGGAATAATCTGCCAGTCGGACGTCGCAACACCGCCTGCGCGCTATCATCCGATACGAATCAGCGCTCCACCGTCAACCGGCAGGGCGACACCAGTCACAAAGTCCGCCTCTGATGAGGCAAGAAACAACGCGGCATTGGCGACATCCGAGGCCGTGCCCATTTTTCCGCGCAAGGGCACGCGCTGGTCGCGCTCAACGGCGATCGATTCGCGGCTCCGGCCGGTCGTGCGCGCACGCAGATCAACCGCCATCGGCGTGTTCATGAGTCCCGGCAGGATGACATTGGCGCGGATCCCGTATGGGGCGTTTTGCAGCGCAAGTTGCTGCGTAAAAGCGATCATTGCGGCCTTGCTGGCCTTATACACGACGGTCGGGTAATCGATCCAGGCGGCGATGGACGAGATGTTGATTATCGCGCCCGCACGCTGCGCCCGCATGACCGGCAGAACATGTTTGCACGCCATCATGGTCCCACGAAGATTGATGGCGTTGATTCGATCGAAAACTTCCTCTGACAATTCCAGCAGCGGTGCGTCGCCTCCGGCCGTGCTGACGCCGACGTTGTTATGGAGGATGTCGATGCGCCCCCAGCGCCGGTGTGCAAACTGCACCGCTGCGGCCAGAGTGGATTCGTCCGTCACATCGGCTTCCAGCGCGATGCATTCGTTGCCCCCAGCCGACGCCAGCTGGGCAGTATGGATGGCGGACTCCATATCCCGATCCAGCGCAAGCACTTTCGCCCCCTCCTGCGCAAAGCGTATTGCGGTCGCTCGGCCATTGCCGAGGCCTTCGCCGGGCGTCTGGCCGGCGCCCACAATGATTGCCACCTGTCCCTCGAGCCGCATGTTCCTCCCGGTGGTTCAACAGCCTTCACGCTAGCCGGCGCGGCGCAAGCTCTTTTGTCTGAAGACCGTTGCGACCGCAATCAGAGTTCGAAACGCTCTCGCGTAGTTCGATTGGAGCATGGCTCACGGTTGCAAGGTTAAAGTGCTTTTTACCGGCACGCTGGCAAATTTTGCTGGTTCCAGGGCTTGCTGTTGTTGCACGCCAGCCAAATCTCGCGTCAACCGGCCGGCAACGCATGGCACGCGCATTGCACATGAAGGGCCAGCCACGGCCCGACGCGGTCGTGAATACACCGGCAGGAATCTGCCATCAACATTTTGACGAGGAGTCTTCATGAACAAACTGCTTACCGCTTTGCTTGCCAGTGCCTCCGCGCTGGCCCTCAGCACCAGCGTTTTGGCCGGCGACCAGAACACCGATGCGCAGAGCAAGGACAACCAGACGCAAGCTCAACCCAACGCAACCGAGGGCAAGCCCGACCAGAGCGCCGCGGATGCGACGTCCAATAGCGACACGACGGCCGGCGCACAGGGTTCCACCCAAAGCGACACAGCGGGTACACAGGATTCGACCCAAAGCGACACGACTGCTGGCGCTCAAGGTTCGACCCAAAGCGACACGAACGTCGGTGCACAGGATTCGATAGACCCCGCCGATCAACCCACCGCCACTGATTCGACCGCTCAGGGCACCCAGGACGGCGCTTCGGATGACACCTATTCAGCCGAAGTCAAGAAGTGCGATTCGCTGCAAGGCGACAGCAAGCAGCAATGCCTGGATGCCGCCAAGAAAAAGGCCGGACAGATGTAACAGCACTGACCGCACTTGTTTTTTACACGGGCGAACTGCGCAGCGGTTCGCCCGTTGCTTTGCTGCATTCCGCAATGTGACAGCACACCCCTTCCCGGATAAGCCGGGTGGGCTCTGCCCGTTTATCCCGCCAGGCGTCAAGCTCAACATGCCATGCTTACGTCCATACTTGTCATTGTCATCATTCTGTTGCTGCTGATCATCTGGTCGATCAAGCAGCATCGCGAGCCGCGACTGAATATCCATACCGATGCGCCGCTCGTCGATTTGCTGCCGTCGCTCGCCGGCCTCACGCATGCAACCATTGTGAAAGGCAATGCGGTCGACGTCTTCGAGAACGGGGCATTCTTCGATGCATTGCTGGCGGATATGCGCAATGCAAAGCGCAGCTTGCATTTCGAAACGTATCTATGGGAGGAAGGGGAAATCAGCCGGCGCGTGACCGCTGCCCTGGCAGAGCGCGCGCGCGCCGGTGTGCGAGTTCGTGTGCTGGCGGATGCCTCGGGATGCGACCGGATGGGAGAGGCCGCGCCGCGAGAGTTGAGGGCTGCGGGGTGCGACCTTCGCATGTTCCACAAGCGCCATTGGCGCAAGATCGGCCTGCAGAACGAGCGCGACCACCGCAAACTGGTGGTGCTCGACGGACGCGTGGCATTCATCGGCGGTCACTGTATCAAGGACAACTGGCTCGGCGATGCGCAGGACAAGGAGCACTTTCGCGATCTGTCCGTGCGTTTGCGCGGGCCGATCGTGCAGGCCGCTCAGTCCACTTTCAGCGAAAACTGGGTCGAGGAAAGCGGTGAACTGTTCACGGGAGACGACGTGTTCCCGGAAATCGAACCCCAGGGGGATGTGGCCGCGCACATTGCGCGGGTCAAGCCAATGGGCTCCGCCCCGGCGGTCAAGATCCTCTACCACCTGGTCATCTGCATGGCCAGAAAACGCATCCTCATCCAGAACCCGTATTTCCTGCCTTCCCTGCCGGCCATCGAGGCGCTGGGCGAGGCAGTCGCGCGTGGGGTTGACGTACGCGTCATGGTGCCCGCCGCGACCGCCTCCGACATGCCTCTGGTTCAGCACGCCGCTCACCGCAATTTCGACAAACTGCTGGCTGCCGGCGTGCGGCTGTTCGAGTATCAGAAAACGCTGTTGCATCAGAAAGTGATCACCGTGGACGGCGTCTGGTGCGCCATCGGCTCCAGCAACTTCGATGATCGCTCGCTCGAAATCAACGACGAGATCAGTGCCGGCTTCCGCCATGAGGGACTGGCGACGCAGCTCGAACAGATTTTCCTGCGGGATATGCAGCAATGCGTCGAACTGAAAGCCGGGCAGTGGGCCAAGCGCGGACTTTGGCACCGCTGGCGCGATAACGCGTCCTATCTGCTGAAGTACCAGCTGTAGCGCGGGTGTCGCCCGGGGGGCGGATCGTGCACCTCGCACCATTCAGTGCCGCGCGCCCGGCACGTGTTGTTCAAGATAATGGCGCAGACACAGTTTCAACTTGAGCACATGCAGATGATCTCCACGCAATCTGGCTTCCCGCATATCGTCAACGATCATTGACTTGATGCGCTTCTCGCCAGCGGCAGTTTGCGTCAGGTAATTGCCGAGCTCCACGGCGATCATTTCGGGCAGATGCTCGTGCTCCGCGATCGCGTCGATTTCCTCCTCGGTCAGTCCGGACATGTCGATGCAGTCCTGAATCGTCAACATGGGGTTTCCTTTGCGCCGGGACTAGGAATGTACTGCACACTGCGCATTGCATGTGAGGCAACGAGCGCGTGCCGAGTCTGCCACTTTATACCGAAGCTTTATGCCGCGCGCGTTGACCTGGATCAATCCTGCTTTCCGCAATTCATCGCCGCTGCTCGCCGTTTGCGCCTTGTGTTTTTACGCTAAAGTCATCCATTCGCCAAAGACCTGCGCTGCGGCAAAGTTCCGCAAAAGTAGAAGAGGTCGCTTGGCGCCGGCAATTTGACGTTCGTTCCGTAGCGGTTGCACGAACAAAAATAAAACAGGGAGGGCCATGCACATTTGCACCAATCCACGAAGCCTCGGTTTCTGCGGCGTTGCGCCCGGGAGTGCGGGCGCATGAGTCCAGCAAAGCAGTCATCCCAATCCCGTGATGAGGGAGCCATAGCCCGGCTGGGGTCCGCACTCGCGGACTGGAGCGAAAAATGGTTTCCCGACGCTTACGTGTTCGCCGTCATGGCGGTACTGATCGTCTGTGCGGCGGCGCTCGCCTTGGGGCGCACGCCCACCGAGATTTCCGTGGATTTCGGCAGATCCTTCTGGAATCTGATCCCCTTTACCATGCAGATGGTGTTCGTGGTCATTGGCGGCTACGTCGTCGCGGTTGCCCCGCCCGTTCGCAGGGTCATCGACGTACTCGCGCGTTTCCCCAGAACGCCCAAAGTCGCCGTGGCTTACGTGGCCTTCATGGCGATGTTCTCGTCGCTGCTCAGCTGGGGATTCAGCATGATTTTCGCGGGCATCCTGATGCGCGAGGTGAGCAAGCGTGTTGCCGGCGTGGATTACCGGGCCATTGGCGCGGCTGGCTATCTGGGCATGGGCAGCGTGTGGGCGCTGGGCTTGTCATCCTCGGCAGCGCTGTTGATGGCCACCAAAGCCTCGACGCCGCCGGCCCTGCTCAACATCAGCGGAGTCATCACGCTGGAACAAACACTCTTTACCTGGCAGAACCTGACATTGATCGTGGTGCTGATGCTGCTTTCCATCTGGATCTGTTATGTCTCGACTCCCAACGCCGAGCATGCGAAGACAGCCGAGATGGCGGGCATCGTCTACAAGGATAGCCACGAAGACATCGGCGCTCCGATGACGCCGGCCGAAAAACTGGAATTCAGTCCCCTGCTGACGCTGGTGGTCGTGGGACTGGGGGTGGGTTATCTGTTCGACGTTTTCCGGACCAAGGGCGGGCTCGCAGCGCTGGATCTGAACACCTATAACTTCATGTTCCTCATGGCCGGCATGCTGCTTCATTGGCGGCCGCGCTCCTTCCTGCGAGCGGCGGCGAAGGCGGTTCCCATGACGGGCGGCGTGCTGCTGCAGTTTCCGTTATATGCCGGCATTTTTGGCGTCCTGATGGCCTCGGGACTCAACGACGTCATGTCCGAATTCTTCGTGTCGATTTCCACCCGGGAAACGCTCCCGGTGATCGGTGGCATCTACTCGGCCATCCTCGGCTTGTTCCTGCCCTCTGCCGGTGGAAAATGGGTGGTGGAGGCGCCCTACCTGCTGGAAGCGGCCAACCAGTTGCAGGTCAATCTTGCCTGGATGGTCCAGTCATATAACGCCGCCGAGGCCTTGCCAAACTTCATCAACCCGTTCTGGATGCTGCCTTTGATGGGATTGATCGGCGTCAAGGCGCGGGATCTTGCGGGCTATTCCATGTTGCAGTTGATTTTTCATGCGCCCGTCGTGCTACTGCTGATTTGGCTGCTCGGCATGACGATGCCCTATGTCCCACCGGTTCTGGATTAACGAGGCGTCAAGGCATGAGACGGGTTGCCACGACAACGCGCGGCATACACGCGCACGGATCACTCGGTGCGGTCTCTCTCCGCCCTCGAGCGGCAGTTCCAGGCTTGCAGCCATATGGCGAACAGGTCACGCCGGCCGAAGCACAAGATGTGATCAATTATCTGAACGACGAGTTCTATGGATTTCGTTGAGACCAGGAACGTACCCTTGGGCGCGCGTGTCAGCTCCCGCCCCCTTGCACGGGATAACCTTCCGCGCGCCAGCGCAGCATGCCCCCCGCAAGATTCGCCGCGTCCCCGACGCCCGCCCGCTGCAGGATAACCGTCGCCTGCGCCGAACGCGCCCCCGAGCGGCAAACGGCGACGACAGGTTGCCCGGGGTCGATCTCGCCAATACGCTGCGCGAGCTGTCCGAGAGGGATCAGACGCGCACTGCGGATATGCCCCAGTGGCCCCTCATATTCCGCCGGTTCCCGCACATCTATGAGCTGGACTTTATCCATGACCTCCTCGAGCGCTTGCGGCTGGATTTCCCAGATGCCGGCGAAGGTGTAGGTCAAGGGTGCCCAGTTCGTCGAATCCAGCGCAGCATGTGCGTCCACCGGCCGTCCACATTGCAGATTGGCCGGCACTGCGATGTCGATCTGCTTCGGATGCGGAAGACCGAGATTGTCCATATAACCGGCAAAGTCGTCTTCGCCGATATCGCCCCCCAGCCGCGGATTGAAACGCCGCTCCTCCGCAACGCTGGTCACCGTAAGGCCGCGATAGTCGTGCGCCGGATAAAGCAGGCACTCCTCGGGCAAGGACAGAATTCGTTCGTGAACTGATCGGTACAACGCGTGCGGGTCGCCCTGCTGAAAATCGGTACGCCCGCTGCCGCGGATCAGCAAGGCGTCGCCGGTGAATGCCTTGCTTTGGTCGTCGAGCACGTAAGTCAGGCAGCCGCCGGTGTGCCCGGGCGTAGTGCGCACCTGGAGATGGCGCTGACCGAACCCGATCGTGTCGCCGTCGACAAGATAACGGTCGGCGCCTTCAGCGCCGCTCTGCTGCGCCACCGCGATGCGGCTTCCGAACTTTTTTTTGTGCATCCATGCGCCGGTGACATGATCAGCGTGGACATGGGTTTCGAGAGTAGAGAGCAGCCGCAATTGCAGTTCGCTGACCAATGCGGCGTCGCGCCGCGCCTGCTCAAAGACCGTATCGATGAGCACCGCCTCCCGGCTGGCGCCATCAGCCAGCAGGTAGGTGTAAGTCGAGGACTGCGGATCGAACAACTGTCTGAAAATGAGCATCTCGAAACGCGTCGCAACTCGCGACCCTGCCGCCGTTTTGCGGTATCAAAAGACGTAGTGTACGGCGTCAGCCAACTGCGCGCTTTGAAGCGCACCGACGCGGTTGCCGGCGAAGCGGCGCCACGTTGCAGCTGTCGCTCTCGCGAAGAATCCATGAAATTTGCGATTCGACTCAGGCAATCAACTGAAAGTACACAGCAACGATGTGGCGAAACCGCAACAGCCGTTGCTTTTTTGGTTTACGCGGTTCTATGATGCTCGCGCGTTCTATCACCAGGGGGACAACATGGCACGCTACATAGCGAAGTGGGATGCGATTCAGCGAATGGAGTTCGACGATCTCGCCGATGCCGAGCGCAGCGTTCAGTCACTGCCGGACGGAACGGTCGTCGAGATCAACGATGTGGCTGCACCCGCCGGCCAGCCCTGCCTTTATCTGCTTCGCGCCGGCCAGACGGGCGTCCTCGCAGTGGAAGGGCCAGGTTTATAAGTTCGCGCGTCACGAATCCATTCGCCCGACGGCCGCAGATCGTTCTCGCGGCGCAAGTCAGCGGCCCATACGGCTGCTCGTAGATCCGACTGCCGACGCTGTGCCGACCTTACCCGAAATCTGGCGCGTCGCGCCCGAGGTGGGAAAGTAAGCCCGTTCGGTAGAGCCGCTCCCGGTTCAAGATCGGGGCGCCCCCCCCAGAGTTAATCCACCACTTTAACCAGCTCGCCTGGCTTGATTTCGCCCCCGCCGTAAACGCCATTCAACAGGCGTAACTGCTGCTCGGCGTTGTTCTTTAGCGGCGATTGTTTCGCCAGTTCCGCAAAACCTCCCGCAGGCATCGTGACCGTTTTCAACGTCCAGGGCCGGGCCGCCGCACGATCGGCGTCGGTGAGCGGCCGGAATGACGCCTCGGCCTGCTGGATCTGCTGATAGGCGCGCTGCAACGATTGCCGATCCTTCGCAGCGTAGATGAACGCGAAATTCTGCTTCGAGGGGGCGGTGACGATGGTCAGTTCGACCGCCTGTGACTGGCCGCGCTCGTTCTTGATGGTGCCCGAGAAATGCGTGGCGGGCAGGCCGTTGAACGTGCGGCTTTCCATCTTGCCCGAATTCGGCCGAACCGCATTGCGTATGATTTCCTCGTGCGTATTGCCCGCCTTCGGCGAGACCGCCCTGACGATCAATCCGGCGTTGGATTCGGCGTTGATCAGGGCCAGGGCTTCGGCCGAGTTCTGTATTTTCCATCCGGCCGGCGCGGTCATCGCGATGCCTAACGGTTCGTGATAGAAATTCTGTCCGCGCACGACGCCCTGCTCGCGACTGTCGGCGAAAGGCAGACCGTCGACTGCCTGGAGGTAACGCGCCCGGCCTTCGTCCACATAGGCGGTTTCGCTTCTCATCTGGCTTGCGATCTGGGTGATGTCGCGCAACCGCTTTTCGTTCGTCGGATGCGAGGCCAGCCAGTCCGATCCGCCCTCGCGAGGCGCGCCGCCTCCCGCGCGGGCCTGATCCGCAGCGAAGCGTTCCTGGCTTTCGAGCAGCTTGATCACGTCCACCATGTTGCGCGGATCATAGTTGAGCCGCGTCAGATATTCGGCGCCCAGGCGATCGGCCTGCGACTCCTGCTCTCGACTGTAGCGCGCGACGTATCCGGCCGCCACGCCCTGCGAAGCTTGCGACGCCGCATTTGCAGCGCCCGGCAGGCCCTGACTTTCCAGTACCACACCCAGGATGGTCGCCGCCAGCACGCCTAATCCGGCCTTCTGCTGCCGGGTAGCGCGCTGCGAACCGTGGCGAGCCGTGACGTGCCCGATTTCATGGCCGATAACGCCGGCAAGATCCGCTTCGCTATGCATGTAGGCCATGATGCCGCGCGTCACATAGACATAGCCGCCCGGCAGCGCGAAGGCGTTGACCTCCGGGCTGTCGAGCACGGTGAAGTGCCAATCAAGTTCCGGACGATGGGATTCCTTGGCCAGACGCTGGCCCACCTCGTTGACGTAGGCCTGCAACTTCGCGTCCTTGTATTCGCCAAAGGCGGCAAGGATCTGCGGATGCGCTTTGGCGCCTTCGGCAATTTCGCTGCGCTCGTCCATGACGGTACGCTCGGCCTTGCCCGTTACGGGGTTCGTAACCGTGGCGCAACCTGCCAGCACAAGCGTGGCAACGAGGCAAAGAACGGTCGGCAATCGGCGCATGTCAAGGCTCCGCGAAGAAGAGTGCGTTTGGACACCGGCATTCATCCATTGTTTCTAGTCGAATGCTTCGACGCGCCGCAGCAACCCATCCCTTGCCGATGAAAAACTGACGGGCACCATCCGGTGCCCGTCAGTCGAACTCAAAGTCTGCCACCGAAATTACATCTGGCCGGATTTCTTCTTGGCCTCGTCCATACACGTCGTTTTCTCGGCGCCGCTCATCTCTTCGCATTTCTTCATTGCCGCCTGGTAATCCTGCTCGCGCTGGGAGTCGCTCGCGGCATCGGTCTGCGAATCCGCGGGTTGGGATTCATTGGCAGCACCGGCTGCTGCATCATTGGACTGCTGATTGGTCTGGGCGTCTGCGCTGGGCTGCTCGTCAGCCGTGACATTCTGTGCCATGGTCGACGATGCAAGGGCGGCGAACAGGCTGGCAACCAACAGGGACAACATGGTGCGTTTCATCTTCAGGGCTCCTATCGATGGTTTCCGCGAAGTTGCACCTCCCGCTTTGCGGCTGCGTGAAGTTCTCGCGGCGGCATTTTCTTCCGGGCCGATTTTCTGCGCTCAAAGCACCCGGATCGCCAGGTGCCACGATGCACTTGGCATGGCGCGGTGTATGTCTGCCAACGCACCAAACTCGCAATGTTTTTAACGTGCAAAGTCCCGCTCAGGCTTCGCTGGCGATTCCCTGTACCAGGCGGTTGATCTCGGACTCGACGTTTGCATTCGCCCCCCCGCGGTATCCAGCCAGATCGGCATGGGAAAACTCGGCTTCCGCCATGACGCCCTGCGGGGCAAAAATATTCAGGGGCACCGGATCTTCAAGGTGGCCAAAGTCCAGACCGTCGTTCCATTCAAACCGCAATCCTCCCAGGTGCCGCTCGTTCGCAAGCTCGATGATGCGCGATTCGACCGCCATCAATCCCGCCACCGCCTGATCGATATTTGCCGCATGGGTGCCCATGGTCGTCTCCTTGTTCCGGGTTGGATGCCGCTAGCTCAAAACTGGAAAGCTGTAGACGTTCTCAGGTGTTCTCGACCATGACCGGAAGGCGCGTCACGAAGACGCTTCCCCGGTCCGGTCCGTCGCTGTGAGCCGTCACGGTGCCGCCGTGCATTTCCGCCAGGCGTTTTACCAAAGACAGTCCGATGCCCAGCCCCACCTCCGACCCGTGCTGCTTGCCTTGCGCTTGTGTAAAGAGGTCGAACACCTTGGGCAAGAGGTCAGGTGCGATGCCGATGCCGTTGTCCTCGATCCTGATCTCGACCTGGTTTGCGCACTGCCGGACGCTGACTGAAATGCGACCGCCACGCTGCGTATATCTGCACGCGTTGCCGAGCAGGTTGGCGAAGACTTGCGCCAGGCGGGTCATGTCCGCATGCACGTAAATGGGCTCCTTCGGAAGTGCAACATGAAGCTCCTGGCCTGCGTGTTCGCATTGTGGCCGTAGCATTTCAAGCGACTGCTGCACCAAGTCAACCACGTCTAGGCGCTCTCTTCTCAGCTCGAGCTTGTTCAGGGCAATTCGACGCACGTCGATCAGGTCGTCGAGTAACCGGCCCATATGTCCGATATGGCGGTCGAGGATGGAACTCAGACGCTCGGAGCCGTCGGTTTCCCCGCCAGCCAACCGAATGGTCTCTGCGGCATATCTCAGCGGCACAAGCTGGTTGCGCAGCTCGTGAGCCAGAATCGCCTGAAAATCGTCCTTGCTGCGATTGACTTCAGAGAGCTTGCAGATCAGCCGAACGCGCTCGTAAGCATGGGCCACGTATTGAGCGATGTGCTCAAAGAACTCCAGCTCGTCCGGGGCGAAGCAATCCCTGGAGCGACTGCCAAATGACAGCGTACCGAACAGCTTGTCATTGGCCACCAGCGGTTGGCAGACATAGCTGCGCATGCCGAATGACCTCACCAGCTGGGCATCCGGATCGATGGACTGTTGGATATCGATCGCCATTTCCGCTCGTCGATTCGCGGCGACCTTGCCGCAGATCGTTTGGCCGAATTCCAGCCGGGTCAACTCCCGCGAAGTTTCGTCGGGGATGCCGCTACAGGAAGCCAGCTGCAATGCGCTGGCATCATCGTTCACCAAAAAATGAAAATAGGCGTCAAGACCAAGCGCCGGCGCGATCTTCGCGTACAGATTCGGCAGCATGGCATTTGGGTCATCCGAAAGGAGCAGCAAGCCTGCCGCTTCCGACAATAGCGGAAGTCGCTCGTTTCTGCGCAGGCGTTGGTCAAGCTTATTCTCTCCGGTGTTCAAGCGGGCAACTCCTGCAAAAAGATCGTACACCGCGATCCGCTGTAGCAAACCGCTAACGATTTCAGGTTCTGTTGTCTGCAGGTAAGGCAGCTGCGTAAGAATAATTAGAATAATCAGAGTGCCACAGGAGCAAATCGACAGCAACTCTGGGGGCGGGCGATTCCTGCTATGGCTTTAGGACAGTCAATGACCTGGTAAGTTTATGCGGTACGCATTGACGTATTTGTGCGGGGCAACTGACATCACTGGGGGTCGGCGTCTTCTGCCTGCCTGCCTTCGCGGCATGCCTGATCGAAGTTCCGCTCCATCTGAGCATTCAACCCTCGCAGGCCGGCCACAACCTGAGCGGCCCAATCGAAGTAAGCCTGTCGCCGGAGCGTTTCCCAGTTCGCTGGCGGATTGTCCTTCATGTCGCGAACATTGCAGATCTTGTCTGCCAGCTTCACCAGCTTGGCCCGTTCGCTCAGTTGCGGCGCATGTTCGATCTGAAGGCGCTTGCGTTCGGCCTTGGGCAACAGCTTGTCGTCGGTAACCTCGCGGACGACTCGCGTGATGTCCTCGCCAAAGGCCTGGCGCAATTCGCTCTCCGTAGTCTGGGTATCCTCGAGGGTGTCATGCAGGATGGCTGCCGCGAGAACGATCGGATCGGTGATACCCCCTTCGGTGGTCAGCACTTTGCCCACTGCAATCGGATGATTGATATAGGGTGAGGCCTCAGCGCCTTTACGCCTTTGGTCGCGATGCTTGCGGGCCGCGAAATCCAGAGCCCTGAACAGAAGCGCCGCCGTGCTCTCCTGCCTGGTCTGCGCGAGGCTCACTGGCACTTCAAACGTCCTCGCCGCACAGGGTCTTCGCAAGCTCCCGCGCATAAGCCGAACTTTTGAATCGCAACGGGTCCTCTCCGGTCGGCGAGCAGATGAGCGCAGAATCCCCAAAGTCGTACCAGTCGGATACCAGCTCGTCAGCCGTGGTGGCGAACTGCCGGCGGCAGAAGCGCTGGCTCAACAGGTAGCCCAGCGACTCCCTGATGATGGTTCGCGCGGCCCACAGGGCTGCGCCCGGCAGAATGAACTCTCCTACCGGATCGCTGCCCTCGTCGGGATCTCCGGAATGAAAGTTGTCGAACCTCGACACCTTATATACGGGCCGCAACGCCGGCATGTGACTGGAAGTTGGATGGAGCGGCCTTGCGTGAAACACATCGGTAGCTTTCGACATATCGAGCCTTTCTCCAGCGGCGCTGTCCCGTCAGCACCAAAACAAAAGCCCCTGCGATGACCGGCACGTGGCCGGTTCCAGGGGCTGCGCATGGAGACCGGACGTTTTAGCAGAATTTCTGAATCGCCCTGCAAGTAGTCGGTAAAACGGCGATGTAGGCAGTTTAACAACTGGCCTGTCTACCCGGAATAATCCATTCGGCGCAGAATGCGCAGCAACGAAACCTCCGCTTCGGCGGTTTCAATGACGCCTGCCGCGCTCGACGCTCCGGATTTCGTTCGACTTGACGCAAGGGGAATGGAAAATGACTCGCCAGATTTTGCTATGCATCGCGCTCGCCACAGCCATGCTCGGCGGGTGCGCTACGGTCATGAACAAGATCTCGGGGCTCGGAGTAATCAGCGAGCAGAAGTCGGAGGTCGACGCAAGCGAGATCGTGCAGGTCACCGGCAACCATGTGGTGGGCAATACCGGCATGTCCACGTTCGATGGCGCCATGATTGGCGGTCGCTGGGAGTCCGTCACCCCCGAGACCGTCTACCTTCCCATCACCTACATCTCCAGTGCCACCGGCGAGCGGATCGTGATCGAATTCGATGAACTGCGCGTGAACCTCAATGGCGTGGTCACGAGCTTTACGCCGATCCCGCCCGCGACGATCAGAATGCCTCTGAATTATCTCCAGAGCATGTTGGTCGCGGATACCTGCACACTTGAACTCGTGCGTGGACGCAATATCACCGAAGGCGACTTCACGATTACGTCGAACGCCGGCGCGCCCACGGCCAAGGTCAGTCTGCAGCGTTTCTACGATCGGGTGCTCGCCAAGCAAGCAGAACGCGCGGCCATCAACCCGCTGTGAACTCGGATGACTATCCGCAAGCCGCCCATTTCTCAACCAGTGGCCGCACGGAACGCTCGATATTGATGCCTTTGACCAGGGTTCCGAACTCGCCACGCCTCACGACGATCCCCGTGTAGTTTTTGCTGCGGTCCCAGAACGGATACGAGCCAAAAGCCCCCGGGCTCGAGATCCGCGTGCCCGCGACGCAATTGAAGGTCGCACTCTGGCATTCGTGCGCCAGCCCGAATCCGAAATGCCAGTCTTCTCCCAGGCCGGGCCCGCCGCCGATACCGGTCTTGAACGGCGAATACACGATCGGCAGGCCTGCAGTACGGTCCGCCAGCATCTGGCTCATCGAGGCGGAGTTCAACAACCGGCCCTCTCTGAACGCCTTCAGAAAGGCCAGGTATTCCTCGCCAATGAAATTCATGCCGCCCGCGATGCGCGGATTGGCCTGCGACGTGACATCAAATGTCGAGGTCGGAAAAAGGCCGGTTTGTGCCTTGAACTCCGCGAAAATATCCTGCCAGCTTGCTACACCGCGAGCCTCGATTGCCATCATCCCCGCGACCTGCTGGTCGCTCGCCGAATAGTAAAACTGCGTGCCCGGTGTCAGTCCGTTGCCGGCATTCAGATTGGCAATCTCGATGATGCAGGAATCGAAATCGGAGAACGCGTCGTGCAGGCAGGCCGGCTCCTGCGTCAGGCCCGACGTAAAGCTCATGAGATGCGCCAGGGTCATCGGGTACAGGGTGTTGCTGCTGCCGATAGGCCAGCCGGTGATGTAATCCTGAGGCCTGTCATCAAGATCCAAATAGCCTCGTTCAACCAGCCGCATGAGCATGACGGACGACACCAGTTTTGAGGCCGATGCGGATTCATAAGGCGTTTGCAACGTCGAAGCGCCCCTGTTGTGGGTGTAGCGGCGGCCGTTCTGGCTATCAACCGCAAACGAAAAAGGCACCTCGGAATCCGCCTGTGCAAGGCGTGCATCCATTTCCGATTCGACAGCGGCGATATCGCCCGGCGAACAGGCTGGCCCGGAACTACCGCCTCCGCATCCGGCGACCAGTATGCTCAGCAGAGCGAATGCGCACCAGGGCCGGCGTTTCGGCCGCGTTGAGGGTCCATGCGATCTGTCGAATTTCATGAACGAGGATCGTTGTCAGATTGAGGAAATATTGGAGCAGGTACATGGCGTGACATCCATTGCGAAGTGACGTCCTGCGATAGTCCATTTTATGACGCGTCGTATTAGCGAATGGTTTGAAAACTGCGCCATTTGGACTATCCGCGCAACGATATGCGATTTCTTCGTCCGGTAGTCCGGCATTGCGTTGCGGCAGAAACGGTCAGAACTGAAAAATTTACCGACGCAACCAGCGCAACTGCAGCCCTCGTACTGTTTCCCGTCCTGATTTACGTCAGCCGGCCTCCGGAATCGCTGGCCGCCAATTTGCTAATGACATGGTTGTCGGGCTGTTTATTGCCGGGGCCAGGACGCCGGAGAGGGCTTGAATAAAACGGCAGATCGCAACACAGGAAGACACCATCATGAAACAAGGTTTAGCAGCCGTTCCTCTCCTCGCGGCCATCGTCGCAATCTCTTCCCACGCAGAAAATGA
>CBDDRM010000167.1:0-5327 GCA_965233135.1 uncultured bacterium | reverse complement strand
GTGCAGTTGCGCTCGCGCTGGCAGCCTGATAGACGCGCACGCGTTTATCGCATGATGGCCCTGGTCGGGCGCTGGTCGATGCTCGATATCTATGTGGTGGCGATCGTAGTGACCCTGGTTCAGGCGGGATTGGTGGCGAGTGCCGAACCAGGTGCCGGCGCGATCGCGTTTGGCGCAGTTGTCGTGCTGACAATGCTGGCAGTGACGAGCTTCGATCCGCGCATGATCTGGGATTCGGCCAGGGACTGACATGGTTGAGAATACACGCCGTCCCGACGTGAGCAATGTTCCAGAAGCCGTCGCCGTGTCCAAATCGCGACTCGCCGTACAGCTAGTCTGGCTTATTCCGTTCATTGCCGTGTTGATTGGCGGCTGGTTGGTGATCAAATCGTTTCTGGATAGCGGTCCAACCATCCAGATCACGTTTGAAACGGCAGAAGGCCTCGAACCCGGCAAGACCAAGCTCAAGTACAAGGATGTGGATATCGGCCTTGTCAAGACTGTCCGACTGTCGTCGGATACGACGCGCGTCGTGGTCACGGCTGAGATGACCAAGGAAGCGGAACCCTATCTGCTCGACGACGCCCGCTTCTGGCTTGTCCGAGCACGCATATCCGGGGGGACCGTTACCGGACTCGGCACGTTACTGTCAGGTTCTTATATTGGCGTTGACATTGGGCGAACCGGACAGCCGCGCCGGGAATTTGTCGGCCTCAAACAGCCACCGGCGTTCACCGCCGACGTACCGGGTCGAAAATTCGCGTTGCACACCGACACCCTGGGGTCCATCGATATCGGATCGCCGGTATTCTTCCGGCGCCTGCAGGCCGGGCAGGTCACGCGGTACGAACTGGATAAGGATGGAAAGGGCGTGACTATCGAGGTATTCATCCACGCCCCGTATGAACGCTTCGTCACCGGCAATACGCGTTTCTGGCAGGCGAGCGGACTCGACGTGAAACTCGATTCCACCGGCATCCGTGTCGACACTCAGTCAATCGTTTCCATCTTGATTGGAGGGCTGGCGTTCGAGACGCCTCTCGAAACCGCCGAATTGCCGCCGGCGGCCGCGAATACCAGATTCAATTTGTTCCCCACACGCAATGCGGCGTTCAAGAATCCGGAGACGGAGGTCATTAAATGGGAGTTTGTGTTCAATGAATCCGTGCGAGGGCTGGCGGTCGGGGCACCTCTGGATTTTCGCGGCATCGAGTTTGGCAGCGTGACAGCGATCAGAGTCGAGTGGAGCGAGACCGGGCGCCCGTTGAATATCGTAGTCGAAGCGGAGGTCTATCCAGCGCGTCTGCGTGCCCACGAAGAAGAGGAACCGGCGGCCATGAGCGAGGAACAACGTCAGGCGTTCGTGGAGGGATTGGTGGCAAGCGGGCTGCGCGCGCAGTTACGCACCGGCAATTTGCTGACCGGCCAGCTGTATGTGGCGATGGACTTCTTTCCCAATGCGCCGAAACTCAAATGGGCGTCCGCCGGAGCGGTGCTAAAGATGCCCACCATGCCCAGCAGCCAGAACGAGCTTCAAGCGTCCGTTGCATCCATCGCCGCGAAGCTCAATGCGTTTCCCCTCGAGCAGATTGGCGCCGATCTGCGGCATACATTGCGCGCGGCGACCCGGATGGCGGAAACTGCGAACAAGGTAATGCAGCGGGTCGACAATGAAATTGCCCCGGAAGCCCGAGAGGCGATAAGCGAAGCCCGGCAAGCCATTGCAGCCGCACAGAACGTCTTCAAACCCGATTCGCCGCTGGCGCAGGACGCGCACGACGCCATGCGCGAGGTTCAGCGCGCGGCCGCGGCATTCCGTTCTCTGGCGGACTATCTGGATCGCCATCCGGAAGCGCTGATCCGCGGCAAGAAACCAGCCGCTGACCCCAAGAAGGCCAAGAAATGACGTCGCCCAAAATGCTGGTTGTATGCGCACTATTGGCTACCGTGGGACTTGGCGGCTGTGCAAGTTCGCCTGCGACCAACTTCTATACGTTGAGCGCCGCGAGCTTACCCCCCAAATCGCAGATGACGGCGGCGTATACCGTTGCAATCGGTTCGATAGGACTGCCTGACGGCGTCGATCGGCCACAACTCGTTGTGCGCACCGGCCCCAATCAGGTCGCGATTGCCGATTTCGAACGGTGGGCCGGTGCGCCCAAGGATGAGATTGCGCGCGCCATTGCCGGCAATCTATCGCAATTACTCGGTGACGCGAACGTGTTCACCTATGCCAAACCGGCGGGCCTGAACCCCGATTACACCGTAGTGATTGACGTGCAGCGCTTCGAGGCCGTGCTTGGCGAGCATGGGAGCGGCGACGCGCTCTGGCAGGTACGACCTGATAAAGGGCAGCCTAAGAACGGTCGTTCACAGGTGCGCGAAACCACGGCAAAAGGAGATTATGGCGCGGTGGTTGAAGCGTGGAGCAAAGCACTGGCTGGCGTTAGCCGCGACATTGCGAATGCCATCCGCGCCGCGCGCGACGGATCAAATTGAGAGGCGCGTGATGCCGCGTGATGCCTCATGACATAGAGGGGCATAAAAAAGCCCGGCTGCAAAGCCGGGCTTTTTATTTGCACGTCCTGCGCTTATCTGCTCGGCGCCGAACGGGTTGACACGGAGCTACTGCTTCCCGGTTTCGACTTGCTGTAACGGCTCGTCCGGAACCGCGGGGGCTTGGTAACGGGGTCGAGGCGCTCGTGCCGGCCGTGGCGCTTCGGGTGGCGGTTCGAACGAATCGGCTGAAGACTGCGTCTCGATCATGACCAGATCGGACGGCAAGGCCACCGGTTCCGGTTTCCACGACGCCGCCGCCGGCGCCGGTGGTTGTGCGCTAACAGGCTGCTTTTCCCGTTGTTGCATGGACGGTTCGACTGTCGAATGCTGCGCGGCAAAAGCATGGGTGGTCGCGCCTTCAGTGCGCCGCGTCTCCGCCACAACTTCTTCGCGCACCTGGGGTTGTGGTGGCGAGCGCTGCTCGGTGCCGGCTTGTTCGAAGTCCGGTCTATCTACGGACGGTTGAACCAAGGGGCGCTGTTCGGCGACGGTCTCGAAGTCCTCTCGCGGCGCTGCGGCCGGAGAGTGTTCGCGTTCGCGCGGTGGCCGCGCCTGTCCGTTTCCGGATTGAGCGTGAGCCGGGCGGTTTGGCTGCTCGCCCCGTGCCTGCTGGTTCGAATTCCCCTGATGTTCGGCATGACGGTCCCGACGCCCACGACCCCGACGTCGACTGCGGCCCTCCTCGCGCGCGCCTTCGGCGGGTCGGTCCCCCGGTTGGCGTTGCTCCACGGCAGCCAACGGCTGCTGAGGATCTTGCCGCGGGGGGCGATTTGACTGCTGCGGCCGATCCTGCGGCTTGCGCTCGGCCTGCGACTGAGTACGGTTGCGTCCCTGGTCACGACGGCTATCGGCGTCCTGGCGCG
The DNA here is from genome assembly GCA_965233135.1 of uncultured bacterium. GTDB lineage: Bacteria > Pseudomonadota > Gammaproteobacteria > Burkholderiales > JACQAP01 > JACQAP01. The sequence continues at coordinate 1,905 of CBDDRM010000167.1, read as the reverse complement.
GGCCTCGTCGCTGCTCGTCGCGCTTGGCGCTCTCGCCACCACGATGGTCCGGCCGCGAGGATCGATGTTCGCGCCGCTGTTCCGGCTCGCGACCGCGCCGTGGATCACGCGGCCGCGCTTTCACGGGTTCGGGTTTCGGCTCCGATTTGCGCGTCAGCCAGCCGACGATCTTTTCCAGAATCGACGGCTTCGCTTCCTCACGCACGACGGCCACCGGGGCAGGCTGCGCCGGCGTGATGCCTTGAACCGCTGCTTGCGGGCGCTGCGCTTCCGGTTTCTGGGCGGCAGCGGAGGGCAACGCGGCCTCGACCGGCAAGTCCGCCATCTTGTAGCTGGGCAGGGTGGTGTCGCTTTGATTGAGTTCGTCGTGCCGCAGCCGCGTGACGGTGTAGTTAGGAGTTTCCAGGCTGACGTTAGGGATCAACAGTACGTTGACTTTCAGCCTGGTTTCGATGGAGTGAAACTCGTTTCGCTTTTCGTTGAGCAGATACGTCGCCACATCGATCGGGACTTGCGCATGCACGGCCGCCGTGCCGTCTTTCATGGCTTCTTCCTGCAAGATTCGCAGAATATGCAAGGCCGAGGACTCGATCGAACGGATATGGCCGGTACCGTGACAGCGCGGACATGCGATATGACTGGTTTCGCCCAGAGACGTCTGCAATCTCTGACGTGACAGTTCCAGCAACCCGAAACGCGAGATCTTTCCGGTCTGAACGCGCGCGCGGTCGTAGCGCAGCGCATCGCGCAACCGGTTTTCGACATCTCGCTGATTGCGGGCGGCTTCCATATCGATGAAATCGATCACTACCAACCCGCCAAGATCGCGCAGCCGTAGCTGCCGCGCGATTTCGTCCGCAGCTTCCAGATTCGTGCGAGTTGCGGTCTCTTCGATGTCCGCCCCACGGGTCGCGCGCGCCGAGTTGACATCGATCGTAACCATCGCCTCGGTATGGTCGATGACAACCGCGCCGCCGGAAGGCAGCGGGACCTGACGCGAATACGCCGTTTCGATCTGATGCTCGATCTGGAAACGGGAGAAAAGCGGCACGTCGTCCTTGTATAGTTTGACCCGGCTGACGTTTGCGGGCATGACGTGGCTCATGAACTGCCGGGCCTGCTCGTATATGGCTTCGGTATCGATCAGGATCTCGCCTATTTCCTGATGGAAATAATCACGAATGGCGCGGATGACCAAACTGCCTTCCTGATAAATAAGATATGCGCCGCTTTGCTGCCGGGCTGCAGTTTCGATCGCATTCCAAAGCTGCATGAGATAGCTCAGATCCCAGTTCAGCTCCTCGACGGACCGGCCAATGCCCGCGGTACGGGCAATGATGCTCATGCCTTGAGGGACCTCGAGCTGGGAGATCGTATCGCGCAGTTCGTTGCGGTCTTCGCCTTCGACGCGCCGCGACACACCGCCGCCGCGGGGATTGTTGGGCATCAGGACGATATAACGCCCCGCAAGACTGATGAACGTGGTCAGGGCCGCGCCCTTGTTGCCACGCTCGTCCTTGTCGACCTGGACAATGAGTTCCTGGCCTTCGCGCAACGCTTCCTTGATGCTGACCCGGGCCGGGTCGGCGTCAGGGTTCTGGAAAAACGAGCGGCTGACTTCCTTGAAAGGCAGAAACCCATGGCGCTCGTTGCCGTAATCCACGAAGGCGGCTTCGAGGCTGGGTTCAATGCGGGTGATGACACCCTTGTATATATTGCTCTTTCGTTGTTCTTTTCCGGCTGTTTCGATATCGAGGTCGATGAGCTTTTGGCCATCGACGATCGCGACACGCAATTCTTCGGTCTGGGTCGCGTTAAACAACATGCGCTTCATTTCTTGTTCTCCCGCGCTCGTTCTTCACGGGGAGGACAAACCTTGCGGCGCCGTTACGGCGCGAGGCTTTA
>CBDDRM010000166.1:0-6299 GCA_965233135.1 uncultured bacterium | reverse complement strand
ACAGGCTTGTGCAGATGTCCGAGCACCGAAAGTTGATGCGCTCGCACCAGCTTCACGGCAGTCAGCAGCATACGCTCATCCTCACCGCTGATCAGGATGAGACTACCGTTATAGAGCCGTTCGACCAGGTGGCGCACGAATTCGATTCCATCCATCTCGGGCATGTTGAGATCCAGCAGGATCAGGTCCGGCGGGTCGTTCGGCCTATCGAACGACTCCAGTGCGGCGCGCCCGCTGTCAAAGCTTGTCACCTGGGAGAATCCCAGGTTAGCCAGCACACGGCCAATCAACTTGAGCATGAAGGACTCGTCGTCGAGCACCAGGATTCGTAATGCGGAATTTTTTATCATGGGGGGTCCTTCTTGATTAGTCTGGCGCGCTTCTGCAACGACTCGATATACTCATCCACGATGGCCAGTTCCACCTCGAAGCGGGGCAGCAGCGCGGTCAATGCATCGACCTGACCCGCTTTACCGGCCTGTTCGATCGTGGCGCACAACTCACCCAATGCCAGCGCACCAACCGAGTACGCCGAGGACTTGAGCTTATGGGCCGCCGCAGCGGCGGCCGTTGACTGACCTGCTGTACAGGCGGACTGTAATTCCGCCGCTATTTTTGCCGCGCTGACTCGGAAGTCCTGCAGGAGTTCGTGGATCACCACCGGATCGTTCCCCACCAGTCCGACGAGTACGCTTACGTCCACTGGTACGACCGGTGGGGTCGCCGTGGCTTGCGCATCGGGTGAATCCGTTCCGACGTCGACAGCAGCCGGAAGCCATTTTTTCAGCATGATTTTCAGGTCTGCCAGCCGTGCCGGCTTGGACAGGTAATCGTCCATACCGGCGGCGCAGCAATGCTCGGCCTCGCCCTTGAGAGCGTTGGCGGTAAGCGCGACGATCGGAATGTGCCGCTTACCAGCTTCGTCGGCGCGAATGGCGGTGGTCAGCTGGTAGCCATCCATTTCCGGCATGTGCAGGTCGGTGAGCAGCAATCCGTAATCGCCGCTTTTCCAACGTTCCAACGCCTTGCGGCCATCGCTGGTAACGTCTGCCCTATAGCCGAGCAAACCAAGCTGGTGCAGAATCACTTTTTGGTTGGTTTCGTTGTCTTCTGCCACCAGGATCAGGCGGCTCTGCTGCAGGGCTTCCTCGCGTGACGGCGGAGTGATTGCCCCAACCTTTCCGGGCAGTGGTGTTTCTTCCTCTTCTTCCTCCTGCGCCCGTCCGGCGGCAATGGCCACCGCCTGGAGAAAGAGTTGACGATGCATGACATCGCCGTCCAATGTCACTAGGTCCACCGATTGGATGCGCCCATGGCGACGTCTTCCGCGTCTGATGACGACAAAGCGGGGTTCCATGCCGGGTTGGTGGTGCCCGTGCTCAACCACCACGAAACGCGAGTCGAGGTTGAGCCGGGTTTGGCAGGCCGCACGCAACTCCTCGACCGGTGGCGTATCGTCCCTGGCGTCAATGATAAACAGCCACAAGCCGGGCGGAACGGTTCCGATCAGTTTGATGGCCGCAACCAGGTCCGGCGCCCGTTCAACGAGCGCGCCGCCATAGGTCAGATAGACGGCCAGATCGTCGGCCAGCACCTGGTCGCCCAACACCAGGCAGGAGAGCCCGGACAGTTCGGCAATCTTGCCGCCGTCCATGGGCCTGGCCGGTAGTGGCGTGAACGGCAGGCGCACGGTGAATGTGGCGCCTTTGCTCAGCGCACTTTGCACTATGATCTCGCCATCCATGCGTTCCACCAGGTGACGTGAGATGGCCAGACCCAGTCCGGTACCGCCAAAGCGCCGGGTGGTGGTGGCGTCGGCCTGGGTGAAGGGGGTGAAGAGCCGCGCCTGGGTCTCTTCGTCCATGCCGATGCCGTTGTCGGCTACCTGAAACTCTACCGTCACCTGGTTTGGGCGATGCTCGACCAACAGTGCGCGTATCGACACGTGGCCCGGTTGGTCCAGTCCGCTGGAAAATTTGATCGCGTTGTTGGCGAGGTTGACCAGAACCTGACGCAGGCGCAGGGCATCGCCCAGGACTTCATCGGGTATCGCCGGATCGATGAACAAGGTGAGTTCCACCCCTCTCCTCGCGGCCAAGTGGTCCAGCAGACCACAGGCCTTCTCCATCACGTCGACCAGCGTTATCGGTACGCGCTCGTTCTCCAGTTTGCCCGCCTCGATCTTGGAGAGATCGAGTATGTCCTCGATGATTTCCAGCAGGGAAAACGCCGATTCGCTGATCAGATCGACCATTTCCAGCTGGTAGCCCTTGAGGCTGGTCTGGTGCAGCACGTCGATCATGCCGATCACACCGTTCATGGGGGTGCGAATCTCGTGGCTCATGGTGGCGAGAAAGGCCGACTTGGCCTGGTTGGCCTGGTCTGCCTCAAGCCGGGCCTGTTCCAGATCGGCGGTGCGTGCCGCTACCTTGTCTTCCAGTTCTTCATTGAGACTGCGTAGCGCGGCTTCCGCCTTCAAATAACCCATGGCGTACGAAATATCACCAACCAGGTCAGTCAACAGAATCAACTCTTCTTCATGAAAGAAGTTGCTCTCAGTCGCATAAAGCGCAAGCGCCCCAATGGCTTCATCTGCGACTATCAACGGCAAAATGACAATCGAGTGAACTCCGGCTTCGGCATATTTCTCTCCGAATAGAACCTGGGGATCGCTTTGCGAATCGTTGGAGACGATGATTTTTTTCTCTCTGATTGCACGTGCGATCATGGTTTTTGAAGCAGGTTCACCAGACGACAAGATACTTTTGATGATGTCGATGAGCGCTTCGTCCTTGCCTGCCGAGGCCACCGGGACAATCTTCATCGCACCACGATCCACGATGCCAATCATGGCCATGCGGAACCCGCCTATCTCGACCGCAACCCTGCACGCCTCCCTGAACAGTTCCTCGCTGCCTTGCACGCGCACGATCAGTGTATTGATACCGCTCAGCATGGCGTATACGCGGTTGAGGTAGGCAACCCTCCTCTCCGATGCTTTTCGCCCGGTGATGTCCTGGACCGTTCCGTATAACCCAACAACTCTGCCGCTCTCGTCCTTCCGGGGGACCGTTCTCCCAAGAACGTCAATGGGCTTTCCGTTGGGTCGGATTGCCAGAAACTCATAGTCCTGTGCTTCGCCCGATTCAACGGCCAAGGCAACCTTGTTCTTCAGGAGCGCCTGGTTCGTCGCATCGTGGTAGGCGATGGCTTCTTCGAGGTTGCCTGGTGGTCCCAGGCGTGGATCGCGCCCTAGAATCTCAAATACTTGCTGCGACCAGATAATTGCCTCGGTGGAAAAGTCCCACTCCCAGTCCCCGATCTGCCCAATGCGCTGAGCTTCGTTCAGGCGTTGCACCGCGCGCTCGATTGCTTGTTCGGAACGCATGCGATCCGCCGATTCCAAAGCGAGAGACGTCTGGTTCGCAACGGCAACCGCAAATGACTCCTCGTCGGCGGTCCACTGGCGCATAGGCCCGATATGTTCGTGACACAGGACACCTGCCTCGGTGCCGCCCAGGTGAATGGGAACATCCAGAAGGGAAGTGATGCCGAACGGCTGAAAGTGGCTCTCCCAGAACGCACCAGTGCGTGCGTCACGCTGCGTGTCCACCACGACAATCGACTCCTGTGTCGCCAGCGCTCGGAAGTAGTCAGGAAAATCTTCTGAGGACAATTCCATATCGGCGGTGTGCATGCCCGTCACCACCTCATAGAGGTCCATACATCGCAGGGCACTACGATCCTCGTTGTAACGCCAGATGCTGGTGCGCGCGACCCCCAGGGTTTTGGCGCTTAACTCCGTTATTCGCCGAATCGTGCCCGAGAGGTTTTCATCTGTGCCCCCCCCTCCGGCAAGTTCGATCAAGGCATTGCGCTGGCGGAGGTGGCGCTCTTCTTCCTCGCGTATCCTCGTCTCCGCCGTCTTGCGCTCGCTGATATCCTGGAAATATACCGCCAGACCCTGCTCGGAGGGATAGGCGCGAATGCTGAACCAGGTGTTGAGTGGGGGGTAAAACTCTTCAAAATCCACGGTATGATTCTCCGCCATCGCCCGCCGGTATTCGCGCTCGAAGGCGGATCCGATGGTGTCGGGGAACTCCGTCCAGATGTCTTGGCCGGTCAGTTCTGTGCGAGTGCGTCTTAGTAGCAGCGAGGCCTTGCGATTGAGGAAGGTGAACCGCCATTCTCTGTCCACGGTGAAAAACGCATCCGTGATGCTCTCGAGGGTTGTCCTGAGTCGCTCAGCCAGTCCATGGATCTGGTCCTCCGCTTGCTTGCGCTCTGTGATGTCGCGAAAATACCAGATGCGTCCGTAATGCTCTTGATCCGCTCCAGTGACTGGTGCAGAGTACCGATCAATTATCCTCCCATCCTTTAGCTGTAGTTCCTCGTGGCTCGTGTCGTCGAGATTCTCGTACAGATATTGAACCTGGGCGAGGAATGCATCTGCATTCTCGACTTGTTCAGCAACTGATTGGAGCACTGGCGCGTCCTGACGTGCACTCACCATCTGCGGGGAGAGCCGCCAGAGGGTAATGAATTGTTGATTGTAGGAAATAATGTGGCCGCTCTCGCCGACCACGAGGATGGCATCGAGCGAAGTATCCTGCTGAGTCTTGAGGATTGTGTTCTTGAGTTTTATTTCCTCCTCTGCCAGCTGACGCTGATCTTCGCGGGAAAAGTTGTCGAGCGCAAAGCTGATATTCGCGGCCATTTCAATCAGCAAGCCGCACGCGGATTCATCGAAGGAATCGGCTTCGCCGGAATACAGGGTGAACGCGCCAACGACCATATCTTTGCTGCGTAAGGGCAGTGAGGCCGATGCAACGAAGCCTGCATTCGTGGCGCGTTCGCGCCAGGGGACGGTTGCTGGGTCATTGACAAAATCATGGCACCAGTACGGGCGGTTCTCGCGGATGGAAGTGCCGGACGGACCGTTCCCGAATTTGCTGTCGGCATTCACCGAAATAATCAGGTCTTTCAGGTACTCGGTGTCATCACCGAAACGGGCGGCAGGCCGCACCATGAGAGTCTCAGTGTCGACAAAACCGACCCACGCCATCTTCATGCCGCCGAACTGCACTGCGGCGCGGCAGATTTGCAGGAACAGCTCTTCCTTATTGGCGCAATGCACGATGGCATTGTTACACTCGCTCAGTGCGGCATAGAGCCGAGTATGCCGCTGGATTTTCGCTTCGGCCGCCCAGCGCTTCGTGATGTTCAAATGCATGACCACGACGCCATTCGGACGGTCATCAGCTAAGGGCGTTACATTCATCAGGAACCAGCGCTGTTCTGTTGGAGAATGACAGGGATATTCCATTGAAAAGTGTTTTACCTCACCATTCAATACCGAACGAATGCCCTTGGCGGCCCGCTGAGCCTCGGACGCGTCCTCTCCATCTGCGTTATCGCATACCTCGAGGTAATTGACGCCGATCTCATATCCTGGGCTTTGGATTGCATTTTCACGGCCAAATCTCCGCCACGCACCGTTTACCGAGATGATGAGGCCATGGGTATCGAGCACGGCGATAGTCGCGGGTAGCGCGTTCAGGATGGCGACCTGCTTGGCAGTCTCGTTGTGACGCATGTATTCCTGGGCGCGCCGCAACAATACCGTCCGGCCGTCACGGTCCGCCACCGTGTCCACTTCGCCGGACGTCAGTTCCTCCAGGCGTTGCTCGGTCCGGTGTAGTGTCTCGATCAACGCGGTGACTTCCTCATTCGCGTCTACCGTAAATGGTGTTTTATCCGAGCTCATGCGTCGTAACTTTCCAGGCCCAGAGCCAGCAACAGGGGCTGTATCTGGCTGAGTGTGCCGATGATCCTTCGGACGGGGGACGGCGCGAGCTTGATGAGAGTCGGTGTCATGAAGATGCCATCCGCCAGCGCACGCTTCGGGTCTTTAAACACATCCACGACTTCGATTTGGTGCCGGTTCGGCAGGTGTGAGCGACAAAGTGCGGAAAGGTTAGCAATCGCCTGCGTGGAGTTCAGCGCGTCGCCTGCGACATAAATTCGGAACTTGAACATGACGGGTCCTTTCATGGCGAGTTTACTTACGACCCGGCAATCGCCGCATCGTTCCCGCGTACATCTCCATTTAGGTGCGGCCGCGTGGCAAACCGCCGCCGGTGATTTCATCGAAATCGGTAATGCCGGTCGGTGCCTTGGCTGACAGTTTCGCGAGGGGAGGGAATTTCATATTGGCTCCGCAGGAAGCGCAAAGGAGCACGGAAAAACCGGCTTGGTCACTGACATGGTCATAGCCATGGTAATGCTGGCAGTATTCG
>CBDDRM010000165.1:0-6582 GCA_965233135.1 uncultured bacterium | reverse complement strand
GGAGCGGCGCGTGCCCAATGTCAATCCAGCATGGGCCGGCTGCAACAAAGAGGGACAGCTTCATCGTCCCTGGTGGAAAATAGCAGGGGGCATAGCGATTAGTCGCTCATCGCCATTGTAAATCGACCTCGACCCCATTTATGCTCTGGGCTGGCAAGCGAGGTGGTTCAACCATGAAGAAAAATCCTTTTGCATCGCACGCCCGCGTCCGGCTGCTCGTCGCACCAGTTCTCGTCGCTGCCGCCCTCTTGAGCGCCCCGACCCTGGCCGAGGACGACGCTTTCGTCTGCATGGAGGAATCGCAGGAGAAATGCGACCACGAGAACCGCAACATCCAGTTGTTCGTCCAGGGGCGCGATGCCTACGATCGGGGCCGCGAGACCGGGGACCTCGGCGAGGCGCGCAAGCTGGCGCTGGAACTCATCGAACGCAAGGACACCCGGCACGGCAAGGCGCTCATGAAGTACATCTACATGCAGGTGGGCCAAGGCGTGCACAAGGATCTGGTGGAGGCGTATCGCTGGGTCGCGGCGGATATCGCTGCGAACGCGCGCTATGAGCGCCTGAACCTCGAGCGCGTGCTCGAGCAACTGGCCGCGAAAATGACGCCGGAGCAGCTCGCCGAAGCGCGCAAGTAAAAAAGGGCACCGCGCTTTCGCGCGATGCCCCGAGTCGCAAGTTGCCGTGCCCGTGTGGCAGCCGGCCGCGTTACTTCATGCGCAGGTCTTCCTTGACGAACACTGCGAGCATTTGCAGTGTTTCATCATCGATCAGTCCCTTGAAGCCGGGCATGCCTTTTCCGGCGCGCCCGTTGCTGATCACTTCCAGGACTTCCTGCTCGCTGAGCTTGGTCACGCGCAGATCGGCGCCATAGCCGCCCTCGTTCTGACCGCCACGGCCGTCGGCCATGTGGCAGGTGATGCAGCCGAATTTTTCGAAGGCTGCGCGACCGCCTCCACGAGGCACCTTGATCTCCGGCCGATCGCCGGTCACCGTCTCCGCGACGGCGGATTCCGGCGGCACCGTCCACAGACCCAGCGCGCAGAGCACGACGGCCGACATCGTTGATTTGCAAAAGCGATTCATCTTATTTCTACCTTGCTGTCTGGATTTTGTATTGACCGCTGTCCTGGTGCACGTGACCAGGAGCGCGCCGGCCACCGCCGGGCCGGCACGGAACCGGCCCGGCGGTGTTCTACACGGTGTTTACTCGTCGAGCGAGAACACGTACAGCATGTTGCTCGGCACCTGATACTTCAGCTCCGGCGTGGCGCTGATGAACCACTGGGGCCATGCACCACCGAGACCCACTTCGATGGCGATGTATTGCTTGCCATCGGCCAGGAAGCTCATCGGCGGCGCGTTGATGGCCGAACCGGTCTCGAACTTCCACAGCTCTTCCAGGGTATTGGCATCCAGCGCAACGAACTCGCCTTCCGCGTACCCAGCGAACACCAGGCCGCCGGCGGTGGACATCAGCCCGCCCAGTTGCGGGTGCTTGGTGCTGTGCTTCTTGACGACCTTGCCGGTACCCACGTCGATCGCGGTGATCGAACCCCAGATGCGGCCGCAATCCGCGTCCTCGTACGTCGTGAACGGCGCGCCGCCCAGGAACAGCTGGCGATGCTTGAACTTGCCCGGCTCGGTGACTTCCGCGAAGGCCTTGTTGCAGCCGTCGATGGTCGGGATGTAATAGCGGTTGGTCTGCGGGCTGTAGGTCGTCGGGGGCCAGTTCTTGCCACCCATGTGACCCGGACGCAGCACGCCTTCGACCGTGCCCCGGCCGGTGGTCGCCGTGCCGCGGGCCGCCGCCGTACCCGGCATGTAGGTCTGCACATCCTTCTTCGGATCGTAGGATTTCGGTTTGCATTTGGCGTCCAGTCCGCCGGACCAGTTCAGGTCCGCCACGAACTGCGTGCACCACAGCGGCTCGCCGCTCTTGCGGTCCAGTGCGTACGCATACCCATTGCGGTTGGCGTGCAGGGTGGCGCGCACGAACTTGCCGTTGATCTGCGTATCGACAAAGGTGTTCTCGTTGATCGAGTCATAGTCGTAGGGATCGTTCGGCGTGTGCTGGAAGCCCCACTTGATCTTGCCGCTGTCGGCGTCGATGGCAATGGTCGAATCGGTCCACAGGTTGTCGCCGGGACGATAAGCGTTGTCCCAGTCCGGACCCGGGTTCGCGGTACCCCAGATGATCAGGTTCAGTTCGGGATCGTAGGAGCCGGTCACCCAGGTAGTGCCGCCGCCCGTCTTCCAGGCTTCGTTCTTGTCTTTCCAGGTTTCATGACCAGGCTCGCCCGGGCCGGGAATGGTGTACGTCCTCCAGCGGCGCTTGCCGGTCTTGATGTCCATGGCTTCGATCCAGCCGCGCACGCCGAATTCGGCGCCGGCCATGCCGGTGACGACCATGTCCTTCACGATCAGCGGGGCACCGGTGATGACCTCGCTCTTGCCTGGATCGGCAACCTGCGCTTCCCAGATCTTCGAGCCGTCGGTCTTGTTCAGCGCGACGATGCGGCCATCGATAACCGGCGAGATCACCATGTTGCCGGTGAGAACGGCACCGCGGTTGTTGATGCCGCAGCAGGCCACGGTCGTCGCGTAGTCGGGATCCGGCGCCGGGTTGAACTGCCACACCATGCGCGGCGTCGCGCCACGAGTGTCGAGCTTGGTCACCACACCCCAGCCGGTGGTCAGGTAGAGGAAACCGTCTTCGGCGACCGGGGTGCCTTCCAGACCTGCGAAGGGCCACTTGATGATTTCCTTGCCGCCGCCCTGCGTGCCTCCCATTGCCCAGGTATAGGCAACTTTGAGCTTCTTGACGTTACGGGTATTGATCTGGTCCAGGCCCGAGAAGCGATGTGCTTCCAGATTGCCGTGGTGATTGAGCCAGTTCTGCGGCTCCTTCTCGCTGTTGACCAGACGGTCCCAGGTAACGTCACCTGCCAATGCCGAGGCCGCAAGCATTGCTCCGGCCAGTGCCGCAGCAACGTGCGCAAGCGGCCTTCTATGTTTCATTGTCATGAGCTTCTCCCTGATTTTATGTTTTTGTCATTCGTCCATGGCCCTCACTCCTGCCATATGACGTCGCCGAATGTACACCACACGGTATCAGTGTCAACCGGATCGCCAAGGGTTCCGAATGACGAAAAATGCGCCGCACCGCAATATCGACGCGGGAAAACCATCGAACCAAACAGTTTTCGAATCAATCGATTTGCCGGCACTCGATTTACCGGTATCGTTTGCCGACAACGCCGCGGCAAGGGGAGGTTCATGCCCAGCAGAACTGCCTGCACATTCATTTTCCTTATCCTGCTTTGCAGCATCGCAGGCTGCACGACTTTCCTGATCGAAGGCTCCGGCGATCGCGACAAGACGCCTCAGGCAAAGAAAGTCGAGGAGACCATCCACGGGTCGTTCTGGGGAATTCAATGGGGCCATCGCAACGTCGCCAGTTGCGAGAAGCACAACGAGCTGTTCAGGATCAAGGTTCATCAGAACGCGCTGTTCGTGCTTGCCTCGGTCGCCACACTCGGCATGTACGTTCCGCAGTCCGTGGAGTGGTGGTGCGTGCCGCGTGACGAATCAAGCGACGAGGAAGGGCCGTCGCTGCAACTGAAGAAACGTACGACGGGCCAGGGAGAATAAATGGCGCAGGGCCGCGTGCGAAACCTCGTCGTCGGTCTGGACGGCACCTGGAACGACCCGACCCAGCGCGACGAGGGCAAAGCCGCGCCGACCAACGTCGCCCGATTCATTTCGCTTCTCAAGCGGGGACAAAGAATCCACTACGAAGAAGGCGTGGGCACGGGCATGTGGGAGGCAGTCCGCGGCGGCATCTATGGTTTCGGACTCGACGAGAAAATCCTCGGGGCATACCGCTTTCTCTGCCAGCGGTTTACGGATGCCCACTGGAAGCCACAAGAAAACAAGGTTTTCCTGCTGGGCTTTAGCCGCGGCGCCTACGCGGCGCGTCGGTTGAGCGGGCTCATCGCCCATAGCGGCATTCCGGTCGACATCGAGGATACCGCGCTTGGCTTCGAGCTCTACAAAACGCGCGATTTCCAGAGCCCGCCAACACTGAAGAATGACAATCGGTTCTTCGACATCACGGTCGAGATGGTGGGCGTGTGGGATACGGTCAAAGCCACCAACGATGCCAGCTATCACGACAACGAGCTGAGCCACAACGTTGTCGCTGGCTATCACGCCATGGCGATCGACGAGCAGCGCCAGGTCTTTCCGGTCCTGCGATGGGATAAAGACCCGCGGGTGACCGAGGTGTGGTTTGCCGGCGTTCACGCTGATGTCGGAGGCGGCTACGCGGAAGCCGGGCTCTCCGATATCGCGCTGCAGTGGATGGTGTTGCGCGGCCTCGAACATGGGCTGGATTTCAAGCAGCGAGATTTTTACAAGCTCGACCCGCGGCCTGATGGACCGATGCATCAATCCTACGAAGGCATCTGGAAGACTTTCGGCAAGGAGGCCCGCAGTGTGGACGCGACCGATCTCATTCACCGGTCCGTAGCCGAGCGCATGGACGCGCTCGCCAGTTACCGGCCGGCACTCCCGCGCGATCCCGCGTACTGGGAAGAGCCTTATCAGGTCTGACTTCTGCCAGTTTGGGGTCCGCCGCCGCAATACGATGCGGTTGGACCATGACCCTCCGACGCGCGTCGACGGTGCTCGCGGGCCATGGCCAGCGGATGGCCGGATGCTATATTGCAGACCCGGCACCGATGCGTGACTTTGTTCTAAAAAATCCGAAGGAGCGATTCGTGGATCTGGGTCTGACAGGACATAGCGCGGTCATTACCGGCGCTTCGAAAGGCATCGGCCTTGCCATCGCAAAGGGGTTGGCGGCGGAGGGCTGCAATGTGCAGATCGTTTCGCGCGACGCCCAGGCCATCGAAAGCGCCGCGCAAAGCCTTCGCACGCAATACGGCGTCGAAGTCAAAGCCCATGCCTTGGATCTATCGAAAAGCGAAAGTGTCGCCGCCTTGCTCGATGCCACCGGCACACCCGACATTCTGGTCAACAACGCCGGCGCGATCCCGGGCGGCGATCTGCAGGCGGTAGATGAAGCACGCTGGCGCGCAGCGTGGGAACTCAAAGTGTTTGGCTACATCAATCTGTGCCGTGCCTACTATGCCGCCATGCGCAGCCGCCGCAAAGGCGTGATCGTCAATATCACCGGGCTGGCAGCGGACCGGCTCGACACCGGCTACATCGCGGGTTCGACCGGCAACTCCGCGCTCAATGCTTTCACGCGCACACTCGGCAGCCAGAGCCTCGATGAGGGAATACGCGTGCTGGCAGTCAGCCCCGGTGCGGTAGAGACCCAGCGCCTGGTCACGCTCATGAAAACGCGGGCAATCGACAAGCTCGGTGATCCGGAGCGCTGGCGCGAATTCGTCAAAGGCCTGCCGCTGGGCCGGCCCGCGAGTGTAGAGGAAGTTGCCAATGTGGTGGTCTTCGCCGCTTCTGCTCGGGCTTCGTATCTGAGCGGCATCGTGATTACGGTGGATGGGGGACACAACGCGCGCAACAGCGCGTTTACCTGAAGAAGCAAGGGACAGTACGGGGTCCGGCTAAAAGAGGGTTAGTGCGAGCGTTCGTCTCTTTTTTCTTCTAGTCGTCGCCGTCGAGACCCGCACAGCTAGCGCCGAGCCAGTAGCCCTGCACGTCGATATTGACCTTGCCCTTGCCGTCGCCGCGGACGCGGACGATGCTGGCCGACAGGGTTTCAGGCGTCTTCGCCGCGAGCGTCATCTGCGATGTGGAAGCCTCGGGCTCGGGGCAACTCTGTTCCATGACCAGCTGCGTCGCTGTTCTGGAAATGACTTTACGCGTGCATTGGCTTTCGCCTTGCAAGGCCCGAAGGATACGGTCCTGATCTAGTTTCTCCTGGGTGATGCAGGTTTTTTGCGTGATGGTTAGCGGCCGACCTGCCCGCGCCTTCATCGCCTCCTCGACCTTCGCGCGTTTCTCCTCGGGCATGCTCTGCAACTCTTCGGGCGAGACCGGCGTGCCGGCGATCAGCGTGGTCATGCTGATACTCCATGCGCCGGGCTTGACGTTGAAGGATTCGGCGAAGCCATGCAAAGGGATGCATAGCCCCACGACCACGGAAAAGATAAACAGCATTCTGGCAATCATGTCGTCTCCCGGAATCGAGTAGAACTACAGCGTTTGCTGCTGCGCCGGCCAGTTATTCAACTGCCGTCAGCCGCCGGCGCGCGCAGGCACAGCCGAGAACTTATTATTCGGTGAAAGGGTCCATCCTACCGATCGGCTTGCGCGTGTGCTTTGGCCCGGCGGAAAGCCGTCATTCGATTCATGGTGACGTCGTGCCCGTTTTTTCAGGTCGGGCGCCCGATGTGCTTTTCCAGGAGCCTTCTCATGAGCATATTCAGCAGCATTCTCGGAAAGATCTTCCCGTCCAGTCACCCTGCCGTCGCCGCATCTCCCGCTGCCACCGCCAAACCTGCCACAGCGTCGCCGGCACCAGCGCCGGCTGCATCGACGCCGGCAGTTGACGTCGAGCAGGTGTTGAGCGAGATGGTCAAGAACAAG
>CBDDRM010000164.1:0-7804 GCA_965233135.1 uncultured bacterium | reverse complement strand
GATCGTGCAGCGGCCGGGAAAGACCCGCGATACGCTGGCGGTGCGCGTTGCAAAATCGGTGGCGGAACTGGGCGGCCAAACGCCGGACATCTTGCTGCATGAAACGCTGCGCGACGTGGCGTGGCAGGACGTGGGCCTCGTCGTCGAAACGCTCCGCGAGGATCTGGCGCTCAAGCAAAGCATATTCGCCGAACTCGAATCACTCGCCCCCGCGCACATTGCGCTGACCAGCAACTCCTCCAGCTTTCCGATCAGCCAGATTGCGCAGGGCCTCAAGACCAGCCGCCGCATGCTGGGCCTGCACTTCTTCATGCCCGCGCACATGGTGCCGCTGGTGGAGGTTGTGTGCTCGGCGCAGACGGAAGGTGCCGTCGCGCAGTCGGTGTTCGAACTCATGCGCAAGCTGCAGCGCAAGCCCGTCATGGTGGCGAAGGACATTCCCGGATTCCTCGCCAATCGCATGCAGCATGCGCTGATGCGCGAAGCCTGGTCGTTGATCGAACGCGGTATCGCCTCACCCGAGGACGTGGACACGGCTGTGCGTTACGGCTTTGGATTCCGCTATGTCGCGGCGGGCCCGATCCTGCAAAAGGAAATGTCGGGGCTCGACGTGAACTACCTTGCCTCGTCCACGGTCTTTCCTGACTTGTGCAACGACGCCGAACCCGCGGCAAAGCTGGCAGCCAAAGTCAAAGCCGGCGAGATAGGGATGAAAAGCGGCAAAGGCTTTTACGATTGGCCCGCGGACAAGATTGCGCTGGCCAAAGCCCGCTACCAGCGCGCACTGAAGCGAGGGCTCGAAATCCTGAAGGCCGAGGATGACGCAAGCTGACGGGCCCCGTGTCGTGCTCGTACACGGGTTGTGGATGCGCGGTTTCATCATGCTGCCGCTCGACTGGCGACTGTCGCAGTACGGGTTCAGGGTGGATCGCCACAGCTACCGTTCCATGACGCGCAGCTTGCAAGAGAACGCGCGCAGGCTCGCGGCGGCCTGCGGGCAGCACGGTGCGCCGATTCATCTGGTCGGGCACAGCCTCGGCGGCCTCGTGATCATGAGCATGTTGCGCGCACATCCGGAAATTGCAGTGCACCGGGTGGTGCTGATGGGAAGCCCTTACGCGCACAGCGCTGCCGCGCATTACCTGGAAAGCGCGCCCTGGAGCCGGCGCGCGCTCGGCCAGACCATGCAGGATTGGCTGCACGCGCCGCGTCCGACCGTGCCCGAGGGCGTGGAACTCGGCGTGATTGCCGGCGATGTCGCCTTCGGGCTGGGGAAGCTGGTCATGAGCCTGCCGCCCCCGAGCGACGGCGTCGTGCGACTGGAAGAAACAGAAGTGCCCGGTGCGACGGATTCCATTGTGTTGCACACCAGCCATAGCGGCATGCTGGTGTCGCCGGCGGTGGCGCGGGCGGTGTGCACTTTTCTCAGACACGGAAATTTCAGTCAATGATTCGTTGCTTTTTTGCCATCGCGCTGGCCACTTCGCTTTCCGGCTGCGCCAGTATCGGTTACTACTATCAGGCCTTCGAGGGGCAGATGCAGATCTGGCATCGCAGCCGCCCGATCGAGCAGATGATCGAAGACGAGCGTACGCCCGTGCAATTGCGCGAACGCCTGAAACTCGCCCTGCAGATACGCGAATTTGCCTCCGCCGAACTGGGGCTGCCCGACAACGGCAGTTACCGGAATTATGCGGACCTCGAGCGCCCGTTCGTCGTATGGAATGTGTTCGCAGCCCGCGAGTTTTCAGTTGAGCCCAAGGAATGGTGCTTCCCGTTCGCGGGCTGTGTAGGCTACCGCGGTTATTTCAGCGAGGCCGGTGCACAACGCAAGGCCAGCGAACTCGAACGTGAAGGCCTGGACGTGTTGGTGGCGGGCATCCCCGCCTATTCCACCCTGGGGTGGTTCGACGATCCGGTGCTCAACACCATCGTGCGCTATCCGGATACGGAGCTGGCGCGGCTCATTTTCCACGAACTCGCCCACCAGGTGGTCTATGTCTCCGGTGACACGATGTTCAACGAATCCTTTGCCGCGGCCGTCGAACTGGAAGGCGTCGAACGCTGGCTCGCGCGCAACGGCGATGCCGCGCAACGAACCGCGTTCGAGGTACGCGAGCAGCGCAAAGCCGGTTTCATTGCGTTGATCATGCAGTATCGCGAGCGGCTCAAAACGTTATACGCGAGCGACATGTCCGATCCGGAGAAGCGCCGGCTCAAAGCCGAGACCTTTGCCATGCTGAAAGCCGAATACCTGAGCCTCAAGGCGTCCTGGGACGGCTTTGCCGGGTACGACCGCTTCTTCGCCAAGGAACTGAACAACGCGCATCTGGTGCCGATCGCGACCTACTCCGAGCTGGTGCCAGGCTTTCGTCGCCTGCTGGCGGAGAACGGCGGCGACTTCAAGCGGTTCTACGCGGCGGTCAAGAAAATGGACAGGCTGTCGAAGGCGGAGCGCCGGGCGAAGCTGGAAGCCGACTGAGGACGCCGATGCTAAACTGCGGCCTTCGCCGAACCGCGATTCGGATCATCCAATCTGATATTCATTCATGAGCGACTCTACCGACATCAACACGCTGCGACGCATTCTCCGGGACTGCAAGACCATCGCCGTGGTCGGCCTGTCGGCCAACTGGTACCGGCCGAGCTTTTTTGCCGCCAAATACATGCAGGAGCACGGTTACCGCGTGATCCCGGTCAATCCGTCCTATCCGGAGATCCTCGGCGAGAAATGCTATGCGTCGCTCAAGGACATTCCGGAAAAAGTGGACATGGTCGACTGCTTCCGCAAAAGCCAGGACATCGAGCCCATCGCAGACGAGGCGATTGCCATCGGCGCCAAGGTCCTGTGGATGCAACTGGGCGTCGCCAACCCGGCGGCAGAAAAGAAAGCGCGCAAGGCCGGCCTCGAAGTCGTCCAGGATCGATGCGTCAAGATCGAGCATGGCCGGCTGTTCGGCGGCCTCAACTGGGTCGGCGTGAACACCAAAGTGATTTCCGCCAAGCGGCCGAAGTGGCTGCCGTATTAAGCCGTGACGATCGTGACGGTCGTGACGGCGTGACGATCGCCTTAGGGCGCCTCGCGCATCGCGGGGACAAACGAACTTAATCACGACAGTGACGTCGTCACGATAGTTACGGCACTTATAGTCACGTAGTCACGATATATTCACGACAGTCACGTCGTCACGACCGTCACGGCATTTACGATAGTCACGGAACTTCTATGGCAGACAGAGAATTCGGATTTGGCACCTTGTGCCTGCATGCGGGGCAGATCCCGGACGCGGCGACCGGCGCGAGGGCGGTGCCGATCTACCAGACCACGTCGTTCGTGTTCGATTCCGCGGAGCACGCGGCGAGCCTGTTCAACCTGCAGACGTTCGGCAACGTCTATTCGCGGATCTCGAATCCGACGGTCGCGGTGTTCGAGGAACGCATGGCGGCACTCGAGGGCGGGCGCGCCGCATTGGCCGCGTCTTCAGGTCAGGCGGCGCAAATGTGTGCGCTGTTGACCATCCTGCGTCCGGGCGACGAGATCATTTCCTCCAGCACGCTTTATGGCGGCACGTATTCCCAGTTCGATGTAACGTTCCGCCAGTTCGGCATCCACACGATATTCGTGAACTCGGACGATCCGGAAAACTTCCGTAAGGCTGTCACGCCCAGGACGCGGGCGATCTATGCCGAGACGATGGGCAACCCGCAGATCAATGTGCTCGACATCGAAGCCGTCGCGCAGATTTCCAGGGAAGCGGGCGTACCGCTGATCATCGACAACACGTTCGCTTCGCCTTACCTGTGCCAGCCGATCAAGTTTGGCGCGGACATCGTGGTGCATTCCGCGACCAAGTTCATCGGCGGCCACGGCACGACCATGGGCGGCGTACTGGTGGAATCCGGCAAGTTCCCTTGGGGCAACGGTAAATATCCGATGATGACCGAGCCTTCGCGCGGTTATCACGGCGTGATCTTTCACGAGACCTTCGGCGATTTCAGCTACACCATGAAATGCCGCATGGAGTCCATGCGCACCCTGGGACCGGTTCTCTCGCCGTTCAGCGCATGGATTCTGCTGCAGGGCCTGGAAACCCTGCATGTGCGCGTCGAGCGCCATGTGCAAAATGCGGTGGCGGTCGCCAAATTCCTCGAGGGCCATCCGCGCGTTTCCTGGGTGAATTACCCGGGGCTGCCAAGCAACAAATACCATGCGCTTGCGCAGAAGTATCTGCCGAAGGGCAGTGGCTCGATCATGACCTTCGGCATCAAAGGCGGCATGGAGGCCGGTGTCAAGTTCATCGAGGCGTTGCAGTTTTTCTCGCATCTGGCCAACGTGGGCGACGCCAAGACCCTGGTAATTCATCCGGCTTCCACTACGCACCGGCAGCTTTCCGAGGAAGACCAGATCAAGGCCGGGGTCGGCCCGGACATGATCCGGCTTTCGATCGGCATCGAGGACATCGACGATATCCTGTGGGATCTCGACCAGGCGCTCGCGCAATCGAAGGGCTGAAACGCGCGCACGCCTGCCGACGCTGCGAGTCACTTTCCTTTTCCTCTGCGACCTTTGCGCCTTGGTGTCGAGGTGTGCCGGACATAGAACATGAAAGGCGTAGTCTGGCCGTTGATCGTCACGATGGCGATCCAGGCGCTGGTGTCGCTGGTGGTGTATACGCCGCCGGTTCTGGCGCCCGTGGCGCAAACCGAGATCGGGCTGCCGGCCAGCGCGGTCGGCATCGTTACGGCGCTGATTTATCTGGCGGCCACGTTCACTGCGCTTTCCGCGGGCAATGTCATCAATCGTTTCGGCGCCCTGCGCGCAAGCCAGCTTTCGCTGGTGTTCTCCGCGGCCGGCATTGCCTTGATGGCCAGCGCTAATCCGTGGCTGGTTGTGCTCGGCGCGCTGGTGATCGGCACGGGTTATGGCGCGGTCACGCCTTCGAGTTCCGCTATCCTGGCCGACCGGACGCCCGACGGCATGCGCGCATTTATATTCTCCGTGAAGCAGACGGGCGTACCGATCGGCGGGGCGATCGCGGGCGCCGCGATCCCGCTGCTGATCTTTGGTTTGGGTTGGAAGGCGGCAGCGTTGATTGCGGCCGGCTCTTGTCTGCTCCTGGCGTTCGCGGTTCAGCCCTATCGCTCGGGCGTTGATCTTGCGCCACATGCGCCGCGGCGTTCTGCGCCCGTGCATTTGCTCGAACCGTTCAGACTCGTCATGTCGCATGCCGGACTGCGCGAGCTGGCGCTGGCGTCATTCTCCTATTCGGGCATGCAGATGTGCATGGGCACGTTTCTGGTGCTTTTCTTCGTCGAGCGCATGAATCTGTCGCTGGGCGCTGCCGGTGCGGCCCTGTCGATGGCCATGGTGTCGGGCAGCATCGGGCGCATTTTCTGGGGTGTGGTGGCCGACAACTGGCTGGCGCCGCGCGCGGTGTTGGGTAGCCTCGGCGCCATGATGGCGTTGTCCGCCTTCGTGACGGCGTCGATGGCGCCGTCGTGGCCTTATGGCCCGATGCTGCTGGTCAGTTTCGTGTTCGGGGCGAGCGCGATCGGCTGGAACGGGGTGTACCTGTCGGAAGTAGCGCGTCTGGCGCCGCGTGGCAAGGCCGGATCGGCGACGGGCGCCTCGCTGGCCATGACCTATGCGGGGGTGGTTTTCCTGCCCACCGTGTTCTGGGCGATCGTGCATTTCAGCGGCAGCTATGCCGCAGCATTTGTCGCTGCCGGCGCGCTGACGCTGTGGCGCGGCATGCTGTTTTTCCGGCCAGCTACTTGAAGGCGGATTGGCGCTGCGTGAGTTGCCAGCGGCCGTCGCGCTTGACCCAGACATTGAGGTAACGCAAATCGGCCTTGCGGCGCTCTCCGCCGATCTCAAGATCGAGGCGCGTATCGCCCATCACCGTGGCAACGTCGCCATAAGTGTGGACTTTCACGTCGTAGCGCTCGGCGGTAAAAATTTTCACCGTGCCGCTCATCGTCTGGCGGATGTAACCTGACTTGTCGTTCGTCTTCCCGTTGGCCTGGTGGTAGTAGAACTCCTCCGCCAATGTATCGGCCAGCGCTTCGGCATCCATGCGGATCATGGCGTCGTAACGGCGCTCCTCGACCTCGTGAATGTCCTCGACCGGGCCGGCAACCGCCGGCTGGCACACCAGGACGAACCCCGCGACCAACCAGGTTGCCATGGTTCTTTGCCGCGATGCGACGTTCATGTGCGTTCCTCCCCAGCAAGTTTATTCGGCGAGACCGAAGCCAATCGTAGCACTGCAGATACGATCGGCGGCAAGATTAACGCCGGCAGAAGCGGCGGCTGCTACCCGGCGTCGCTCCGAAACCTTCCGTTACGGATAGGCCTGAATCAGTAAAGGAACGATTCAATCGCCCGCGCGAATTCCGCCGGTTGATCCTGATGCATCATATGGCCGGCATCCGCGATGGTCTGCTCGTGCAGGGAGCGATAACAGGCGCGGTAGTCGTCCAGCAGCGCATGGTCGTTTTTCATCCATTTCTTCATCCACTCGCCGTCGCCCCAGAGCCAGAGCACCGGCGCGACAATGCGCCGCCAGCAGGCCATGGCCTCCTCGGCGCGATACAGCACCGGGTTCGCCATCTTGTGTTTCGGATCGGCGCGCAACTGGATGCTGCCGTCCGCCTTCTGCTCCGCCCAGTGCGGTGCCAGAAAACGCGCGCGCTCGTCGGTGATGCGCGGATTGTTTTTTCGCAGACGCTCGACGACCTCGTCGAACCCCGCGTAGGGACGCAGGACCGGTTGATCGCGTTGCTCGTCTAGCCATTTTGCGTACCGCTCCGGGGCTTGTTCGGAACGCGTCGGCGGCAACCCGAAGCCCTCCGCCAGAATCAACTTGCCGATGCGCTCCGGCCGTATGCCGGCGTACAGGTTCGCAATATTTCCGCCCATGCTATGGCCCACCACATAGGCGGGGGACTCGGGCTGGAAGTGCTGCAGCAGGGCATCGAGATCGGCGATGTAATCCGGAAACCAGTAGCCGTCTTTTGCCCATTCCGACAGGCCAAAACCGCGCCAATCCGGCGCGATTACATGCCAGTCGTGGCGCAACTCGTCCACCGCGAACTGGAACGATGCCGATACGTCCATCCAGCCGTGCAGCAGGAAAATTTTCGGCGCCGCAGGGTCGCCCCACGTGCGCACGTGGTAGCGCAGACCGCGAATGGGCAGATAAAGGGAGACGCTGGGGATCATGAGGGCCGTGACGGACGTGACGGTCGTGACGGTCGTGACGGCGTGACGGTCGGAAAGAAGGTGACGATCGTGACGACGTGACGGTCGGAAAGAACGTGACGGTCGTTACGGCGTGACGGTTGGAAATATCTTGGCAAAGGCGCCCTCGCAGTCGGCTGGTGCATTATGGCAGTCACGGTCGTCACGTCGTCACGTCGTCACGGCCTTATCTCATCGTCACGCGCACCATCGGTGCGCTACTCCTGTCCCGTCATCGGTTCGGGTTCCTCATGACGGCGGATGCTCAGGTAGGACAGCAGCGCGAGCGCGAGACCGATCAGCAGCATGCCGATCAGTTCGGAGCGTCCCGGTTGTTCGCCCAGCTGGATCCAGGATGAAAAAATCGCGATGACGGGAATGCCGAGCGATGACAGGCTGGTGGTGCCGGCCGGAAGCCGATGCAGGACATACAGCCAGGCGAGCCAGCCGATGCCGGTGGCCAGGATGCCATTGAACAACGTGACGCCGACGAAGGTGTTCGACCAGACGATGGCGGGGCGATCGATCAGAAGCTGGCAAATGATCACGGGGACCAGGCCG
>CBDDRM010000163.1:0-5618 GCA_965233135.1 uncultured bacterium | reverse complement strand
TCACTCAGGGCGACAAATCCCTGGCGCGCCCTCTGGCCGGATTGGGCATCGGTCTGTCGGTCGTGCGCATGCTGGTCGATATGCACGGTGGGAAAGTTGAAGCGCACAGCGCCGGTCCGGGTCTCGGAAGCGAGTTTGTCGTGCGCCTTCCGATCGTTGATATGGAGCAAACTGATCAGCCCGTGGTGGAGGCTGACAACAAGCCGCGCGCGGACAAGGCTGGAGCAGGACGCAGGGTACTGGTCGTCGATGACAACCGCGATGCCGCCGAGACCCTCGCGGTGCTGCTTCGACTGGAGGGTTACGAGGTCAGGACTGCGGAGGGCGCCAAGGCAGTAATCGATCTGTTGCCTCGCTACCGGCCCCACATCATCGTGCTCGACATCGGGCTCCCGGGAATGGATGGATACGCCCTGGCTAAATTGCTGCGCATACGACCCGACACGCGGTCGGCGCTGCTGGTAGCCGTGACCGGGTATGGCCAGGCCGAAGATCGCGCGCGCGCCCACGCGGCAGGGATCGATCACCACATGACGAAGCCCGTCGATTTCGTGCAGTTGCTCGCACTGCTGGCCCAAGCAGGCGATGCGGACAAGGCGCCCTGAATCCGGTGGGGCGGCCGCGCGGAATTGGATCCCTGCCGACTCCAAATGCCAACCAGAATCAGCGCCGGCATACTTCTTTATCGCATCCGTGGCGGCGCGCTGGAAGTCCTGCTCGTGCATCCGGGCGGGCCCTTCTGGGCTAAAAAGGATACCGGCGCATGGTCTATCCCGAAGGGAGAGATTGAGCCGGGTGCCGATGCCCTGGAAAGCGCGAAGCGCGAATTCCTGGAAGAAACCGGATCAAGCATCGACGGTGCGTTTATAGCGCTGACCCCGCTCAGGCAACGTGGCGGCAAACTGGTGCAAGCCTGGGCTGTGCAGGGGGAGCTCGATGCCGACGCGATCCACAGCAATACTTTTTCCATGGAATGGCCACCGCGCTCCGGCAAGGAACAGTCGTTTCCTGAAGTCGACCGGGCGCAATGGTTTGCACTGTCCCATGCGCGCGCAAAACTGCTGGAAGCGCAGCGTGGATTCCTGGACGAACTCGAACAAAAGTTGCGACTGACGCGCGCTATCTGACTTTTTGCTGCAGGAACTGCACAAGCAAAGCAGTGACTTTTTCTGGTTGTTCCTGCTGCACCCAGTGCCCGGCGCCTTCGATCAGGTGACAACCGCCACGCATGTTGGTCAGCACGTCCTTCTGCATTTTGATCATGTCGCCGCCCGGGCGCTGGTAGATGCCCCAGTCGCTCTTGCCGGCGATGAAGCAGGAGGGCACGTCGATGGTGCGCCCGGAGAATAACCGCAGCTCCGTGGTGTTGATGCCGCCGGTCATGCAGCGGTACCACTGCAAGCCCCCTTGATAACCATTGCGGCCATACTCCTCCGCGTACACCGCCAATTCAGGGTCTGGCAGCCACTGGTTCGCCGCGATTTCCGAGGCAGACGGCATTTCCTTCGCGACGCTCTGCGCCATGTTCTCGGCCAGATCCATGATGTAATAGGTCGGCATTTTCTCCAGTTCGCCCGCGCTCCAGGACTTCAACGGGAAAGGCTGGTTCTGCTTCCAGTCTGCGCTCTTGTGGTGATAGTACGCGCGCATGAAGGCGTGTACGCCCTGCGGGCATTTCCACATGTCGTCATTGGCCGGGCGCGTCGAGTAATACCATTGGTAATGCTTGCGCGGGCGCTTCAGCGCGGCGAGATCGTCGTGAATGCGGTCATGCGTTTTCTGCGGCCCTGTGCGGTCCGTGTCGAACGGCAGCGGCGGGGGACCGGAAAAAGGCGCGCTCATCATGGCAACGCGCTGGAATACATCCGGCCGGATCAGCGCGCACCAGGCCGCGACGAATGATCCGGCGTCGTGACCGAACACGGCCTCCACCGATCGGTACCCCAGTGCCGATACCAATGCCAGGACGTCGCGCACCAGATTGAGCATGCGAAACGATGCGACGTCGCCATCATAGTCTCCGTCCCATCCCGTCGTGCGTCCGTAGCCTCGCTGGTCGGGCGCGACCACGTAATAGCCCGCGGCCGCAAGCGGCAACATGATCTTCCTCCAGCTGTACGCCAGCTCCGGAAAGCCATGCAGCAGCAGTACAAGCGGTCGGTCTGCCTTTTTTTTGGCCCGGTCCTGGAATCCCGCTTCCAGGACGTGCACGCGCAGGCCGTTGACATCGTCAACGAAGCGCGAGTGGATACCCTCGGGCAGGACGGACCGGGGCAGGGCAGTCAACTCGGACATCTTCTACCTCTTTGTTCATTGCGCGGATGCCGCAGGGAACGGAACCATAGCAAAAAACGACATCGTCTTGTCGCAACTTCTCCTCCTCCACCAGCCTGCAAGCATAAGGTCAGCCAAAAAGTCCGCTGCCAGATCCCGCGCGCGCGTGGTGGTGCTACGATCGCGTCAACATGGCAGCTCACGGTTACGCGTTATTTGACACGGCCATCGGCCGTTGCGGCATCGCCTGGAGCGAGCGCGGCATCACTTGCGTGCAGCTTCCGCAAGGGCGCGACACTGTCGCGCGCGCCCGTTTATCGGCTAACCATCCAGATGCCGAGGAAACCATACCGCCGTCCGCGATACAGCGCGTGGTAGACAACATCATAGCCTTGCTGGCCGGCGAGGCGGCCCAGTTATCCAACGCCGTGCTCGATATGCGCCATGTGCCGCCGTTTCATCGCCGGGTCTATGAGACGGCCCGCGTCATCGCGCCCGGCGCGACGATGTCCTATGGCGAGATCGCCAGGCAACTCGGCGCAGCCGGGGCTGCGCGCGCCGTGGGCCAGGCGCTGGGACGCAATCCGTTTGCCGTGGTGGTCCCGTGTCATCGGGTCATCGGCGCCGACGGCCGAGTCAATGGATTTTCCGCAAACGGCGGCATCGCCACCAAACTGCGCATGCTGTCCATAGAAGCAGCGCGCGTGCAGAACCATCAGCCTTTGTTCGAGGGCGATGGTGTGTTCGGATTCGATACGGCTGCCGCCGTCGCCACCCTGCGCGACTCCAGTAAGTCGATGGCGAAACTGATTGATGCCGTCGGACCGTTTCGCCTGCGTTTGAAGCGTGCACCGAGCGTGTTTGCAGCGCTGGCCGAAGCAATCGTTTACCAGCAGCTCACGGGCCGAGCCGCTGCCACCATTTATGCGCGGGTTTGCGCCCTGTGTCCGCGTGCGCACGAAGGTCCGACCGCCGAGCGGATCTTGAGGATTTCGGAACAAAAACTGCGCGACGCCGGATTGTCCGGCGCCAAGCTGTTGGCGCTGAAGGATCTCGCGCGCAAGACCGTCGACCGCCAAGTTCCCGAGCTCTCGCAATTACATGCCATGCAGGACGAGGAGATCGTCGAGCGCCTGACGCGCGTGCGCGGTATCGGCCGCTGGACTGTCGAAATGATGCTCATGTCACGCTTGGGGCGGCCCGATATTCTGCCTGTAGACGACTACGGCGTTCGCAAGGGTTATGCGCTGGCTTTCAACAAGCGCAAGCTTCCCACGCCCGGGGCGCTCGCAAAGCTCGGCATGAAGTGGAAGCCTTACCGCACCGTGGCCAGCTGGTATTTCTGGCGCGCTCTGGATCTGGGCAAACCGGCCCCGTCGTAGGCACTGCGGTCTTCCGAAAGCGATCACATCCGCGCAGGCTACGCCATCGCGGTGCGTGCCAGGCAAACACCGGAAGCTGCCGCCGAACCCGCATGACTGCGTTTCCGACCAGGTACGGACATGGCTGCGATAATCGCTGGCGCGGAGGTTCGCGGCAAACCATGCAAGGATTATCACGCGGAGATTCCAGATAATACATTCAACGTCGTCAATTGACGACGACGCGCGCGCGGACATGACTCATCGAACGCTAGCACATTGACGGGTTAACAGTGCCACGCGCCCGACGCAATGATGCTGTTGTCGATGAAATTCTTGACAAGCCCATCCGCGCGCTGGGACCGCACGCTCGAACCGCGCGCGAGACGACCTTGGTCGCTTTTGTTCTGGATTCGTTCATTGCGCCTTGCACTCGTAAGGTGCGAAGCACTTTCTGGGTGCGGGCGTGGGGAGGGCAGGCACTTTAAAATGGAGCGGTGCGCTGACGGAAATCGGGTGCAAGGGCACAAGGAAGTCAGGCTAGAATGACGGCGGTCAATTCTGCAAATCGCGCATTGCAGGCAGCGGTGCGGGTTTCCGCAGCCTGATTTCTTTCCTCTCCTTATTCCATGTGGCAAACATTCAAACGCTGGTTGGCTTCAATCGCCCGTCGCCTTACCATTCGCCCGGGCCAATGGGTCGAAGGCAGCTACGCCGAATCGGCCCGCAAGGTGCTGTTCATTCCGCTGCCGCAATCGCGACGCAATTACCTGCTCTACGTGCCCGGAAGATATTCGGCCGCGAAACGCTGGCCGCTGCTGGTGATGCTGCACGGCTGCAAGCAGGACCCCATGGCCTTCTCCGGCGGCACCCGCATGAACCGCCTTGCCGACGAGCAGGGCTTCCTCGTTCTCTATCCAGAGCAGAAAAGGTTCGCCAATGCCTATCGCTGCTGGAACTGGTTCGATTCTTCCGCGCATCGCGCCGGCGGGGAGGCCGCGTTGATCGCAGGCATGGTGCGCCAGGTCATGGCGACGCACTCGGTGGATGCCGCGCGCGTTTACATCGCCGGGCTTTCCGCCGGGGGCGCGATGACCAGCATCATGGCAAGTTGCTACGGCGACCTGTTCGCGGCCT
Organism: uncultured bacterium; assembly: GCA_965233135.1. Lineage (GTDB taxonomy): Bacteria > Pseudomonadota > Gammaproteobacteria > Burkholderiales > JACQAP01 > JACQAP01. The sequence continues at coordinate 846 of CBDDRM010000163.1, read as the reverse complement.
GTGCCGTGCATTCCGGCCTGATGTATCGCGCGGCGGAGTCGGTGTCCGATGCTTCGAAGGCCATGCGCCAGGGTTCCCGCGCCTCACCGCAGGGCACCGCACAGCAGGCGCTGGCGCAAAAGGAATTCGCATTCGTGCCTGCCATCGTCATTCATGGCAGCAAGGACGACACGGTCAATCCGGTCAACGCAGATCAGGTGGCGGAGCAGTTCGTGGCGATGGCTACCGCTGCCGCTGATCCCGAAACACCCCTCACGGAGTTCACCAGCAGCAAGCACGGCGGCGACCGTTACCCGTACGAGATCCGCGAGTATCGCCGCGGGGACACACTGGTGTTGCGCAAAGTACTGGTTTTCGGACTTGACCACGCATGGAGCGGCGGCAACGCCGAATTCGCGTTCAACGATCCCAATGGGCCCGATGCGAGCCAGATGATCTGGGAGTTTTTCTCCGACTTCCAGCGCCCCACACAGGCACAATCGAATGTCGTGGCAGGGTAGCGCGTACTGTCCCGCTTGCCGCGGTCATCAACGCTCTCGCCGAATCAATCGATTCATGGCAATGTAGGCGCATTTCTCTGATTAGACGTCCATGACGGGCATTGAATCCGCGCAAACCAGTTCTCGGGGCAGTACGAAAGGGCCGGCCCTGCGCCGCACGCTATCGCTGCCGCTTATAACTTTCTACGGTCTCGGCACGATCCTCGGCGCCGGCATCTACGTTCTGGTCGGCAAGGTGGCAGCCGTTTCGGGAATGTATGCTCCGATTGCCTTCGTGCTGGCCGCCGTGACCGCGGGCTTGTCTGCGTTCACCTATATGGAGCTGTGCTCGCGCTATCCGCTGGCA
>CBDDRM010000162.1:0-39045 GCA_965233135.1 uncultured bacterium | reverse complement strand
ACAGGCACCCCTCCTCCGAGGCCTTTGCCCAGCCTCATGATGTCCGGCTCGATGCCGGAATACTCGTACCCCCAGAGCTTGCCGGTGCGGGCAACGCCGGTCTGGATCTCGTCGACGATCAGCAGCAGGTTGCGCTCTCGCGTGAGCTGGCGCAGGCCGAGCATGAATTCGTCCGAGGCGATCAGCACGCCGGTCTCTCCCTGTATCGGTTCGAGCATCACGGCCACGGTGCGCTCGGTGATCAGCGCCTCGACCGAGGCGAGATCGTTAAGTCTCGCCTTCGGGAAACCGGGCACCTTGGGCTCGAACAGATCGCGAAACTGGGGCTTTCCCGAGGCGGACATGGTCGCCAAGGTGCGGCCGTGGAAGGAATTCTCCAGCGTGATGATTTCGTGGCGCTTGCCCTGGTTGAGAGCGCCCCATTTGCGGGCTAGCTTGATGGCTCCTTCATTGGCTTCCGCGCCGCTATTGGTAAAGAACACTTTCTGAAAACAACTGTGCTCGACGATGCGCTGCGCGAGCAGCATCGACGGTTCGTTGTAGAACGCCGGACTGGGCGTGATGAGCTTTCGCGATTGTTCCAGCAGCGCCGAGGTAATGACTGCCGGGCTGTGTCCCAGGCAATTGACCGCCCAGCCCTGCACGAAATCGAGATAGCGCCGGCCTTCGTGATCCCATAGCCAGGAGCCTTCGCCGCGTACGAAAACGAGCGGTGGACGGGACGTGATTTCCATCAACGCCCGGGCGGGAAAATCGTCGAATTTCATGCTTTCAAATCCTTGTGTGCGGATGGGTGGGTCTGGAAAGCGACGCCGCGACGCGGTTCCGGGCTACTTCAGATACTCCGGAGAAATCAATCGGGGCAGCGTCAATACAATCTCCGGCCAGATGATACAGGCGCCAAGCACGAGCATCATCGGGACCAGCATGATCAGCGTGTCCTTGAGCGCGAATCTCAACGGGACCTTGGCCACCGCGCAGGAGATCATCAGACACAGACCGTAAGGCGGCGTGACCAGCCCGAACGCAAGCGAAATGATGGCAATGATGGCGAACTGCACCGGATGCATATGCACCGATTCGGCCAATGGCTGCAAGGTGGTGCCGACAATGATGATGGAGGGAATCGCATCGAGAAAGCAGCCCACGGCGAGGAAAGCGAATGCGATAAAGAACCCGACGCCTATCACGCCCAGGCCCCAGGACGTCACGTTTTCCAGCAGCACGCGCGGAATCTGGTAGTACGCGAGCAGCCAGCCAAACACCGACGCCGTGCCGACGCAGAACAGCGCCACGGCGGACAACTTGCCGGTTTCGGCAAGCGCATGGTAGAGCTTCCTCAAGTCCATCTCGCGATAGACGAAAAATGACAGGATCGCGGCATAGATCACCGCCGCGGCGGCGGATTCCGTCGGCGTAAACCAACCCAGCAAAATACCGCCGACGATGATGAACGGCGTGAACAGCGCGGGCAAGGACAGCAATGCGGCGCCCAAAAAATCCTTCAGTGTCGCGCGCGGATAAACCGGATAGCCGTAGATTTTTGCATATGCGTGCACCGTGGCCATCTGCGCGCCCGCGATCATCAGCCCCGGCAGGATGCCGGCGAGATACAAGGCGCCGATCGAAGTGGAAATGACCCCACCCCAGACGATCATCAGGATCGAAGGGGGGATGACGACGGCGAGCACGGCCGATACGGCCGTAATGGCGATCGAGAACGACAATCCGTAGCCTTCCTTGACCTGCGCGTCGATGAAGATCTTGCCCTGGCTGGCTGCATCGGCAGTCGATGAGCCGGAAATTCCCGCGAAGAATACGGACATCACGACATTGATCTGGGCCAGCGAGCCGGGGAAATGGCCGACCATCGTGCGCGACAGTCGCACCAGACGGTCGGTAATGCCGCCGATGCCCATCAGGTTTGCCGTGAGCAGGAAGAATGGCACCGCCAGCAGTATGAACGAGTTGTAAGCCTTGAAGGTTTCGTTGAACAGGGTCAGCGGAGAGAGCCGTGGCTCGATAACGAGGATCGGGAGGCAGGACAGGCCCAGCGCAAACGCGACCGGCACGCGCAGGATCAGCAATAGAAAGAACGAACCGAACAGAATGGCCGCCGCGGAACCGGCTGTGAGCTCGACGCCGCTCATGGCGCCGCACCGTGACGCAGAATCCGCAGATTGGCGACAAAAGCTTCACCGATGAACAGCGCCCAGGTGACGCCCGCGATGGGCCAGGCAATGAAGATGGTCCACATCGGCAGTTCCGCGATTTCGGAGAGCTGATCCCAGCCAAAACGCGTGAAGGCGATGCCCCACCAGATGAACACCCCGGCGAACACCAGCACCAGACTGTGGGACACGATGCGCAGCAGCGCATTGGCGCGGGCCCCGAGCGCCGGCCACACGTCCACTTCGAAGTGCGTGCCTTCGCGCACTCCGATCATGGCGCCGAGCAGAACCATCCAGATGAACATGAAGCGCGCCAGTTCCTCCGTCCAGATGTAGGAAGGCACGAGATCGGTGACGCGCGACAGGATCTGCAGCGTAACCGGAACGACCAGAACTGCTACCGTGCCCACCAGCAGCCAGGCCAGCAGGCGGTGATACAAATCGAACAGACGCTTCACTGGATGGCGTTGATCTTGGCCAGGATCTGCTCTGCGCCGACGTCTTTTGCGTAGGCACCGATCACCGGTTCGACCTTTTGCTTCATGCGCGTACGGTCGGGGAAGGCGATGCGCTTGAGCTTGCCCGCTTTCTCCATGGCATCGAGCTTGGCGGCATCTTCACGCGCCTCGAGTTGCCGTCCATAAACGCCCGCTTCCTTGCCGGCCTTGACGATGGCCGCTTGCAGATCCACAGGCAGTGTCTTGAAGGTCTTGCCGGAAAAACACAAGGGACGGATGGTGATCGCGTGTTCGGTCATGACCAGGTGGGGGCCCACCTCGTAGAAGCGCATCTGCTCGACGCCGGCGGCTTCGTTGTCCCCGGCCGCGATGACGCCGTTCTGGATCGCGTTGTAAATCTCGTTGTAAGCGATCACCGAGGGCGACATGCCCGCGGCTGCAAAAGTACGCGTCCAGATGGGTGCGCCGATGACCCGGATCTTGAGGCCCTTGAGCTCTGCCAGACTGTGCATGGGTTTGTTGGCAAAAATATTGCGCGTGCCACCCCCGGCATAACCGATCAGCAGTACATCGGCCTTCTGCGCGATTTCGTCCGCAATCGGTTTGAACAGATCGGCATCGAGAACCTTGCGCCAGTGGCCGTGGTCACGAAACAGGAAGGGCGCATCGATGAAAGGCGCCGCGCGCGAAAACGTCGACATGTGGCCAGGCGAGACGATCGCGTAATCGACCCCTTTGCCCTGGTTCATATAGACGAAGTAATCCTTTTCGAGCCCAAGCTCGCTGTTGCGGTGGAGCACGAAATTGACCGGTTTGCCGTAGTATTTTCTGGTCAGCTCCTCGAATTTGAACAGGGTGCGCGTGAACACATGATCGTCGTTGAACTGAACGGCGCCGTGCAGGGTAATGGGGTCAGCGCCGGGCGCCGAAAAACTGCCGAGCGCCAGCAGCGCCCAGACGGCGAAGCCTGCGACTGACTTGCCTGATGCCATGCTCTCTCCCTTTCATGGTATGCACTGTAACGTGCATTCTTGAGGCTGCTGCTCCCGGTCCAGCGTGGCGCATTGTCGCAGATTGTGCGCCTGTCAGCGGAACGAACGGCCCGGCGAGGCGGGCGGTCGAGCGCTAGAGTTTGAGCTTGCCCTGCGCGAGCGCCGCCGAAACGGCATCGCCGGACAATGCCGCGGCATAGCAGGTTTCGAGTTCTTCGGGCGCTTCCACCGACATCTTCAGGTCCTGTATTACCCCGTCGTTGAGGTCATAGGCCCAGCCATGCACGGTGATTTCCTGGCCGCGCGCCCACGCATCCTGCACGACGGTCGTCTGTGCGACGTTGACGACTTGCTCGATCACATTGAGCTCGCACAGCCGGTCAATGCGCTGTTGCCGGTTCTGGATGAGGCCCAGGGCATCGCGATGTTTTTGATTGACGTCCTGAACATGGCGCAGCCAGTTGTCGACCAGGCCCATTTTGAGATTGTCGTGCGCCGCCAGCACACCACCGCAACCGTAATGCCCGCAGACGATGACGTGCTTGACCTTGAGCACATCCACCGCGAACTGCAGCACGGACAGACAGTTCAGGTCGGCATGTACCACGACGTTGGCGACGTTGCGGTGGACGAACACTTCGCCCGGCGCCAGGCCTGTGATCTGATTCGCCGGCACACGGCTGTCCGAGCAGCCGATCCAGAGATACTCCGGCGCCTGGAGCTGCGAGAGCTTGCTGAAAAAATCCGGCTCCCGGCTGCGCATTTGGGCGGCCCAGAGCCGGTTGTTCGAGAGCAGCTTGTCGAGCTGTTTCATGCTGGGATCATTCCATGGTTGTCGAAATTCAGCACTTAGCTGTCCCCGATACGGGCAAGAAATCGGTCCAGGCAGTTGGCAAAAGCAAGGCGATCGGCATTCGCGAAAGTGGCTGGACCCCCGGTATCAACGCCGCTGCTACGAAGTTCGTCCATGAACTTGCGCATGGCCAGGCGTTCCTTGATGTTGTCCTTGGTGTAGAACTCGCCGCGGGGATCGAGGGCATGGCCGCCTTTCCCGATCACGCCGGCGGCCAGCGGAATATCGGCTGTAATCACCAGGTCGCCAGCCTCGGTCAATGCGACGATTCTATCGTCGGCGGCATCGAAACCCGGTGGGACCTGGAGGGCCTTGATGAACTGCGACGGCGGTGTTTTGACGGGTCTATTGGCCACCAATGTCACGGTCGTTTGCGCCCGCTCCGCGGCCCGGAACAGGATGTCCTTGATTACATTCGGACAGGCATCGGCGTCGACCCATATCCGCATCGCCGAAACCCGTTTAGCCTTGGGAGGGTGTCTCTCCGTCAGTTGTTGGCGGAGGCGCCCCGTTGGCGTCGGCCGGTGGTTGCGCTTTCTCGGAAGCCTTGCGCAAGCGCTTTTCTTCCTGCTTCTTCTTTTTCGCCAGTTCCTTCTGCCGCTTTTCAAATGAATAGTTTGGTTTGGCCAATCTGTCACCCCCGCAATAGTGTTGAGAATCCAGCGTCACCCGCATGCAAAGCGAATTATCGCCTCTCTTTGAATAGTTTGCGTGCTTTTTGCACCCCCCGCGGTGACTTCAACGCCCCCCGGACACATCGATAAAGGTCCCGGTCACATAGGCAGACTCTGCCGACAGCAGCCACAATATCGCGCTGGCAACTTCTTCTGCCTTGCCGCCTCGCTTCATCGGTGCGAATGCCTTCACGCGCTCGACCCGGTCGGGTTCGCCGCCGCTGGCATGCATTTCCGTATAAATGAATCCGGGGCGCACCCCATTGACCCGGATGCCCTCTTCGGCGACTTCTTTCGCCAGGCCGATAGTCAGCGAATCGACCGCACCTTTGGAGGCGGCGTAATCGATGTACTCGTTGGGCGAACCGATTTGCGACGCCCGTGAAGAGACATTGACGATACCGCCGCCCCGACCGCCGTGTTTGGTCGACATGCGCCGCACTGCTTCCCGCGAACAGATGAAAGGACCGATGACATTGGTTGCAAACACGCGCTGCAGGCGCGCGGCGTCTATACCCTCCAGGCGCGTTTGCTTCTCCAGGATGCCGGCGTTGTTGACAAGTGCGCAGACGCGACCGAGTTCCTTGTCCACGGTATTGAACATGCGGACGACTTCCGGTTCGGACGCCATGTCTGCCGCCACTGCAATGGCGCGCCCGCCCGCCTGGCTGATCTGGCGCACGACCTCGTCGGCGGCCTGCCGGTTATGCAGGTAGTTCACGCAGACGGCATAGCCGCGTTGCGCAGCCAGGCGCGCGGTCGCCGCTCCGATTCCGCGGCTGCCCCCGGTGACGATCATGATTTCGTTCATGGATTGCCTTTCACTCTTTATATTTTTGATTGCTCAATGCCGCTGCCGTCAGGCGCAGCACCATGAGCAAGATCCAGCGCGTGCGCCAACAGTGTGTATTTCATCTCGAGATCGGCGCCGATGCGCGCCGGCCACGCGCCCTGATCCAGATAGTTCACAAACGTATGCAGCACCGCGGCAAATCGTTGTTCGTGCGTGGTACGCAAGGCCTGCGGAATATTCATACGGTAGCCTTCGGCTTCCGGCGCAAAGTCCAATCCCGGAAAATCGCCCTGCAGGTCCGCCACTGCTTGCGTCAGTGCCGCCGCAAACTGTGGCCCGTCAACTTCCGGCCTGACGCTCAACGTGCTCTGGAACCGGGTATGCGGCCCCTGCTCGACGGCCAGTTCGCAACGACTCCCGCGCAACGTTGCGTAATGCAGGTCGCTGCCGCCGCGCGGTTCTTCGAGTTCCCACAGCGTTTCGACTTCCACGGCAACGCCACGCAACCGGTAGGTCAGGGCGGCATTGCACTGCAAGGGCAGCGCGCCGTCGACCAGGCGCTCCTGCAAAAACCGAGGAAACCGCGCAAGCCCCGTAATGCGGGTAAACGCATCGGACGGCACGACCGTAGGCCACTGGCGCGCGCGAAGCCCTTCGATATCCCGCGCAAAATCGAAGGCCTGGTCGGTGCCCGTCATCCATTGCACCAGATCAACCAGATGTGTGGTGACGTCGGTGATGCCCTCGCCTTGCTCGGTCGGATCGAAGTACCACGCCGGACGCAGCAGCGGTTGCTGGTTGACGATTTTGTAAAGATGATGAACGCTGCGCAGGGATATGGCCGGCAGATCCCCGTGCGCAACGTAGTCGCCGAATACCTCGGGTCGTCGCGCCAGCGCCCGTTGCAGACGATTGGCGATCTCATGACGCTCGGTCATGATGTCCATTGCCAGCGGCGCGCCCCCGGTCGCCTGCCTGAGCAGGTCGAGTTGCTGGCTAGCGATGAGCCACGGTTTGTCGCCCAGGACGTGAAAGCCCTGCGCATGCAGCAGTTGGATAAACGGAAGTTTCTCGTTGTTGCGCCCGGCGACGATGACGAGCTCTCCAGGCCGCTGGGCAAGCAATTTCTCCAGAAAATCTGCGCCGCGATACACATACAACGTCCAGCGCGTCGGGTCGTGCGGCCGGTCGTTGAACGCGTGAACGAGATTCACGAAATGATCGACGTCCGGCCCGTCCTCGGCAAACACATGGATGTCATCGTCGATCAGCGCATGGCGCTCGCGCAATGACAGGGCCGCGTGGAAGTGGCCGGGATTCAGAATGACCAGTGTGTGTTTGCGGCTCACCGCGCTATCGCCTTGGCCCGTGGCGCCGCAGGACCCGGCGTCGATCAACCACGTCTCAACCTCGCGAGCCGGCTTGCACTTGCCACATTGACGGACCCGCGCGGAGCACGGCCCTTGAGGATATCGGCAACTTGCGCGACCGTTTCGAGCGCCTGATGCGCCGTGGCCTGCGGGGTCAGGCCGCCGATGTGCGGCGTGGCAATCACTTTCGGGTGGCGCGCCAGCTCTGGCGCGGGCTTTTGATCCGGCGCACGGCCAACATCCAGCGCACAACCTGCAATGCGCCCGTTCTCCAGCGCGCGCAGCAGCGCCGCTTCGTCCACGAGGTTACCGCGCGAGGCATTGATGAAAAAAGCGCCGGGCCGCATCCGTGAGAAGGCCTGCTCGTCGAGCAGATTCTCGGTTTCGTCGGTAGCCAGGGCCAGGCAGGCGATGAAATCGGATTGCGCCAGCAGTTGCGCGAGGCCCACCTGCGACACGGCAGCGTTTGTGATCTGCGCATAAGGGTCGGAAACGAGCACTCTCATGCGTAACGCCAGCGCGGCGTCGCACAGATAGCGCCCGATCTGCCCGTAGCCGATCACGCCCAGCGTCGAGCCTTGCAGTTGCCGGCCCATGGCCGATTGCGGGACCTCGCCCGCGTGGTAGCACTCGGACGCGAAGCTGATGCCGCGCCCGAGATCGATCATTGCGCCCAGCACCCACTCTGCGGTGGCAGGAATGAATCCGGCGCTGGCGTGAGTCACCAGCACGCCATGCGCAGAGGCCGCCTCGACATCCACGTTGCGGATGTCCACGGCGCAGCGGCAAAAGGCCACCAGCTGCGGCAGGCTCGCAAACAGCGCCCTGCCGGCGGGCACATGGCGGTGCGTCACGATGATGTCGCAACCCCCTGCGGCTTCGATCAGCTCGCCCGCATCGAGCTCGCGCTCCCGCGGATTGCGCCGTACCTCGCCCAGCAGTTGCAGCGCGGCAAGAGCCTCATCGTTGTAATACTGTTCGCGAACCTGAGGCGGATGTGTCAGCAGGATGGTGGCCACGATGCGGCGGCAGACGCCGTCATTTTTTCTTTTTCGAGGCGCCCGATTTCTTCGCGGCGCCGGGTGATTGTCGGGAGCGCCCGTCCCGCTTTGGCTTCGATGCGGTCTTTGCGACGGCCTGCTTCTTTGCCTGGCCGGAGGCCTTCAGCTTCGGCAGCGGCCGGTTCGGGTCGCCACCGATCTCGGCGAACACGAAGTTGCCGCCCTGGTACATTTCCGCGCGCGGATCGCCCGGTTTTTCCTTTGCCAGCACTTCCTGGGCAAAACGTTCCGCGTCATCTTGGGGCCGGTACCCCAGACGGTGCGCGTTCGAGTTGTCGTAAAAAGTGCGTTTGTTGTCGGAAACTCCATAGACGATTTCGAATCCGATGTTCGGATTGTCGATGCCCACGCCGATCAGCCGAGCGAGATCGGGAGGGCTGATCCAGTTCGAAAGCCGCCGCTTGTCTGGCGGAGCAGGCGTCACGTTGCCGATGCGCATGCAGAATACTTCCATTCCGTATTTTTCGGCATACAAGCTGCCGATCTGCTCGCCGAACACTTTCGACACGCCGTAGCGGCTGTCCGGTTTCGGATAAACGCGATGATCGATTTTTTGCTCGCGCTTGTAGAATCCGGTGGCGTGATTGCTCGAGGCAAACAGCACGCGCTTGACGCCGTTGCGGTGTGCGGCCTCGAACAGGTTATAGCAGCCGATGATGTTGGCGCGAAGGATCGTCTCCCATGGGCCCTCGACCGAAAAGCCGCCCAGATGCACGATTGCATCCACCCCTTTGGTCACGCGCAGCATGTCGGCCATCTTGGCGACGTCGCCGCGCACGAAAGTTTCTGTGGCCGAAAGGTTCTTGACGGGCTTCAGATCGGACAGCCGCAGCGTGTATTTCCCGGCGAGTTCGCGCCGCAGATGCGTGCCGACGTCACCCGCGGCACCGGTAATCAGAACGGTTTTCATAACATGTTTCCTTTCCTGAAACGAATCGGCCCGCAAGAATGATTGCGGGCCGCGCCATCGACACGACCTTCACGCCGTTACCGGAACAGCCGCGAAGCGTTGGTGATGGTGATCCAAATGCCCCATGCCAGCGGAATGCCCACGAACAGCCAGAACAACATCACGAGCGGCTTGTTGCCGCCGCTGCCCCTGACCGCCGCGGCATCGCCGCCGACGGCCGCTTTCGCCGCGGCATCGTGCGCGAGCTTGCGCTCGGCGGCAAGTTCGGCTTCATTCATGAACCATTTTGGGTTGACCGGCCGCACCAGCCAGTTGCAGATAAAGCCGCCGACGAGCAGTGCGGCCAGGATATACATCGTCGTATCGTAGGCCTGGCTTTTGGGTACGCCACTGCGAATCTGGTAGTCGTTGATGTAGTTCACGATGACCGGCCCCAGCACCCCGGCGGTCGACCACGCGGTCAGCAGACGTCCATGAATGGCACCGACCATTTGCGTGCCGAACAAGTCGGCCAGATACGCCGGAATGGTCGCGAAAGCCCCGCCGTACATGGTCAGGATGATGCAGAAGAAAGCGACGAACAGCGCCATGTAGCCGGCGTGCCCGGCCCAGGGTGCCGACGCGTACAAAACGAAACCGAGGGTGAAGAACGTGAAATAAGTCGCCTTGCGTCCGATGTAATCCGACAGCGAAGCCCAGAAGAAACGCCCTGCAATATTGAACAGGCTCAGCAGTCCGGTGAACGCCGCCGCGATCACGGCTATGCGGCCGAGTTGTTCGGCATTGAGCGCATCGAATCTCAAGTCCAGTCCGATCAGGCGGCCGGCGAAAATCTCCTGCAGCATCGGCGATGCCATGCCGATCACGCCAATGCCAGCCGACACATTCAACATCAACAGCCCCCACAGCAGCCAGAACTGCGGGGTCTTGTGCGCATTTCGCAAGTGCACATGCCCGGTCGTGATCATCGCGTTGCTGGCGGCCTTCGCCGACGGCGTCCAGCCCGCGGGCTTCCATCCCGTCGGCGGTACCCGATACGCCAGCGCCCCGACGATCATGAATACGAAATAGATCGCCGCGAGCGTCACGAAAGTTTCCCAGACACCGACGGAAGTCGGTGTTGCGTAGTGCCTCATCAATATGGCCGCGAGCGGGGATCCGATCATCGCACCGCCGCCAAAGCCCATGATGGCCATGCCGGTGGCCATACCGCGCCGGTCGGGAAACCACTTGATCAGCGTCGACACCGGGGAGATATAGCCCAGGCCCAGCCCGATGCCGCCGATGACCCCGGAGCCCAGCCACATCAGCCAGAGTTGGTGCGTGTACACGCCGATGGCAGACAGCACCAGACCGCCGCACCAGCAGAATGCGGCCACCACGCCGGCCTTGCGCGGACCCGCATGCTCCAGCCAGCCGCCCCAAAGCGCCGCGGCGGACCCGAGAAACACGAAGAACAGGGTGTACATCCATCCCAGGATCGGCTTGTTCCAGTCACACGTCGTGGTGAACAGCAATTCGATCCAGCTCATATCGGCTGGACATTCGATCGATTGGGTAATGCCGATCGCTTTGGTCAGCGGCAGCCAGAACACCGAGAATCCGTACGCCATGCCGATGCACAGGTGAATGCACAAAGCAGCGGGCGGAACCAGCCAGCGATTGAATGTCGGGCCCGCGATGATGCGTTCCTTATCCAGAAATCCGGCCATGGGCGGTTCCTCCTGATTATTATTCGCACCGGGTCTGTTGCCTCTGCCCGGTCCAACGCCTGGGATCCTGCCGAATAATACCGTAATCGCCCCGCAATCCAATATCCTGCTGTCCTGCGACACCGGGTGTAACCTTTCGATTCGTCATAATTCTGGACACCTGTGTTGATGATTGACAGTTACGACAGCAACTTCGCGGCTGGCGCCGGTGCGCGCGTGACGGGCGTCATACTGGCCGGCGGGCAGGGCCGGCGCATGGGCAACGTCGACAAGGGATTGCAGTTGCTCGATGGACGACCGTTGGTAGGCTGGGTACTGCAGCGGCTGGCGCCGCAGGTTGGCGAAGTCCTGATCAATGCCAATCGCAATCACGACGCCTATGGCGCGTTAGGTCACCGCGTCATTGCGGATCGAATCGGCGGCTTTGCCGGGCCGCTGTCCGGATTGCATGCCGCGCTTGCTGAAGCGGCCAACGAATGGGTGGTCACCGTACCCTGCGACACGCCGTTCCTGCCGCAGGATCTGGTTGCGCGGCTGTCGACGCCGCTGCAGGACGAGCAAGTCGACTTGAGCGTGGCCCGGACGTCCGAACGCGTGCATCCGGTCATCTGTCTCGCGCGCAAGCGCCTGGTGCCGCATCTCGCGCAATTCCTCGAAAGCGGGGGCCGCAAAGTCGACGCATGGCAAAAGTCGCTGCGCGCGGTGGATGTGCTGTTCGGCGACGAGAACGCTTTTCGCAACGTCAACACCCCCGAGGAACTGCGCGCGGCACGCAAGCAGCGCTAGATCATCGCAGTCACGATCAGCTCGAGGCTTCGCGTAGATAGCGCATGTAAAACCGCAGGTACTCGCCGTAGTTCTCGACGCTGATCCGCTCATTGACGCCGTGATAGCGAGGCAAGTCGGCACGTCCCAGACGCGCCGGCAGGAAGCGGAACACGCTATCCGAGATCGCAACGAAATGACGTGTGTCGGTCGCGCCGAGCACCAGCGATGGCGCGACGAGGGCATCGGGAAAGCTCGCCTGTACGGCACGATGCAGTTTCGCGAATGCCTCGCTGCCGGTGTCCGATACCGGCGAAGGCTCGCTGTTCGATGTGCCCGTCGCCACGACCTTGACCCGGACATCGTCGATGACCGCCACGACCCGCCGGATGGCCTCGTCGCTGCTCATGCCCGGCAGCAGCCGCAAGTTTACGACGCCACGCGCGCGCATCGGCAAGACGTTCTCCTTGATGCTGCCTTCGAGCATGGTCGGCGCGATGGTCGTACGCAGCATGGCATTGGTCGCGGGCGCCTTGGCCATTTGCGCTTTCACCAGCGGCGAAAACAGCCAAAGATTCGCGAACAGCATGCGTCGCGACCAGCCTTGTTCGGGCCCGAGAAAAGCAAGCTGTTCGCGAACCGGCTCGCTGAGCGTGGCCGCAAACGGATGCGCTTCCAGGCGGGCGATGGCCGCGCTCAGCACGCCCACAGCCGTCTGCGGCGGTGGCATCGATGAATGGCCTCCATCGGCCTCGACCACGAATTCCAGGCTGAGATAGCCTTTCTCCGCGATACCGATGAGGGCCACGGGTTTATCGAAGCCTGCAATAAGCCCTTCCGTGACCACCTGCCCTTCATCGAGCACGGATTCCAGGCGTACGCCCCGTGCGGCCAGCCACTGGGCGGTTCTTGCTGCGCCCTCACGCCCCCCCACTTCTTCGTCATGCCCGAACGCGAAATAGATGCTCCTCCGAGGACGGAAATTCTGCGCGAGCAGCGTCTCTGCCGCCTCGTGCAGCGCCATGACCGCCCCTTTGTCGTCGAGAGTGCCCCGGCCCCAGATGAATCCTCCGGCGATGACGCCCTCGAAGGGCGGCTGCAGCCATTGGTCAGCACTTGACGGATCGACAGGCACGACGTCCTGATGCGCGATGACCAGGATGGGCTTCAGGGACGCATCGCTGCCCTGCCACTCGTAAAGCAGGTTGTAAGCTCCGACGTTGTGTCTTTGCAATGCCGACCGGATACGCGGATAACTGCGCGCAAGAAACGCCTGAAACCGTGTGAACTCGGCGCCGGGAAATTTTGCCGGATCCTGGTGCGACAGCGTGCGAAAACGCACCGCCTGGGCAAGCCGTTGGGAAGCCGCGCCGATGGAGGGAGAAACCTCGTTGTTTGCCGCAACACGGATCTGGCTGCTGTGTAGCCGCGACGCATTGATCGCGACGATGGCTGCAAGGACCATGAACAGCAACGCGATCGCGCCGGCCCACTTTTTCATGCGCGCCTCCGCAACCGCGTCTGACTGATTCGCAACGCGCGAAACCCGTCAGCGCTTGTCCGTGGAGTATGCCGCCCCAGCGCGAGAAGGCTGCAGCAGCTGAAAGAATACCTCGTCGTGCTTGACCATGCCGAGTTCTGCGCGGGCGCGTTCCTCGATGGCGTCGTAACCCTGCTTAAGATCGCGCACTTCGGCATCGAGAGTGGCGTTGCGCGCCGACAGTTGCAGGTTGGTCTCGCGTTGCGCTTCGACCTGGTTCGACAGCTCGTACACGCGCAACCACCCGCCTTTGCCGAACCAGAGCGGATTCTGGATCAGGGCGATCAGCAGCACCAGCGCGAGGCCGAGGAGGCGCATGTCGTCAGCCGCGGTTCAGTTGGTAAAAGGCATCGCGTCCGGCGTAGCTTGCCGAATCACCCAGGTCTTCCTCGATGCGCAGCAACTGATTGTACTTGGCCATGCGGTCGGAGCGCGACAACGAGCCGGTCTTGATCTGCAGCGCGTTGGTGCCCACGGCCAGATCCGCGATGAAGGTGTCTTCGGTTTCGCCCGATCGGTGCGAAACCACCGCAGTGTAGCCCGCGCGCTTGGCCATCTCGATGGCGGCGATCGTTTCGGTCACCGTGCCGATCTGGTTGATCTTGATCAGGATCGAATTGGCGATGCCCTGGCGGATGCCCTCGGACAGGATCTTGGTATTGGTGACGAAAAGATCGTCGCCGACGATCTGGATTTTCTTGCCCAGGCGATCAGTCAGGATCTTCCATCCCTCCCAGTCTCCCTCGGCCATGCCGTCCTCGATGCTGATGATCGGATACTTGTCGACCCAGGCCGCCAGATAGTCCGTGAACTCGCTTGCGCCGAGCATCAGTTTCTCGGACGCAATGTCGTATTTGCCGTCTTTGAAAAATTCCGAACTGGCGCAGTCGAGTCCGATCGCAACCTGCGATCCCGGGGTATAGCCGGCGGCTTCGATTGCTTCGATGATGAGCTTCAGGGCCGCCTCGTTGCTGGGCAGGTTGGGCGCGAACCCGCCTTCGTCGCCCACGGTGGTGGACATGCCCTTCTTGTCGAGCAGCTTCTTGAGTGTCTGGAATATCTCCGCGCCGCAGCGCAGGGCTTCCCGAAGATTCTCGGCCCCGATCGGGATGATCATGAACTCCTGCAGGTCGAGGCTGTTGTTCGCGTGTGCCCCGCCGTTGATGACGTTCATCATGGGCACGGGGAGCTGCATCCTGCCGGCGCCGCCGAGGTAACGATACAACGGCAGACCCGATTCCTCGGCAGCAGCTTTGGATACCGCAAGCGACACGGCCAGCATGGCGTTCGCACCGAGGCGCGACTTGTTCTCGGTACCATCGAGGTCGATCAGCGTCTGGTCGATGAAGCTTTGTTCCACCGCGTCCAGACCGACGATCGATTCACAGATTTCCGTATTGATATGCTCGACTGCCTTGAGCACGCCCTTGCCGCCATAGCGGCTCTTGTCGCCGTCGCGCAGCTCGATGGCTTCGCGCGTTCCGGTCGAAGCACCCGAGGGCACGGCGGCGCGGCCACTGACACCGGACTCCAGCAGGACGTCGGCTTCCACTGTGGGATTCCCACGGGAGTCGAGAATCTCGCGTGCAACGATGTCAACGATAGAACTCATGCTGGCATTTTCCTTGTTGTCGTTCGTTCGATTATCGGCCCGATTGTCCCATAAGCGCGGTTTCGGCGAGGCCCCGGGATTTCACCAGTTCATCGAGCGCCTTGAGTGTCTCGAGCAGCGCTTTCATGCGTCCCAGCGGCCACGCATTCGGGCCATCGGACAGCGCCTTGTCGGGATTCGGGTGCGTCTCCATGAACACCCCTGCGACACCGGTTGCGACGGCCGCCCGTGCCAGCACCGGCACGAATTCACGTTGGCCGCCGCTCGACGTGCCTTGTCCGCCGGGCAACTGCACGGAGTGCGTCGCATCGAATACCACGGGGCACTGTGTCTCGCGCATGATGGCCAGTGAGCGCATGTCGGAGACCAGATTGTTGTAGCCGAAAGAGGCCCCGCGTTCGCACACCATGATGTTGTCCGCCCCGCTCGCCTCACGCGCCTTGTCGACAACATGCTTCATGTCGCCCGGCGCCAGGAACTGCCCTTTCTTGATGTTGACAGGCTTGCCGCTGGTCGCGACAGCACGGATGAAGTCGGTCTGACGGCACAGGAACGCGGGCGTCTGCAGCACGTCCACGACGGCGCAGACCGCACCAATTTCTTCCTGCGCATGCACATCGGTCAGCACTGGCACGTTGATGCGTTGTTTCACGTCGGCCAGAATCTCCAGTCCCTTGTCCACGCCAGGGCCGCGGAACGATTTTCCGGAACTACGGTTGGCCTTGTCATAAGACGACTTGTAGATGAACGGGATGCCCAGTGCGGCGGTCATTTCCTTGAGCTGGCCGGCCGTATCCATGGCCATTTCCCTGGATTCGACCACGCAGGGGCCGGCAATGATGAACATGGGATGATCGAGACCGACGTCGAAACCGCATAACTTCATATTGACCTCACCGCCGCAGGCCCAACTTGAACAGAACGCTTCATGCAAACCTCATATGTGCGGGGTGCCGAAGGCACCACCGTGAGCGAACCCTGCAATCGGGCTGCTGCTCGTTGTTATGCGATGCTCTTGATCTTGGCAGGTTCGCGTGCAATCCGGCCGTCGCTTTCGCGATAACGCACCGCGGCATTGATGAAGGCCGAGAACAATGGATGACCGTCCCGAGGCGTGGATGTAAATTCAGGGTGAAACTGACAACCGATGAACCAGGGATGATCCGAAAGTTCCATCATCTCCGGCAGGTTCTCGCTTGGCGTGCGGGCAGAAACCCTGTAGCCCTTCGGTTCGAGCAGCGGAACATAGGCATTGTTCACCTCATAGCGATGACGGTGCCGTTCGTTGACCGTGCTGCCATAGATCTGCTCGCCCAGCGTGCCAGGCTCGACGGGGCAGGATTGAGATCCCAGGCGCATGGTTCCACCGATGTCGGAGGTGCCCGACCGACGCTCGACGCGCCCGGTGCGATCGAGCCATTCAGTGATCAGCGCAACCACCGGATGCGGTGTCTCGGGATCGAACTCGGTACTGTTGGCACCGGCCAATCCAGCCACGTTCCTCGCGAATTCGATGGTCGCGAGCTGCATGCCAAGGCAAATGCCCAGGTAGGGGATCTTGTTCTCGCGCGCATAACGGATGGCAGTGATCTTGCCCTCTACGCCGCGCTTGCCGAATCCACCCGGCACCAGGATGGCATCCATGTGCTCGAGGCAGCCGACGCCGTCTTTCTCGATGCTTTCGGAGTCGATGTAATGAATCTTGAGCCGCGTGCGGGTGTGAATGCCGGCATGGATCAGGGCTTCAGACAGCGATTTGTACGAGTCGGCGAGATCTACGTATTTACCGACCAGCGCGATGTTCGCTTCGTGAATCGGATTGGCGTGCGCCAGCAGCAGACTGTCCCACTTCGAAAGATCTGCCACCGGCGCGCGGATCCCAAGCTTGCGGCAGACGATTTCATCGAGGCCTTGTCCGTGCAGAAAACCGGGAATCTTGTAGATCGAATCGACGTCCACGGCCGATATGACGGCCTCTTCCTCGACATTGGTGAAGAGTGCGATTTTGCGCCGCTCGTTGTCCGGCACCATGCGATCGGCACGGCACAGCAGGATGTCGGGCTGGATACCGATCTCGCGCAGCTCCTTGACCGAATGCTGCGTGGGCTTGGTCTTGATTTCGCCTGCCGAAGGGATGTAGGGCACCAGTGTCAGATGAATGAAGCAGGAATTGCCCCGTCCGTTCTGAATGCTCATCTGCCGCACGGCTTCCAGAAACGGTAGCGATTCGATGTCGCCAACCGTCCCGCCGATTTCGCAGATCGCCACTTCGGCATCGCCCGCGCCCATGCGGATGAAATTCTTGATCTCGTCGGTGATATGGGGGATGACCTGCACGGTCCCGCCCAGGTAATCGCCGCGGCGCTCCTTCTTGATCACGCTCTCGTAGATCTGGCCCGTGGTGAAATTATTGCGCTTGGTCATCTTGGCAGCGACGAAGCGTTCGTAGTGCCCGAGATCCAGGTCGGTCTCGGCGCCATCTTCGGTCACGAAAACCTCTCCGTGCTGGAAAGGGCTCATGGTGCCGGGATCGACGTTGATGTACGGGTCGAGCTTGAGGAGTGTGACTTTGATGCCGCGGGATTCGAGAATTGCGGCGAGAGACGCGGAAGCGATACCTTTGCCCAGGGACGAGACGACACCGCCTGTTACAAAGATAAATTTTGTCATTCCATACTCGCTCCAACTTGCCTGCGGAATCTTAACCCAAAGCCGCGGCGGGCGTCACGATTATTGTGACCCCGGCCCGGCCGCGTCGACGCGCGCACTATCAGGCGGCGGCCGCCTTCTTGCGCGCGCTCGTGCCCAGAAACATCCAGGTTTCAACCACCGTGTCGGGATTCAGCGAAATGGCATCGATGCCCTGCTCGACCAGCCATTCTGCCAGATCGGGATGGTCGGACGGTCCCTGGCCGCAGATCCCGACATATTTGCCGGCTTTGCGGCAGGCCTGGATGGCCATGGCAAGCATGACCTTGACCGCCGGATCGCGCTCGTCGAACTGGCCGGCGACGATGCCCGAATCCCGGTCGAGGCCCAGCGTGAGCTGGGTCATGTCGTTCGAGCCGATCGAAAAACCGTCGAAGTGCTGCAAGAACTGCTCCGCCAGCAACGCGTTGGAAGGAATCTCGCACATCATGATCACGCGCAATCCGTTCTTGCCGCGCTCGAGGCCGTGGTGCCTGAGCAGTTCGATGACACCCGCAGCCTCGCCCACGGTGCGCACGAAAGGCACCATGATCTCCACGTTGGTCAATCCCATTTCGTCGCGCACTTTTTTCAGCGCGCGACATTCGAGCTCGAAGCACTCACGGAACGAATCGGCGATATAACGCGAGGCCCCACGGAATCCGAGCATGGGGTTTTCTTCAACCGGCTCGTACTGCTTGCCGCCGGTCAGGCTGGAATATTCGTTGGATTTGAAATCCGACAGGCGCACGATAACCGGCTTTGGAAAGAAAGCAGCGCCCAGCGTGGCAATGCCCTCAGTCAGCTTGTCCACGTAGAACGACACCGGATCCGCGTAGCCCGCGCTGAGATCGTCGATGGCCCGCTTCAAGTCCGGCGCAAGCTTCGGATACGCAAGCGCAGCTTTGGGATGCACGCCGATCATGCGCGCGATGATGAACTCCAGCCGGGCCAGGCCGATGCCGGCATTGGGCAGGCGCTGGAAATCGAAGGCCAGTTCCGGGTTGCCAACGTTCATGCTGATCTTGACCGGTATATCCGGAAGCCGGTCAAGCTGGATATGCTGCACTTCCACGTCGAGAATACCCTTGTAGACAAAGCCCGTATCGCCTTCCGCGCAAGACACCGTCACCCGGTCGCCTTCAAAGAGCTTGGAGGTCGCATCGCCGCACCCGACGACCGCCGGAATGCCAAGCTCGCGCGCTATGATGGCAGCATGACAAGTGCGGCCGCCGCGATTGGTGACAATGGCCGATGCTTTTTTCATGACCGGCTCCCAATCGGGATCGGTCATGTCGGTGACCAGCACGTCGCCGGATCGGACTCGGTGCATCTCGGTCGCATTCTTGACCAGCCTGACTGTTCCGGTACCAATGCGGTTGCCGATGGCACGACCGGTGACCAGTTCAGCGCCGCGCTTCTTCAGGCGAAACCGTTCCTGCGTCTCCTCCCGTGCTTTCACGGTTTCAGGCCGCGCCTGAAGGATATAAAGCTTGCCATCGACGCCGTCGCAGCCCCATTCGATATCCATCGGGCGGCCATAGTGCTTCTCGATGGTCATTGCATAACGCGCCAGTTCCTCGACTTGCGCGTCAGTGATGGAGAAGCGGCGTTTGTCTGCTTCGTCCACCGCCAGCGTCCGCACTGAGCGCCCGGCGGCCCGGTTCTCGGTGAACACCATGCGCAGCGCCTTCGACCCCAGATTGCGCCGCAAGATCGCGGGGCGGCCGTCGGCAAGCGCCGGCTTGTAAACATAGAACTCGTCCGGGTTGACCTGCCCCTGCACCACCGTCTCGCCGAGTCCATATGCCGACGTGATGAACACGACCTTGTCGAATCCCGATTCCGTATCCAGCGTGAACATTACGCCTGCGGCACCCTGGTCGCTGCGAACCATGCGCTGGATGCCTGCGGAAAGCGCAACGTCCGCATGCGCAAAGCCCTGATGGACGCGGTAGGATATGGCGCGATCGTTGTACAGGGACGCGAAGACGTGGCGGATGGCCAGTAAAACGTTGTCCAGCCCATGGATGTTCAGGAAAGTTTCCTGCTGGCCCGCGAACGATGCATCGGGCAGATCCTCGGCCGTCGCGGACGATCGAACCGCGAAAGTCACGGCGTCGCCGCCGCTATCGGCCAATAATTCATAGGCAGCGCCGATCTGCTGTTCGAGCGCCGCAGGCAGCGGCGCCTCGAGGATCCATTGACGGATCTTTGCCCCCGCCTCGGCAAGCGCCGCGACATCCTCCATGTCAAGCTTCACGAGGAGCTGCTCGATGCGGCCAGCGAGCCCGTCGGCATCGAGAAAATCACGGTAGGCCGCTGCAGTCGTGGCAAACCCGCCGGGCACCCGCACGCCTGCGTGCGACAGCTGGCTGATCATTTCACCAAGGGAGGCATTCTTGCCGCCGACGCGTTCCACATCGGTCATGCGTAACTGTTCGAACGGGATCACATAAGGCTGCTGGTTCATTCTTTGGACCGCGATGACGACGCAAAAGGTGTTATTTTACCGGGGTTCGCTTCATCTTGTGCAGGACAACATGACACGCAACCGCACGGCATTCTTCATTTCGGACCGTACCGGCATCACGGCAGAGATGCTCGGTCATAGCCTGTTGACCCAGTTCGAGCATGTCTCGTTCAGCGAAATGACGCTGCCGTTCGTGGATTCCGCGGCCAAGGCCAAGGACACGGCAAGGCTGATCGACCAGACCGCGGCAAAGGACGGCACGCGGCCGCTGGTGTTCAGCACGCTGGTAGACCAGAATCTGAGCGGCATCATCCAGGCTGCAAACGGGTTTTACATCGACTGCTTCCAGGCGTTCATTGCCCCGCTGGAGACCGAACTCGGCGTCAAATCCTCCCATACCGTAGGCCGTTCGCACAGCGTGCGCAACAACAATTCGTATTTCAACCGCATCGAGGCCGTCAATTTCGCGTTGTCCCACGACGATGGGCAAACCACCAAGGAACTGGACGCGGCCGATGTCATTCTGGTGGGCGTTTCACGCTGTGGCAAGACGCCGACCTGCCTATACATGGCCCTGCAATTTGGAATACGAGCGGCGAATTATCCGCTGATCCCGGAGGATTTCGAGGCGAGGAAACTGCCCGCGACGCTCAAGCCCTATCGCAGCAAGATGTTCGGCCTGACCATTCGCGCGGACCGGTTGCATCGCATTCGTCATGAACGCCGCCCGGGCAGCAATTATTCGAGTCTGCAGAACTGCGAGTACGAGATCCGCGAAGCCGAGCTGCTGATGCGCGCCGAAGGCGTTTCCATTCTGGATACGACCACGCGTTCGATCGAAGAACTCGCCACGACGATCCTGCAGCAGGCCAACCTGCAGCGTCACGTCTACTGAACGCGCGCGGCCCTCGCGGCGAGACGATCGTGCAGCGCAGCCCTGAGTCAACCGATCCTTGACTTGCGCGCGGTGCGCTCCTGCAGTGCTTGTGGTCCCGGCACAGGAAGTTCCTCGCCGAAATCCAGACAAAGCGAGCGCACCGGGGCAAAGCTGCGCCGATGGATCGGACAGATGCCAAAGCGTGCAAGCGCTGCCAGGTGCTGGGGCGTGGAATAACCCTTGTGGCTGTCGAACCCATAGTCGGGATAGCTCGCGTGCAATTGCACCATGAGGGCATCGCGCGCGGTTTTGGCGAGTATCGAGGCGGCCGAGATTTCCGCGACCAGCGCATCGCCATCGACGATCGCCCTGACCGGAAAACGCACCTCCGGACAATGCAATCCATCGACCAGCACTTCGTGAGGTTCGACCAGCAGTTGCTCCACCGCGCGACGCATGGCAAGCAAGCTCGCGCGCAGAATGTTGATGCGGTCGATTTCCTCGACCGATGCGCTGGCCACTGCCCAGCCGACCGCACGCGCTCGGATCTGAATGGCCAGCTCTTCGCGCCGTTCCCGGGTCAGCGCCTTGGAATCGGCTATCCCGTCGATGGGATCGTCGGCGCGCAAAATAACGCATGCGGCAAACACCGGCCCCGCCAATGGGCCCCGCCCGGCCTCATCGACGCCGCAGATCAGCAGCCCGCTCTTCACGCGCGCACGCCTTCGCCGGCCGGCGTCGTCGCCGCCGTCGCGGCCGCGCGCAAAGGTTTGAGCAAGGGCACGATGGCATCGACCGCCAGTTTTGCCGTATCCATTTTCAGCGAGCGGTGAATCTCGAGAAATTTGATTTCAAGCCGCTTTCGCACTTCCTTGTCCTGCAGCTGATTGCATAGCGCCTGGGCAAGATTCTCCTCCGTTGCGTCCTCCTGCAACAGTTCAGGGACGATGAACGCACCGGCCAGTATGTTCGGCAATCCCGCATAGGGCAAATGCGCCTTGCGCCGCATGATCCAGGCGGACAGCCGCGGCATGCGGTAGCTGATGACCATGGGGCGCTTGAGCAAGGCGGCTTCCAGCGTCGCCGTTCCGGAAGCAACCAGTACCGCGTCGGCAGCCGTCATGGCCATGTGCGCGTGGCCAAACAGTATCGTCATCGGCAGCGCCTGGGCTTGCTGGCGATAAATCGCCTCCTCGAAAATGTTTCGCGTCTCGCGACTCACCAGCGGGACGAGGAATATCGCATTCGGAATCTGCGCAGCAACTCGTTTCGCGGTGGCAATGAACAACTCCCCCATCTCGCGCACTTCGCTTTGCCGGCTGCCGGGAAGGATCGCCACCACGGTCTGGTTGCTGCCCAAACGCATCTGTTCGCGCGCGGCATCGCGGTCAGGAAATTCCGGGAAGCTGTCTGCAAGAGGATGTCCCACGTACGCAACCGGCACGCCGGCTCGCTCGTAGATGGCGGGTTCAAACGGGAACAGGGCCAGCACTTTCGACACCGAGCGCTTGATCTTGTGAATGCGTTCGCCGCGCCAACCCCAGATCGCGGGACTGACGTATTGCACCGTGGTGATGCCAGCGCCACGCAGCGCGCGCTCGAGGCCCAGATTGAAATCCGGCGCATCGATGCCGATGAAAAGATCCGGCGGATCGGCAAGCAGCCTGCGCTTGAGCTCGCGGCGTACCCGCAACAGCTTTGGCAGGCTTCTGATCACCTCGACGTAACCGCGCACGGCGAACCATTCCATCGGATACCAGGACTGCATGCCGAGCGACTGCATGCGCGCCCCGCCGATGCCAAAGGCCTCCAGACGCGGAATGCGCTCCTTGAGAGCCGCCAGCAAATGCGCACCCAGCAGATCCCCGGACGCCTCCCCGGCCACTAACGCCACCCTGATGCTACGGCCCGACACGTCGCTCATTCGGGTCAGCGGATGATGCTGCGTTTCGAAGAGTCGAGAAACTCAACGAACATCGCAAGTTCAGGACACGTCCCGGCCTGCTCGTGCAGCGCCTGTTTGGCTGCTTCCAGCGATAACCCGGATTTGTACAGCGTTTTATACGCGCGGCGAATCTGCTCTATGGCCTCCGCGCTGAACGCGCGGCGCCTGAGGCCCTCGACGTTGATCCCGTGCGGTTCAGCCGAATTGCCGCTGGCCATCACGAAGGGCGGCACATCGCGCAGCACGATGGATCCGCCCGCGGTGAATGCATGCGCGCCGACGCGGCAGAACTGGTGCACCATGGTGCCGCCGCCGAGGATGGCGTGGTCATGGATCGTGACATGGCCGGCCAGCGTCACCATGTTCGCCAGAATGGTATGGCTGCCCACGGCGGAGTCATGCGCCATATGCACGTAGGCCATGATCCAGTTATGGTCGCCGACACGCGTAACACCCAGGTCCTGCACCGTTCCGGTATTGAGCGTACAGAACTCGCGAATGACGTTGTGATCGCCGATCTCCAGGCGCGTGGGTTCGCCCGCGTACTTCTTGTCCTGCGGATCGCCGCCGATGACCGCGTGCGGATAAATCCGGTTGTAACTGCCGATGCGCGTGTGTCCGCTCACAACCACGTGAGAGCCGATCGCCGTGCCGCTGCCGATCTCGACGTGCTCGCCGATCACGGCGTAGGGGCCGATTTCGACATCCGCCGCGAGCTTCGCGCCGGAATGAACAATGGCTGACGGGTGGATCATTGCGCGGCGTTTCCGGGATTGGCGCGCATGGTACAAAGCAATTCCGCTTCGGAAACCAGCGCATCGTCGACATAGGCCTGCGCCGAGAACTTCCAGATGCTGCGGATGGCGCGCTGGATCTGCACCTTGAGTATGAGGCGGTCGCCCGGCATCACCGGCTTTTTGAATCGCGCCTTGTCGATGCCGACGAAGTAATACACGCTGTTAGCGTCGCTTTTCAGGTTGAAAGTCTTGAAGGCAAGCACTGCGGCTGCCTGCGCCATTGCCTCGACGTTCAGCACGCCGGGCATCACCGGATAGTGCGGGAAATGACCGGCAAAGAATGGCTCGTTGATGGTGACATTCTTCAGTGCAATGACTTCCTTGCCCGGATCGACCGATAACACGCGGTCGATCAGGAGCATCGGATACCGATGCGGCAAGTGCTCCATTATTTCCTGAATTTCCATCGCGTTCAATGTCATCGCTTTCCCTTTTTTTTTACTTCGCTCTCCAGGCTGCGAACCCGGTCGATCAGTTCGTGCAGGTGGCGCACCAGCGCCGCATTCTTCAACCATTCCGCATGCGGTTGCATCGGAAAAACCGCGGTGTAGGTGCCGGGCTCGGTAATCGACTTGGCGACCAGCGTGCCTCCGGAAATGACGACGTGATCCGTGATCGTCAGGTGTCCGGAGATCATGGCATTGCCCCCCAGCCTGCAATATTTGCCGATGCGCGTGCTGCCTGCAATGCCCGTGCACCCGGCGATGGCCGTATGGGCCCCGATATGACAGTTATGGCCAATCTGTATCTGGTTGTCGAGCTTGACGCCTTCCTCGATGATCGTATCATCGAGCGCGCCGCGATCGATCGTCGTGCTCGCGCCGACCTCGACATCGTCGCCGATCACGACTCGTCCGATCTGGGGAATCTTCAGCCAGCGCCCCTCGTCCATCGCCATGCCGAAACCGTCCGCACCGATGACCACGCCGGAATGCAGGATGACCCGCGCACCGATCCGGCACCCGTGGTAGACACTGACATTCGCATGCAGGCGTGTCTGGGCGCCGATGCTGACATCCTGGCCGATGTAGCAGTTTGCGCCGATGACGACGTGCTCCGCGATCTGAACGCCTCGTTCGATGACTGCGCCGGGGCCGATCGACGCGGACGTCGCTATGCTGGATTGCGCATCGACTACCGCGCTGGCATGAATGCCCGCGGCCGGTCGCGTTTCGGGATTGATGAAGGCGGCAATCCGCGCATAGCTCGCATAGGGATTTTTACAGACGATGCGCGGCAGTTGGGTCGCGTTGGCGGAATCCTGCGCCAGCAACACGGCCGCAGCGCGAGTGGTGGACAGCAGCTTCTGGTACTTGCGGTTGGTCAGGAACGACAGGTCTTCCGGTCCGGCCGTTTCGAGTGGCGCGACCTGGCGGACGTGCACGCCGGCGTCACCCAGCACGGTGCCGCCAAAACGCCCGGCGAGATCCGCCAGGCTGAAAGACTTGCGCGCGTCCCCTTTCATTCGAGCCTGGTCACCATGCGCCACATCGAACGCGCGGGCTGGGGTCGATCTGCTCCCGGCCCGCTACTTGTCTGCGAGCGCCTTGATCACCCGGTCGGTGATGTCAATGCGCGGACTGATATACACCGCTTCCTGCAAGATGAGATCGAACTTCTCGTTTTCCGCAATCTGCTGGATGACTTTGTTGGCCCGCTCCAGCACCGCTGCCAGTTCTTCGTTCTTGCGCAAGTTCAGGTCTTCGCGCAGTTCACGCTGCATGCGCTGCAAATCCCGGTTCATGCGCGCCAGTTCCTGTTCCTTGTCGCGCCGCTCCGATTCTGCCATGGTCACGCCTTCTTTTTCGAGGCTCGCCTGCAGGTCGCGCGCCTGCCGCGCAAGCTTCTGCAGTTCCTGGTCGCGGGCGGCGAATTCCTTCTCGATCTTCTTTTGCGCCTTCACGGCGGGCGCCGCTTCCTTGAAAAGCCTCTCGAGTTTGACGAAGCCAACCTTGAGTTCCGCAGCCGGCACGAGACTGGAACTCGCCATCAGCGCCGCAGCGGCAAGCACAAGCGAGATTTTGCTCAAGTTCTTTCTCCTGTGGTCTGATCCGCACATCTAGAATACGGTGCCAAGCGTGAACTGTATGGTCTGCGTCCGATCCTCGGACTTTGGATTCAACGCCTTGGCGAAGCTTATTTTCATCGGGCCGACGGGCGAATACCAGTTGAACCCGAGGCCGGTCGAGTATCTCAATTCTGAAAAGTCGTACTCTTCGCCGACCGTACCGGCATCTACAAACCAGCTCAGCCGCACCGACTTATCCTTCTGCAGCCCCGGGAACGGGAACAGGAGCTCGGCATTCGCCAGCAAAAGATGGCTGCCGCCCAGCGAATCTCCGTTCGAATCCTTGGGTCCCACCGCTGCTGTGGCATAGCCGCGCAGGGAATTAACACCGCCAACGTAAAACACCTTGAAGAATGGCAGCGGCTTGTTGTCGTATCCGCCCGCATAACCGATCTGGCCGCTCGTATAAAACACCAGATTTCGCGTGAGCGGATAATACCACTGATGCTGGTAATTGGTCCTGTAGTAGGTCAGGTCGCCGCCCGGTATGCCGGCTTCCAGGGAAATCCGCTGGAACGTGCCGCGGGTGGTATAGATCACGCTGTCGCGCTTGTCTCGCGCCCAGCCCGCGGTGGCCAGGTAACTGTCGGCCTGCGCACCGAATTGATCGACAAATTCAACGTAACGCTGAGGAGTATCGGGGAGCAATCCGATCGAGGTACGTTCAAATGCCAGCCCGTAGTTGATGGTGTCGTACTCCGAAATCGGCACGCCGAAGCGAACGCCTGTCCCGAGGGTATCCGTGTCATAGCTACCAACGCCGCTCAGATTGCTGGCGTTGACGCGGCGCTTGTATAGGTCGAAGCCGCGGCTTATGCCGTCGTCCGTGAAATACGGATTGGTGTACGACAGGGAATACACCTGGTTGATGCTGCCGGTACTGACCTGAAACGACAATGCGTTGCCGGTGCCGAAAATATTGGATTGCGACACCCCGGCCGAAAGGATGACTCGTTCCGAAGTCGAATAGCCGATCCCCGCGGTCAGGCTTCCCGTCGCACGTTCGGTCAGCTTGACCTCGACGTCCACCTGGTCGCTGGTCCCCTGTACTGCCGGCGTATCGACCTGCACATCGGAGAAGAACCCCAGTTTGTCGATGCGCTGTTTTGACCGATTGAGTTTCTCAGTGTTGTACCAGGCGCTTTCGAGTTGGCGCATCTCACGCCTGACCACCTCGTCGCGTGTATTGGTATTGCCGACAATGGAAATCCGGCGCACGTAAACGCGACGGCCCGGGTCCACGTAGAGCGTGAATGACACTTCGTTTTTCACCCGGTCGATCTCGGGGACCGGGTTGATGCTGGCAAATGCGTAGCCTTCGTTGCCGAGCCGGTCCTGGATCAATTTTGTAGACTCGGTCAGGCGCTCTCTCGAGAACACTTCTCCGGGCTTGAGCTTGATGAGCTGCGCGAGTTCGGCTTCCGGAACGATCAGATCGCCCGCGAGCTTGACGTCGGCAACCTTGAATTTTTCGCCCTCGGTCACGTTGACCGTGATGAAAATGTCTTTCTTGTCGGGGGAAATCGACACCTGCGTTGAATCGATCGTGAATTCGAGATAGCCCTGATTGAGATAAAACGAGCGCAGGTTCTCCAGGTCCGCCTGCAGTTTCGGCTTGGAATACTGGTCGTTCTTGCTGTACCACGTCAGCAGTCCGGGGGTGCGCAGCACGAATTCGTCGGTGAGCTTCTTGTCCTTGAACACCGTGTTGCCGACGACGTTGATCTGGCGGATCTTCGCGACTTCGCCTTCGGAAATGTCGAAATTGATGGCAACGCGGTTGCGCTCGAGCGGGGTGATCGTCGTGGTGACCTGCGCGCCGTACTTGCCGCGGCTGATGTACTGGTTCTTCAGCTCGCGCTCGGCGCGTTCCAGCAGCGCACGATCGAAAATGCGGGACTCCGAGAGCCCGACCTGCTTGAGCCCTTCCTTGAGCTGCTTGGGCTCGAATTCCTTGGACCCGGTAATCTCAATCTGTGCGATCGCAGGTCGCTCCTCGATCGCCACCACGAGAACGTTGCCGTCGGCTTCGAGGCGCACATCCTTGAAGAATCCCGTGGCGTATAGCGCCTTGACCGCGGCCGTGGCGCGCTCGTCGTCGATGGTGTCGCCAATCTTGATGGGAAGATACGAAAAAACCGTACCCGCTTCGGTACGCTGCAATCCCTCGACGCGGATATCCTTGACTTGGAACGGTTCGAAAGCTTGGGAAGATAGGCTGACTAGGCTCGCTAAGACCAGTAACAATAATCGCTTCTTCATCCGCTTGTCAGCCGCCGAAAAGACGGTTTATGTCGTTATACAGAGCAAACGCCATCAAGCTGAACAGCAGAACCATGCCGACCTGCTGGCCCACCTCCATCGCCCGATCCGATACCGGGCTGCCCTTGACGATTTCGGCGACATAATACATGAGGTGCCCTCCATCCAATAACGGGACGGGCATCAGGTTCAGCACGCCCAGACTGATGCTGATCAAGGCCAAAAAACTTACATAGGCCAACCAGCCCAGCTGCGCCGACTGACCAGCGTAATCGGCAATCGTTATCGGGCCGCTGAGATTCTTCAGCGATACGTCGCCTATGATCATTTTGCCGAGCATCTTGAGCGTAAAAATCGATACTTCCCAGGTGCGTTGGGCGGCCCGGGCAACCGATTCGAGGGGGCCGTAGCGCACTTCGGTCAGCAGGCGCTTCATCGCCGCCTCGTCGATCTTTGGCGCCGCCCCGATGCGACCCAATGTTTTGCCCGCTTCCTGTTTGGGCTCTGGCGTCACGACCAGGCGCTGCAACGCGCCCGCCCGCAAGACCTCGAATTGAAGCGCTCGTCCGGGCGCTTCGCTGATCAGAGCCACCAGTTCTTCCCAGGCCGCGATCTCCTGACCGTCGACTGCCAGTATTTCATCACCTGGCTGCAGTCCGTCGCGCTCGCCGGCGCCGCCGTCGATCAGCCGCCCGATGACGGGTTTGAGCGGCGGTTGATAACGCGTGATGCCAACCGCCTGCATCAGATCGACGTCTATCTGATCGGGCCCGATTGAAGAAAGATCGAGGCGCCGGTACTGGATATTGCCGTCTTCGCTTTGCATCTCCAGTTCAACGGAGCCCTTGCCCAGCGCGTGCTCGAGAAGCGCCCAACGCAATTCCTGCCAGGTCGGCACTTCGATGCCGTCAACGCGTGCAATCAATTCTCCGGGGGCGATCTGCGCCTGCGCCGCAGGCGTTCCGGCAACCGGTTCGCCCACTACCGGGCGAATACCGGGCACCCCGTGCATGAACAACATCCAGTAAAGCAGGATGGCCAGCAAGAAATTGGCGACCGGACCGGCGAGAACGATGGCAAAGCGTTTGCCAACGGGCTGGCGGTTGAATGCACGGTGCAATTCGTGCGGCGCCACGGGCCCTTCGCGTTCATCCAGCATTTTCACGTAGCCGCCAAGGGGAAAGGCGGCGACAGCCCACTCCGTCTGATCGGCTCCGACTTTTCGGCGCCACAGCGGCGTCCCGAAACCCAGGGAGAAGCGCAGCACCTTGACGTTACACAGCCGCGCAACGAAATAATGACCCAGTTCGTGAAACGCGATCAGCAACCCCAGCGCAACGATAAATGCGAGCAGCGTCGAAAAAATGGACATGGTTATCGGTCTATTCCCACAGCGCCCAGTTCCTGCCCGGCTGCGATGCGCGCCCGCGCATCGACCGCGAGCACATCTTCGAGCGTGCGCATGCGACTGGGCGTCACACGCGCGAGCACTTCATCAACCACGGCCGCGATGCGCGTAAAAGGCAGGCGCCCCGACAAGAAGCTCGCCACGGCCACTTCATTGGCCGCATTGAGCACCACCGGCGCGCTGCCGCCCGCTTCGAGAGCGCGATAGGCAAGCCCGAGGCATGGAAAACGATCGAGAGCGGGCGACTCGAACTGCAGCGACCCAACGGCGAAAAGATCCAGTGACCGGACACCCGCGTCTATGCGTTCCGGATAAGCCAGGGCATGCGCGATCGGCGTGCGCATGTCGGGATTGCCCAACTGCGCCAGTACCGATCCATCCGCGTACTCGACCAGTGAGTGCACGATGCTTTGCGGATGGATGACCACCTCGATTTGCGCCGGCTTGGCGCCGAACAGGAAGCTCGCCTCGATCACTTCCAGTCCCTTGTTCATCAGCGTGGCGGAATCCACGGAAATCTTGCGGCCCATGACCCACTTAGGATGCGCGCAGGCTTGCTGCGGGGTAACCTGGTCCTGCATCTCTTTCGACGTGCGCAGGAAGGGCCCGCCCGATGCAGTCAGCCATAATTTCTTGACGCCAGAACGCGCAAAATTGCCGTCGAAGTCGCGCGGCAATGCCTGGAAGATTGCATTGTGCTCGCTGTCGATCGGAAGCAACACTGCGCCGCTCGCCGTCACGGCATCCATGAGCAGGCCGCCCGCCATGACCAGCGCTTCCTTGTTGGCGAGCAGCAGTTGCTTGCCCGCCCGCGCCGCGGCGAGAGTCGAAGGCAGGCCTGCAGCACCTACGATCGCAGCCATCACGGTATCGACTTCAGGCGCGGAAGCCAGTTGCTCAAGGGCCTGCGGCCCTGACAGGACTTCGCAGGTGAGCCTGGATTCGCGGATTCTGCGGCGCAATTCGGCGGCTGCGACCTCATCGGCCATGGCGGCGAAGCGCGGCCGGTAGCGCACGCATTGCTCGAACAGGCGATCGACCTGGCGATCGGCTGACAATGCCACGACTTGAAAGCGCTCGGCATGGCGGTCCACCACCGCAAGAGTGCTGGCGCCGATGCTGCCGGTCGACCCCAGTAGCGCAAGGCGCTTCATACCGACCACAGTGCGGGCAGGAAATACAGGGCGGCGAATGGCAAAGTCGCGGTCAGACTGTCGATGCGATCGAGCACACCGCCGTGCCCCGGCAGCAAGCTGCCGCTGTCCTTGGCGCCGGCCCCGCGTTTGATCCAGGATTCGAACAGATCGCCGACGACGCTCAGTGCCATCAGTGCAGCAACAAAAATCAGTGTTGTCGCACGCTCATACACGCTTGCGGAGGGTTGCAATACGAAACTTGCGGCCAGGCCGTAAAGCAACACGGCGGCAAAAGCGCCGATGAAACCTTCCCATGTCTTGCCGGGGCTGATCTGCGGGGCCATTTTGCGGCGGTCGAAGCGCCGGCCCGAGAAATAAGCGGCGGTGTCCGCGATCCACACGACCAGCAAAACTGCCAGCAACAGCCACGGCGATCTTTGCAAGTGGGCTGCCGCAAGCCAGGCCGGCAGCAGCACGATCCAGCCCACGGCACCCAACAGCAGCGGGTGCGTCAGTCGCCAGCCTCGAAACAGCCAGAGCGGGGCCGCGATTGCCCAGAACAACAGTGCCAGAGCAAACATCAGAGTGGACCATTGCAGGACCTCTTCCGCGTGAGCGGGATTGGCAAAGGCTGCGACGAATCCGAGACAACTCGCCAGTAAGACTGCAATGAATGCGAAGCGTGCGGGACGCCGGTAACCGGCCAGACGCGACCATTCGTCGGCACCCAGCGCAATGGGCAGGCAGGTCAACAACTGCCAGGCCGTGCCCGGCAACAGGAAGGCGCACGCAAGCAACAGTGCCAACAGCACAATGGCAGTCAATATGCGTTGTTTGAGTACGGATCTGGCGGGGCCGCTGCCCGCCACCGTCTGGTTAGCGCGTGTCCCCACCGGACTCACGCAACGGATCAGCCGGCGCGGCTTCACCTGCGACTTGCTCACTCGTGCGCCCGAATCGGCGCTCGCGCTGGCGGTAGGAATCGATGGCGACGTTCAGCGACTGCGCGTTGAAGTCGGGCCAGAGCTCCTCGGTGAAATAAAACTCCGTGTAGGCCAGCTGCCAGAGCAGGAAGTTGCTGATGCGCTGCTCGCCCCCTGTGCGAACGAACAGATCGGGCTCGGGCGCATAGCTCATTGCCAGATACGGGGCGAGATGCGCCTCGCGATAGCCCCCGGGCGGCTGGTCAAGCGTGCCGGTCATGCGATTGACGGCCTGCAGAATGTCCCAGCGACCTCCGTAATTGGCGGCAATGGTAAGCGTCAATCGATCGTTCGCCGCGGTGAGCGTTTCGGCTTCCGCAATCATTCGGTTGAGCCGCGGCTCGAAACTCGAGAGATCGCCGACCACTTTCAGGCGGATGCGATTCTCATGCAACTTGGCGACTTCCTGCTCGAGCGCCATGACGAACAGTTCCATCAGGAACGAGACTTCATCCTTGGGGCGCCGCCAGTTCTCGCTGCTGAACGCGAACAGGGTCAGATACCGCACGCCTTGTGTAACACATGCCTTGGTTACGGCGCGCACCGCCTCGAGCCCGCGCCGATGTCCGGCGACACGCGGCAGAAACCGCTTCTTCGCCCAACGTCCGTTGCCATCCATGATGATGGCCACGTGGCGCGGGACGGCGCCGACCGAAGGAATAGCAATCGTCGAGCTCTTGTACACGCGCGCGAGTCAGACGGCCATGAGATCGGTTTCCTTGGCCGCCAGGGCCTTGTCGATCTCGGCGATATAGCGATCGGTGAGCTTCTGGATGTCGTCTTGCGCGCGGCGATCGTCATCTTCAGAAATTGCCTTGCTCTTGAGCAAGTCCTTGAGTGCAGTGTTCGCGTCGCGCCGGATGTTACGCACGGCTACGCGGGCATTTTCGGCTTCCGCGCGCACGACTTTCGTCAGATCGCGGCGGCGTTCCTCGGTAAGCGCCGGCATGGGCACGCGAATCAGTTCGCCCATCGCAGAAGGATTGAGTCCCAAACCGGATTCGCGGATGGCCTTCTCGATGGCTGGCACCATTTTCTTCTCCCACGGCGTTACGCTGATGGTACGCGCGTCGAGCAGCGAGAGGTTCGCAACCTGGCCGATCGGCGTGGGGTTGCCGTAGTAGTCGACCTGTACGTGGTCGAGGATGCCGGTGTGCGCCCGGCCGGTTCGCACTTTTCCCAGATCGACCTTCAACGCCTCCATGGTCTTGTGCATTTTCTGATCGGCCGACTTCTTCACGTCTGCTACGGTCATGTCGTCTTCCTCCTTGCACTCTCAGGCGTAGACCAGCGTGCCTTCATCCTCGCCGCGCACCACTCGGGTCAGGGCACCAGACTTGAAGATGCTGAACACGCAGATCGGCAGCTTCTGGTCCCGGCACAGCGTCAGCGCGGTGGCATCCATTACTTTGAGCTTCTTGACGATTGCCTCGTCGAAACTGATGCGCTGGTAACGCATCGCATCGGGATGCGTTTTCGGATCGTCGGTATAGACCCCATCAACCTTGGTCGCCTTCAACACGATATCCACGTTCATTTCCATGCCTCGCAAGGCTGCCGCGGTGTCTGTCGTAAAGAAGGGATTGCCCGTGCCGGCGGCAAAGATCACCACGCGGCCCTCTTCCAGATAGCGTATCGCCTTGCCGCGGATATAGGGTTCTGCAACCTGTTCAATGTTTAAGGCCGACAGCACGCGGCTTTTCAGTCCGTGCCGGCGCATGGCATCCTGCAGCGCCAACGCGTTCATGACCGTTGCCAGCATGCCCATGTAATCTGCCGTTGCCCGATCCATTCCGGCAGCCGCAGGCGCCACCCCCCGGAAGATGTTGCCCCCGCCGATGACGATGCCTACTTCCACGCCGAGATTAAGGATCTCCTTGACCTCGGCGGTGATGCGATCGATCGTTTCGCGATTGATCCCGTAAGCATCATCCCCCATCAGGGCTTCCCCCGACAGCTTGAGCAGGACACGCTTATACGCGGGCTTCATCCCCGTGCGCTTTGCGGTTCAGCGCGCCTGGGCGGCCTGCGCAGCCACTTCCGCTGCAAAATCGCTCGACTTCTTTTCGATTCCCTCGCCAACGATGAACAAGGTGAAGCCACTTACCTTCGCCCCCTTGCCGGCCAGCAGCTTCTCGACCGTGAGCTTGTCGTCCTTGACGAACGGCTGGCCGAGCAGCGTGACTTCAGCCAGGTATTTCTGAACGCTGCCTTCGACGATCTTGTCGATGAGATTGGCCGGCTTTCCGGATTCCTGCGCGCGTGCCTTGGCGATGTCGCGCTCGCGCGTAATCAGTTCTGCGGAAACCTGGTCGCGGGACACGGAAATCGGCTTGGAAGCCGCGATGTGCATCGACAGATCCTTGCCCAGAACGTCGTCTCCGCCTTCGAGATCGAGCATCACGCCGATCTTGGTGCCGTGCAGATAATGCGCAAGCTTTCCCTTTGCCTTGTGCACGGCAACGCGGCGCACACTCATGTTTTCGCCGAGCTTCATGACCAGCGCCTGGCGTGCCGCCTCGACCGTTTGCCCGGAGGCAAGGTTGGTCTTGGCCAGCGACTCGACATCGGTGATGCCTTTGGTCGCCGCCAGTTCGGCAACCGCTTTGGCGAAACCGGCAAAGTTAGCGTCCTTGGCGACGAAATCCGTTTCGCAGTTGACTTCGACCAGGGCGCCCAGCTTGCCGTCCGCGGACACATAAATGCCGATGGCACCTTCCGCGGCCACGCGGCCGGCCATCTTGCCGGCCTTGGCGCCGCTCTTGATACGCAGCAGATCTTCCGCCTTCTTCATGTCGCCGCCGGCTTCTTCCAGCGCCTTCTTGCATTCCATCATGCCGAGCCCGGTGCGCTCGCGCAATTCCTTGACCATGCCCGCGGTAATGTCCGCCATTCTTGCTTGCTCCTTTTTGGCCGTGCGCTGCTCAGATCACGCGCGCCCGCCCAGAGTTCCAGTGTTAAAGTTCAGTTGCAAAAAAAGGGGCGACCGCCCCTTTAGTTGATGCCGGCTGTGGCGGTCAGGCAGTCGCCTGCTCTTCCGAACTGTCGACTTCCACGAATTCGTCGCTGACGATTTCCTTGATGGTCTGGCTGCGCCCCTCGAGAATCGCATCGGCTATGCCGCGCGCATAGAGACGAACCGCGCGACTGGCGTCGTCATTGCCGGGGATGACGTAATCCACGCCATCGGGGGAATGGTTGGTATCCACCACGCCCACCACCGGGATGCCGAGCTTGTTGGCTTCGGTGATTGCGCCTTTCTGATAACCAACGTCGATGACGAACAACGCGTCGGGCAGGCCGTTCATTTCCTTGATGCCGCCGAGGCTGCGATCGAGCTTGACCATTTCGCGCTGAAAATCCAGTTGTTCTTTCTTCGACAGCTTCTCGAGCGAACCATCCTGCACCATCAGCTCCATGTCGCGCAGGCGCTTGATCGAGATTTTGACTGTCTTGAAGTTTGTCAGCATGCCGCCCAGCCAGCGATGATCGACGAACGGGGTGGCGGCGCGGGTGGCCTCTTCGCGGACGATTTCACGAGCCTGGCGCTTGGTGCCGACGAACAGGATGCTGCCTTTGTTGGACGACAGCTGGCGCACGAACTTCACCGCTTCCTGGTACATGACCAGGGTCTTTTCGAGATTGATGATGTGGATCTTGTTGCGATGGCCGAAGATAAAAGGCGCCATCTTCGGATTCCAGTAACGGGTCTGATGTCCGAAATGGACGCCCGCTTCGAGCATTTGACGCATGGTGACCGACATTCAAGTTCTCCTGTAAGGGTTGAGCCTCCGCCTGCCGGACCCGTCACCGGGCACCCATACTTTGCAAGCGTGTGGATTACCGCGATCGGAAGCGAGCGCGGTTAACTTGCAAGTATACCAGCGCCGCGCCGGCCCTCTCAACCATTTTGACGGCCGGACAAGGGCTTAACGACCGGGCGCCTGGCGCCGCTGGCGTCGTGCCTCGTACAGGCAGATGCCTGCCGCGACCGAAACATTGAGGCTGTCCACCTGCCCGAGCATGGGAATCGATATCAGCTCATCACACGTTTCACGGGTCAAACGGCGCATGCCCTCGCCTTCCGCGCCCATGACCAAAGCCAGCGGCCCGGTGAGTTTCGCGTCGAACAACGCGCCAGCGTCGCCGGCCGCGCCCACGACCCAAATACCTTTATCTTTCAGTTCTCTCAGGGTTCTTGCCAGATTCGTAACGGGCACGAACGGCACGCTTTCCGCAGCTCCCGAGGCCACTTTATGCACGGTTGCATTCAACCCGGTGGCGCGATCCTTGGGGGCAACGACCGCGTGCACGCCCATGGCATCCGCGACCCGCAGACAGGCCCCAAGATTGTGTGGATCCTGCACGCCATCCAGCACCAGCAGGAAAGCCGGTTCATTGAGGTCATCCAGCACTTCGTCGAGCGAGGCTGCCAGCGCAAGGGCTTCGACAAACGCGGCCACACCCTGGTGCCGGGAGCCCGGCACCAGGCCATCCAGGCGCTTCGCATCCGCCTCTTGCAATCGCACGCCGGCTAATTTGGCGAGATCCGCGACCCGTCGCGCGCGCGGGTCAGCCCGGCCGGGATCGAGCAAAACTTCCAGTACCGCGGCGGGCCGCCGCTGCAACGCGGCCGTCACCGCATGCAATCCATAGATCACCCGCCGGTTGTTCATCGCGCGGCTTTGGAAGTCTCATCGAGCACGAAATCGATCTTGGCGGTTTCCAGATCGACCCGGACCAGCTTCACCGGAATGCGATCGCCGAGCCGGAATCGCTTGCCGGTACGCTCGCCGAGCAGCTGGTGCTTGGCCGCGTCGAAATGGAAATAGTCGGCGCCGAGCTCTGATATATGTACCAGGCCCTCCACATATACTTCATGCAACGCCACGAATACCCCGAAGCTCGTAACGCCGCTGACAGTGGCCGTGAAGCGCTCGCCGATTCGGTCCTGCATGTAATAGCTCTTGAGCCAGGCTTCCACATCACGCGTCGCCTCGTCGGCGCGGCGCTCGGTTTCCGAACTGCGCGTGCCCAACTCCTGCCAGTTGCCGGGTTCGTAGCGCGTACCGGCAAGCACCGCCTTGATGGCCCGATGAATCAGCAAGTCGGGATAGCGGCGAATCGGCGAGGTGAAATGCGTGTAGGCGTCGTAGGCCAGTCCGAAATGCCCGACATTGTCAGGACTGTAGACGGCCTGGCGCAATGAACGCAGCATCACCGTCTGCAGCAATTGCACGTCGGGCCGCGTCTTGATTCGTTCGAGCAGCCGCGCGTAATCCTTGGCCAGGGGATCGTCGCCGCCGGTAAGCTGGAGCCCGAACTCGCGCAGAAATTCGCGCAATGCGGCGAGTTTTTCGGGCGTGGGACCCTCGTGGATACGATACAGCGCGGGATGCTCGTGGCGCGACAGAAAATCCGACGCACTGACATTGGCGGCGAGCATGCACTCCTCGATCAGCCGGTGGGCGTCGTTGCGCTGCGTTGGCACGATGCGCTCGATCTTGCCTTCGTCGTCGAAGAACATCTGCGTCTCGACCGTCTCGAAGTCGATCGCGCCGCGCACCGCGCGCGCCTTCACGAGCGCCTGATAGAGCGCGTGCAGCGCCTGCAGGTGCGGCACCAGATCCGCAAGTTCCGCGGCGGTTTCCCCCTGTGGATCGTCAATGACCTGTGCTACGCGCGTGTAGGTAAGGCGCGCGCGCGAATGCATCACTGCCGGATAGAAACGATAAACCGCGATCTCGCCGCGCGCGGAGATATCCATCTCGCAGACCATGCACAGGCGATCGGTATCGGGCATCAACGAGCACAGCCCGTTGGAGAGCACTTCGGGCAGCATCGGAATCACGCGGCGCGGGAAATAAACCGAGTTGCCGCGCTCGCGCGCTTCGAGGTCGATGACATCCCCGTGTTTTACGTAGTGGCTGACATCGGCAATCGCCACCCAAAGTTTGAATCCCTTGCCGCGACGCTCGCAATAAACGGCATCGTCGAAATCCTTCGCGGTCTCTCCGTCGATGGTCACCAGCGGCAATCCACGCACGTCTTCGCGACCATGCAGATCAGCCGGCGTGACGCCGGCTGCAAACTTCGCCGCCGCTTTCTCGACTTCCGTGGAAAACTCATGCGGCAGGTCGTGCTTGCGCAGCGCGATCTCGATTTCCATGCCCGGATCGGCATAATTTCCCAGCACCTCGACGATGCGCCCGACCGGCTGTGCGTGGCGCTGCGGCTGTTCGACGATCTCGGCCATGACGACCTGGCCTGGCTTGGCGTTACCGTTCGCCCCGGCCGGAATCAGGATATCCTGGCTGATGCGCCGGTCTTCCGGCGCGACCACCCCTATGCCATGTTCATTCAGGAAGCGACCGACGACTTTCAGATTGGCACGCTCCAGCACTTCGACGATATGTCCCTCGCGGCGCCCGCGCGCGTTGATTCCGCCTTCGCGCGCGACTACGCGGTCGCCGTGCAGCACCTTCGCCATTTCCCCCGGATGCAGGAACAGATCCTCACCTTCTCCCTCGCGCACCAGAAAGCCGAACCCGTCCGGGTGTCCCTGCACCCGCCCCTTGATCAAGTCGAGTTTTTCGACCACGCAAATGGCGTTCTTGCGATTGCGCATGATCTGGCCGTCGCGCTCCATGGCCCCGAGCCGGCGCTCGAACGTATCGGATTCATGCGGCGATATGGACAGCAGCTG
The DNA here is from genome assembly GCA_965233135.1 of uncultured bacterium. GTDB lineage: Bacteria > Pseudomonadota > Gammaproteobacteria > Burkholderiales > JACQAP01 > JACQAP01. Next base: position 791 of record CBDDRM010000162.1, on the reverse strand, counting down.
CGCGAGTAGATCCGCGGACACCGGTACGCCCTGCTCCATCAATACATCGAGGATATGTTCGCGGCTTGGCAGCGGGTGCTCGTAGCGCTGCCTTTCGCGCTCGAGAAACGGGTCGCGTCCGCGGAGGTCCGAAGCGCGCCTTTTGGCGGGCGCTTTACCGGAAGTGGATCTGGAAGTTTTCTTGGTTGTTTTCATTCAGGCAATTGCTGTGGATACGGGCGCCGCTTCGTTGACAAAGAAGCGCTTTCCCATTACATTCTGCGCCCTTCCGTGCCGAGATGGCGGAATTGGTAGACGCACCAGGTTCAGGTCCTGGCGGTGGCAACACTGTGGAGGTTCGAGTCCTCTTCTCGGCACCATGTCAGAATTCCAGAACGTCCCAGTAAGTCCATATCCCACCCTATCTTCATAGGGAAAACCGCAAGCACAAGGCTTCAAGCCGACCCAGAACATCCTTTGACATCCCACTGCATCGGGGGTATTTTTGGGGGTATCGAAGCTGGTGATTGGGGGTACTGTCCGGCGACAGCGGGGGTACCTCCATCTGATGGGGGTATCTGGGATGCTACTTTCAGACGTGCAGATTCGCAATGCAAAGCCCACCTCTAAACCGTACAAATTAGCCGACGGTGGAGGATTGTATGTGCTGGTCAAACCCGACGGCGCCAAGTATTGGCGCTTGAAATATCGCTTCGCCGGCAAAGAAAAGTTGCTGGCCCTTGGCGTGTATCCGCTAGTACGCGCGCCGGCTGCACGTACGGCGCGAGATGAAGCCAAGCGCAGACTTGCCG
>CBDDRM010000161.1:0-6883 GCA_965233135.1 uncultured bacterium | reverse complement strand
TTGCCCGAGCCGTTGAGCCCCAGCATGCCGATCTTCGCACCCGGAAAAAACGACAGGGAGATATCCTTGAGAATGACGCGCTTGGGCGGGACCACTTTGCCCACGCGGTTCATGGTATAGACGTATTGAGCCATTGGTCTGAATACAGCGATGAGTTTCCAAAGAGCCGGGGATTATAAGCGAGTACCGGGGAGGGGTTGTGCGCGCACGCAGACGCGGCAACCAGCGGACCGCTTTCCAGCGGGTCCGCGGCATGCACTGCGGCTCGCCCCGCGTCGCCCGAGCAAACCGGGCCGTGTTATGCCGGAACCTACTCTGGATCGCGCTGCCCAAGCTTTCCAGCTCACTGCGTCCGCCATAATAGAGCGCAATAAAATACGATAAGATCCCCGACACTCATTCCAGCATATTGGCGCCCCTGATTTGATTCGGCTTTATATGTCTGCCTCAAGCGACGACCGGGCGCCCTTGCAACCTGTATCGTCCTGACCAGCTCCACATGTCCACAGAAAAAGCCTCGGAGAGATCCTTTCTTGAAGGTGGCGGCGAGTTGGGCGCGCTGATGCGCGCCCACGACTGGGCCCGCACTCCCCTTGGACCACCGGACGCGTGGCCCCGCAGCCTGAAGACGGCGGTGCGCATCATGCTGACTTCGAGGCAGCCGATCTGGCTTGGATGGGGCCCCGAACTGACCTATCTGTACAACGACCCGTATAAAGCCATCATTGGCGGCAAGCATCCGCGTGCGCTGGGTCGTCCATTCTCGGAAGTATGGAAGGAAATCTGGGACGTGGTCGGCCCAATGGCGGATACCGTCATGACACGCGACGAAGGTACCTATGTGGAATCGCAGTTGCTCATCATGGAGCGTCACGGCTATCAGGAAGAAACTTATTACACTTTTTCGTACAGTCCTGTTCCCAACGACGAGGGTGGTCCGGGCGGTCTGATATGCGCCAACAGCGACGATACGCGACGCGTGATCAGCGAGCGCCAGCTCGCACTGCTGAGCCAGTTTGCCGCGACAACCGGAAGTGCGCGCAGCGCACAGGACGCCTGCCATCTGGCAATGGAAGCCCTGGGAACGAATCCGCGGGATATTCCCTTTGCATTGATTTTCATGAGCGCGGACGAAGGCCAGCCTCCAAAAGCTGCGGCCTGGTCACGTGGCGCGGAAAGCTTGCGCGATCCCGCGATGTGGCCCTGGACGGATGTCATCAGCACCGGACTGATCAAGCTCGTATCCCTCGACGACGCACACGGCTCACTGCCCAAGGGGGAATGGCCCCGTGCACCCTCGCAGGCCGCGGTGCTGCCGATCGCAGCTTCCGGCAGCAGCCCCCGCGCGGGTGCACTCGTCATCGGGTTGAATCCATTCCGCCAGTTCGATGAGAGCTATCGGGGTTTCCTTGCAGTGGTCGTGCGCCAGGTGGCCGCGGCAATCGCGAACGCCCAGGCCTACGAGGAGGAAAAGAAGCGGGCCGAGGCGCTGGCCGAGATCGACCGGGCCAAGACCACCTTCTTCGGCAACGTCAGCCACGAGTTCCGCACGCCGCTTACGCTCATGCTTGGCCCGCTCGATGACATTCTTGCCAAGCCCGAAAACGGCGTGCTCCCGGAAAACCGGGAATTGTTGACGGTAGTACGGCGCAATGGCCAGCGCCTGTTGAAGCTGGTCAACACGCTGCTGGACTTTGCGCGCATCGAGGCGGGACGCGCCCAGGCTTCCTACGAGCCCACCGATCTGTGCGCCTTGACCGCCGATCTGGTGAGCAATTTCCGTTCGGCGTGCGAGCGTGCCGGCATTCGTCTGGAAGTGGACGGCCCTCCCCTTGCGGAATTCGCGTATGTCGATCACGAAATGTGGGAGAAGATCATTCTCAACCTGGTCTCGAATGCGTTCAAGTTCACGGTCGAGGGCGAGATCGTCGTGCAGATTCGCGAATTGGGAAATCGCATTGAAGTAAAAATCAGCGACACCGGTACAGGGATTCCCCCGGAAGCGCTGCCGCGCATGTTCGAACGCTTTCATCGAGTGGAGGGTGCGCGCGGGCGCAGCCACGAAGGCAGCGGCATCGGACTGGCGCTGGTTCAGGAACTGGTCAAGCTGCATGGCGGCACCATCGGCGTTTCCAGCGTTCTGGGCAAAGGCACGACATTCACGGTTTCGCTTCCGAAGGGCAGCGCGCATCTGCCAGCCGAGCGCCTCAAGACCTCCCCGTCGGCACCGCTGGTCGGCAATCGGGCCGGCGCATACGTCAATGAGGCGCTGAGCTGGTTGCCGGCTGAGGAGGCGCCGCAAGCCCAACCAAGGAATGCGCATCGGGTGCTGCTGGCAGACGATAACGCCGACCTGCGTGAATACGCCCGACGGTTGCTCGCGGAGGATTACGAAGTCGAGGCCGTCAATGACGGCGAGGCCGCACTCGCCGCGGCGCGAGCGCAGCGTCCCGACGTCATCGTTTCCGACGTTATGATGCCGCGACTCGATGGATTCGGGCTGATTCGCGCACTGCGCGACGATCCGGCGCTGCGCGGTATCCCGGTGATCCTGTTGTCCGCCCGCGCCGGCGAGGAAGCGCGCATCGAGGGCATGGACAGAGGCGCCGATGACTATCTGGTCAAGCCTTTCAGTTCGCGCGAGCTGCTGGTGCGCGTGGGCACGCTGCTGCGCTCGGCGGAAGAATCGCGCAGGACGCACGAGGCGCTTGCGCAGTTCGAGACGCTGCTCAATCAGGCGCCCCTTGGTGTGTACCTGGTCGACGATGACTTCCGCGTGGCAGCAGTGAACCCGGTCGCGCGACCGGTGTTCGGCGACATCCCCGATCTCATTGGCCGCGACTTCGACGAAGTCATCCACATACTATGGCCCGCGCAACAAGCGGACGAAATCGTGCGTCGCTTCCGGCATACGCTGGCAACCGGCGAACCGCATATCGTTCCTGAGCTCATCGAAGAGCGCCAGGACCGCAAGGTGACCGAATACTATGAATGGCAGATCGCGCGCATTCCGCTGCCGGGCAACCGGCAGGGCGTGGTCTGCTATTTCCGCGACATTTCCAGATCGGTGATGGCGCGCGAGGCGTTGCGCGATGCGGACCGGCGCAAGGATGAATTCATCGCCACCCTGTCGCACGAACTGCGCAATCCGCTGGCGCCGCTGCGCAATTCGCTGCAGTTGCTGCGCCTGAGCGGCAAAGGCGATCCGTCCGTCGAACCCATTCAGCAGATCATGGAGCGTCAGGTCAATAATCTGGTACGGCTGGTGGACGATCTGCTGGAGATGTCCCGCATCAGCCGCGGCAAACTGGAACTGCGCAAGGAGCGCGTCGAATTGGCGACCATCGTGCGCAACGCGATCGAAACCAGCAATCCGCTGATCCAGGCATCGGGACATAAGCTGGCACTTTCATTGACCGAACAGCCGTTGTGGGTCGACGGCGATCCCGTTCGTCTGGTGCAGATTCTCGCCAACCTCTTGAACAACGCTGCCATTTACACGGAGCGCGGCGGGCGCATCGAGGTGCGCACCGGGCGGCAGGACGGCACCGCGGTGATTTCGGTGCAAGACAACGGACCGGGCATTGCCCCGAATGACCTGAGCCGCATTTTCGAAGTGTTCAGCCGCGGTGAGCGTTCCTCCACCCGCGGACAGGGTGGACTCGGCATCGGCCTCGCGCTGGCGCGAAACCTGGCTGAAATGCACGGCGGATCGATTACCGTCGAAAGCAATGGCGCGCGCCAGGGCAGCGAGTTCACCGTGCGCCTGCCGCTCGCATCGAGTCAATCGCCGCGGTCCGACACACCGATCCGCGAGGACGCGGCCGTTCTGCCGCAAAAGCGCATTCTCGTGGTCGATGATAACCAGGATGCCGCGGATAGCCTGGGCATGATCTTGCAGCACCTCGGCGCGGATGTGCGTCTGGCAAAAGACGGGGTCGAGGCGCTCGAAGCGTTCAAGACTTACGATCCGGCCGTGGTACTGCTCGATATTGGCATGCCCGGCATGGATGGGTACGAGGTGGCGCGGCGTATCCGGAGTGGATTTCCGGACCGTCGCACGTCCCTGGTCGCCTTGACCGGATGGGGCCAGGAGGAAGATCGGCGCAAGGCGCGCGAAGCCGGCTTCGATCACCACCTCGTCAAGCCGGCTGAAATCAGCACGCTACAGAGTCTGCTTTCCTCGCTCTAGGCTCCCGAACCGCGCGGGTACAGACTGCGCATTACTCAGCGCACGCCGCCGGTTTCGATCATCACGCTCATCGGCGTTGCGCCGGCAAGTTGCTTGAAGGCCGGCGACGATTCAATCGTTTGCAAGAAAGCGTCCATCGATTTTGCATCGGAAGACACCGCGCTGAATGGCACCAGCTCGGCCTGATTGCTCGGCTCGAACATCAACGTAATGCCGGCGAAGCGCTCCAATGGCTGCGCACCCGTGCGCTGCGTCACCCGCCGGAGCAAGCTGAGCTTGAAGGCCGTCGCGCAACCCTCGGACCAGCCGCCGTAGCGATACACGAGGGTATCGTCCGACGCTTGCCCTCCCCTGCCCTGCACCGGTGTAAACCGGTACCAATCGATCATCAGCCGGACCATGGCGTCGGCATTCAATTGCGTGACATCCACGCCTTGCTCGCGCACATAGCCTTGCAGCTTCGCCATGAGTCCGTGCGACGGCGCAATTTCGGAGTCCCCGCCCGGCTCCGCCGGCGCGCGGGACTCTGCGCCATGCGCCGTCGTGGCGACGACCAGCGCACAGGCATGCAAGAGTATCCTGAAAGTGATGGACTTCATGGCACCTAACCATACCCACGCGCAACCGACCGTGCAACCTCTCTTTTTCGCATAAGCATCGAGCGGTAGCCGCGGAGGCGGCGCGCGCCGGCAATGGAACAGCGGGAGCTCACTCGCCAGTACGCGATTCGCGAATCAGGCCCAGCGACTCTCTAATCCAGCCGGTGATCGCACGCGCGTCCATGTTGCCTGACGTCCTGGCCACTTCCTCCGCATTCCGGAACAGGATCAACATTGGAATACTGCGTACGCGCAGCCGCAGCGAAGTCTTTGGGTTCTCGTCGTTGTTGAGTGTCGCGAACCGGATCTGCGGTTCCAGTATTGCAGCCGCGCGCTCGAACTGGGTCGCCATCGACTCGCACGGGCCGCACCAGGGTGCCCAGAAATCGATGACCACCGGCAGTGACCCACGGCCTGCGATATCCCGGAAATTTGCATCGGTCAGGATGAGGGGACGGCCCTCGAACAGGGGCTTCCGGCAATCCTCGCAGTTGACAGTCCGGTCGAGGCCGTCTGCTGCGATGCGATTGATCGCATTGCAGTGCGGGCAGGGAACAACATGCTCGATCAAATCCATGGGCGACGGCGCATTAGCCGGGATCGATAACCGGGCGCCGTTCAGGGCTTCAAGGCGCGGTAAAGAAACGGCAGGCTGGTATCCATACGGTAATCGATGTCGGAATGGTTGTCGTCGAACTCTTCGTAGGTATGGCGAATGCCGGCCGCGGCAAGCCGCTTCGACAGAATGCGCGATCCGTAGTGAATATGATACTGATCGCGCCAGCCGCAATCGATATAGATGCCGCGCAACGATTTGAGATTGGCACGGTATTGCGCGACCAGATTTATCGGGTCATGTTCGCGCCACTTGCCCCAGCGTTTCTCGATCGCTTCGCCTGATTCGAGATTGAACGGCACGCGAAATCCCAGCGGCGCACTGCGGTCCGGATCGTAGGTGGCGGCCATGCACAGATTCATCAGGCAATGGCCTTCCGCCGTTGAAAGCTTTTCTCTCTTCCACACCTCGGCGAGAAAACGCTCGATGCGCCCGTCGTCCAGACCCTGCGCGAGCCCCTTGCGATTCGAAGCGGCGCGCGCGTCGTATGCACCGGGCTTGCGTTTCGGCACTGCATATTTCGCAAGCTCGTCCAGCGTGTTGGGCCAGTCGTGCCAGTAAACGAAATCAAAATACGCATCGCCTGAATGATTGGCGACCGCGCCCCAGTACTTCGCGTACTTCATGCCATGAATCATCGATCCGTAGCCGCCTGAGGACTTGCCGAAACAGCCGCGATGCTCGCGGCGCGCCAGCGTGCGGAACTCCCGATCCACGAACGGAATGATTTCGCGCGTCAGGTAGTCGGCGTAGTTGCCGACTGCGGAGGAGTTCACGTACTGGTTGCCGCCGAGCGCGGTGAAGCAATCCGGAAACACAATGATTGCGGGGCCCATCTTCTGTTCCCGGATCAGCCGTGCCGCGCGCTCCGGAACATTCTCGCCGAACGGCTTCCAGCTGGTGTGAGACAGTCCCGACCCGGTAAAACCCACCAAGTCGTAGAGCACCGGAAAGCGGCGGCGGTCCGTCCCCTCGTCATACTGCGGCGGCAGCCATACCGCGACCTTGCGCATATGCGCATCGCCGAGCGGATTGTCCTTGAGGATCCGCGAATCGTGCTCCAGCACGACCAGCGTGCCGGGCGGACCTTTGGGATGTTTGAGGGCCATGTCGGGGTCGCTACCTGACGTGCTTTACCAATTGTCTTGGGCCGACCTCCGCGCCATACACATTTCCCCGCGCATCCACGGCCAGACCTTCCGCGGCGCTGGTGCCCTGCAGTTCCAGCGGATCGGGAATCAAGTACAAGACGCGTCCATCGGTCACCTTGCCGATGCGTATACCCCGCTTCCATCCTGGATGCACGGCGAACGGCAGCCCGTTGGACTCGGAATCCGCGACGTAGATCATGCCATCGCGGATATAGACCCCACTGGGACGGCTGAACTGGGCCCATTGCGCGATGAATTTTCCCTGCTGATCGAAAATCTGGAGACGCATGTTGCCCCGATCGGCGACGAACAGGCGGCCCTGCGC
>CBDDRM010000160.1:0-13177 GCA_965233135.1 uncultured bacterium | reverse complement strand
TTTTTGCGGGCCTCGAAGTCAGGTCGGATAACGGATCGAACATCATGCTGCACCTCGCGATTGGAACTTCCCGGGTGACGATCACCAGGCGAAACCAATATTCGCAGGGGACTCTTGCAACGGCTGTGCCAATCCTTATTTTTTTAGAAAAATCAGATGTTTGTCGCGATATTTCGCAGGTGAAGACGGTGCCACATGCGATTCAGGCATGTTTTCCGTCGCCGACGGACGACCGCCGGTACCAAGCGAGCGAATAAAGGCAGGATGAACCGGCAGGATGTGGGCAAGCGGGCGGGAGTGGTCAAGGCGCGTTGCAGCGTAAGAAATGGCATTCCCGCTCGCAATCCTGCGAAAAACCGCATTCGAACAATCCTCTCCGGGGCGATCCCGATTCGTCCGTACCGCATTGCTCAACAGCGGCCATCTCGTTCAATTTCGGTCGCCATTCGCAGACATGACAACCCGCAGTCAGCCCGGGCAATTCGAGCGAATCGTTGCGCGAGGTCGGAACTCTCGAGAATTCCTCGGCAGCACCCGGCACGGCCGATGCACCTAGTAGCGCCGTCATGCTGGCGGCGAGTAGCAATCGTTTAGCTGGTTTGTGAGTCATGGCTGACGGCAATAGGCTTAGCATTGACATTGTCTCGATACATTATAGGCGACGGTGCGGTGCTGCTCCGCAACGGTCCTCCGGCCACTTGTGCAGCGAGTCCTCAGCCCTTGAGGCGCCAGATACGGATGACTTCCGGGACACGGCGCAAGCTGCGCATGACGCGCGCGAGATGCTGCCTGTCGTTGACTTGCAGCGTGAAGTGAATGATGGTGTAGGCGCTCGAGTCGCCCTGCTCGAGACTCACGTTATCGATGTTCGAGTCGTTGTCGGTAATCATGGCCGCGACTTTGGCCAGTACGCCACGGTGATTCGACACCACCATTTTGATATTGACCGAGAACAGTTTGCGGGTGTCCGGTGCCCACTCGACGTCCAGCCATTTTTCCGGATCGCCGCGGGTCTTTCGCGCTACCGGGCAATCGTGCGTATGTACCACCAGGCCATGACCTTTCTTCAGGAAGCCAATGATGGGGTCGCCCGGGATCGGATGACAGCATTTGGCAAACTGAAGGGCCATGCCTTCCGAACCGCGGATGATCAGACTACCGGGCAGTTTTTCCGATTTGCTGCCCTTGGGTTCTGCAATGGAAAGTAGTTCGCGCGCGATCACGATGGCCAGTTGCTTACCCAGACCGATATCAGCGAGCACTTCCTGCCGGGATTTGGCGCTGTTTTCCTTGAGAAGCTTGTCCCATTGCGACTCGCCGACATGTTCAGGATCCGCCTTCAGCGCGGCGAGTGCCTGGTTGAGCAGGCGCTCGCCCAGTTGTGAGGATTCCTCGTATTGCATGGTTTTGAGGAAATGGCGGATGTGGGAGCGGGCTTTGCCGCTGACGACATAGCTAAGCCACGCCGGATTGGGTTTGGCGTGAGCCGCGGTGATGATCTCCACGCGATCGCCATTCTTGAGTTCCGAGCGCAGCGGCACCAGTTCGTGATTGACCTTGGCAGCCACGCAGCGGTTGCCGATATCGGTATGGACCGCGTACGCAAAGTCCACGCAGGTTGATCCGTGCGGCAAAGAAAGTATCTTGCCCTTGGGCGTGAAGACGTAAACCTCGTCGGGGAACAAGTCGACTTTCAGGTGTTCGAGGAATTCGATCGAGTCGCCGGATTCCGATTGCATTTCCAGCAGGCTTTGCAGCCACTGGTGGGTCTTCATGTGCAGTTCGTTGATCTGCGCGTCGTTTTCCTTGTAGAGCCAATGTGATGCCACGCCGGCCTCGGCAATCTTGTGCATGACCAGCGTGCGGATCTGGACTTCGATGGGCGTGCCGAAAGGACCGAACAGCGTCGTGTGCAACGACTGATAACCATTTGCCTTGGCGATGGCGATGTAATCCTTGAACTTGCCGGGAATAGGCTTGTACAACTGATGCAGCGCGCCCAGCGCGAGATAACATGCCGCCGTGTCCTTGACGATGACGCGGAAGCCGTAGATATCGAACACCTCGGCAAACGACAGGCTTTTCTCATGCATCTTGTTGTAGATGCTGTAGAGGTTCTTCTCGCGGCCGGTCACGGTCGCGTCAATGTGATTGTCAGCCAGCTTTTGCTTGATCGCGTCCAGAATCTTGTCCACGACCTCGCGCCGGTTGCCGCGTGCACGCAGCAAAGCCTTGGACAGTACATTGAAGCGATTCGGATAAAGGTGACGGAACGCGAGTTCCTGCAATTCCTGGTAGAGCTCGTTCAATCCCAACCGGTGGGCAATGGGCGCGTAAATCTCTAGCGTCTCGCGCGCAATGCGCTCCCGCTTCTTCGCATGCATGACCGTCAGCGTGCGCATGTTGTGCAGGCGATCGGCCAGTTTGATGAGAATGACGCGCACATCGCGCGCCATCGCGAGCAGCATCTTCCGGAAGTTTTCGGCCTGTGCTTCTTCCTGAGTCTGGAATTCGATGCGGTCGAGCTTGGATACGCCATCGACGAGGTCGGCCACATGCTTTCCGAATCGTTCGGTGATCTCGCTCTTGGTGACGGAGGTATCCTCCATCACGTCATGCAGCAGCGCGGCCGTCAGCGCCTGCGCGTCGAGATGCCATTGCGCAAGGATATGAGCAACGGCAATCGGATGGGAAATGTAGGGATCGCCAGTCTTGCGGAACTGGCCCTCGTGCGCCGCTTCGCTGAACTGATAGGCGCATTCGAGCTGAACGATATCCTCCGGCTTGAGGTAGCCGGTTGCATTCTTGAACAGAAGCTCGGCTTCGGACATAGAGGCTTCAGTCGCGACCGGTGGACACGATGCGCTCACCGGCTGATGGGAAGAGTGGGCTAAGCCTCCTGCGTTCGTGTCGCCGGACCCGTTCAGGTTTTGGTTTTAAGGATTTCGGTCCCGACCTTCTGGGACGCGATCTCGCGCAAGGCGATCACGGTCGGCTTGTCCTTGTTGGTGTCGACAAGGGGGGACGCGCCGGTCGCCAGCTGTCGCGCGCGGTAAGTGGCCGCCAGCGTGAGCTCGAAGCGATTCGGGATATGTTTCAGACAATCTTCTACGGTTATGCGCGCCATATGCAGCTCATTTCAGGCTGTTGATCAAATCGCGGTGGCGGGAAACCTGTGCTGCCGTCCGCAACCGGGCGGCCCGCACGATACTCACCAGGTCTTCGACGGCATCATCGAAATTGTTGTTAATAATAACATAGTCGAACTCGGCCAAATGGGCGATCTCGCCTCGCGCGGCCTGGACCCGGTGCTCGATGACGGCGAAGCTATCCTGGCCCCGGTCGACCAGGCGCCGGCGCAGCGTGTCCGGCGAAGGTGGCAAAATGAAGATGCCGATGGCGTCCCGCAGCAATGCGCGCACCTGCCGTGCCCCCTGCCAGTCAATTTCCAGCACGATATCGGCATCGCATGCGCGCTGCGCGTCGATCCAGTGTTGTGAAGTGCCATACAGGTTGCCGTGCACCTCGGCACTCTCCAGAAACTCGCCCCGCTCGATCATGGCTTCGAATACCGGCTTTGCCACGAAGTGATAGTCCTTGCCGTTAGATTCTCCGGGGCGGGGCGCCCGCGTAGTGTGCGATATGGACAGGCAGGTGTTGCGATCGCGCCGCAACAGTTCCGCGACCAGCGAAGTCTTGCCGGCCCCCGATGGCGCGCAGACGATGAAAACGTTGCCTCTCACTCGATGTTCTGAATCTGTTCGCGCATCTGCTCGATCAAAACCTTGAGATCCATCGCCGTTTGGGTGAATTCCACGTCGACCGATTTAGATCCGAGGGTGTTGGCTTCGCGATTGAGTTCCTGCATCAGGAAGTCCAGACGCTTGCCGGCAGCGCCACCTTTGTCAAGAATGCGCCGGATCTCGCCAAAATGCGTCGTCAGGCGCGATAATTCCTCATCGACGTCGATCTTCGATGCAAACAGCACCAGTTCCTGATTCAGGCGCTCATCGTCCAGGCTCACCATCGCGTCTTTGAGTCGCGCCGTCAATTTCTCCCGATAGGCGCTCACCAGTTGCGGCATGCGAGGGGCCAGTCGCGCGACCAGTGCCTCCATCGACGTAATGCGGTCCAACAGCAATTGCTTGAGTTTTTCCCCTTCACGCGCGCGCGACGCGGTGAGATCGTCGAGCGCTCGATCGAGCAGCTGTGTGCAAGTTTGCTGCAACTCTTCAGGCGCCAGATCGTCATTGCCCAGCATGCCGGGCCAGCGCAGCGCATCGGCGACCGAAAGGGGTTGACCGTCCGGCAGAATGGAACGTACCCGCGCGTCGAGCTGTGCGAGTTGCGAGAGCAGCCGGTCATCGAGTTGCAGGTTCGATTGGGACGCAGCTGACTTGCTGATGGCGATGCGTACCTCAACCTTGCCCCGGCCGATGCGAGCGCCGGTTATTTCGCGCAGACCCGTTTCCAGTGGCCGCAGTTCGTCAGGAATCCTGAACTGGATGTCGAGATAACGATGGTTTACCGATCGCAATTCGAGATTGAGTGCGCCGAACGGAAGTTCGACCGCAGCCACTGCATAACCTGTCATGCTGTAAATCATCGGACGACGGGACGCTTTACAAGGGCGCAGGAGTTCACCAAAATTGGCGAGCCGAAAAGATAGCACACAAATCGAGCCGACTTTTCGATTCGCGGCCGCATGTGCGCGCGGGCTGCCGCCCCCTCTGCCTGCAGCGGCATCATTCCAACCTGAAAGCAAAGCCATGCGCCCGAGTGGACGTTCCCCCGATCAATTGAGAAAACTCGCCATCACTCGCGCTTATACGCGCCATGCGGAAGGTTCCGTACTCATCGAGTTTGGCTATACCAAGGTCCTGTGCACCGCGAGCATCGAGGATAAAGTGCCCGCGTTTCTGAAAGGCAAGGGCCAGGGCTGGCTTACCGCCGAGTACGGCATGCTGCCGAGGTCCACCAACACGCGCTCGGAGCGTGAGGCAGCGCGCGGCAAGCAGTCTGGCCGTACGCAGGAGATTCAGCGTCTCATAGGCCGCAGTTTGCGCGCAGTCACCAGTCTGGAAGCGATCGGCGAGCGCACGATCCAGATCGATTGCGACGTGATCCAGGCCGACGGCGGAACGCGCACTGCAAGCATTACCGGCGCTTATGTCGCATTGCATGATGCGATGAGCTGGCTGAAGGACAAGAACGCGCTTGCGCAATGGCCGATCCGCGACTTTGTCGCTGCGGTTTCGGTCGGTATCTTTCAAGGTACCCCGGTACTCGACCTCGATTATCCGGAGGATTCGATCAGCGACACCGACATGAATGTCGTCATGACGGGAGCCGGGACGCTGGTGGAAGTGCAGGGCACGGCCGAGCGCGAGCCGTTCTCGCGCCGGGAGATGAACGCGATGCTCGATCTGGCCGCGCAGGGCATCGGCCAGCTGGTGGCGGCACAGAAAGCGGCGTTGGGCATCGGCGGCTGAGCGAGGCTGCGCGCAATGTTCAGCAAACTGGTCATCGCGTCCAGCAATGCCGGCAAGCTACGAGAGATCGGGGAGATCATCGCGCCGCTGGAGATCGAAGCGCTGCCGCAGTCCGTCCTCGGGATATCCGAAGCACAGGAACCCCATGACACATTCATCGAGAACGCGCTGGCGAAGGCCCGGCACGCGTCTGCCCTCTCCGGATTGCCGGCACTGGCAGACGATTCCGGGCTTTGCGTCGACGCTCTGGGCGGCGCCCCGGGTGTACACTCCGCCCGTTATGCCGGTGAACCACGGTCCGATGAGCGCAATAACGCCAAACTGCTGCAGGCGCTGTATGAGCATCAAGATCGCAGGGCGCATTACTACTGCATAATCGTGTTTATGCGACACGCCCGGGATCCACAGCCGCTGATCGCGCAGGGGTTTTGGCACGGCGAAATTTTGCGCGCGCCGCGGGGTACCGGGGGCTTCGGTTATGACCCGTTGTTCCTGGATCCCGGGCTGGGTCAGACGGGAGCGGAACTTGCCCCGGCGAAAAAGAATTTTATCAGCCATCGCGCGAAGGCACTGGCGTTGCTGGGCGAGGTGTTGAAGCACGGCAATTGGCCGGCGTGATGTGGCGGCACAACGGCGCTGCAATGCAAACCAACCAGGAGACGGCGATGAAGAACAAAGAACTGACAGCGGACAAGTTAATGGATGACTTGCGCCTGGTGGTCACGGATGCGGAAGACCTGCTCCGGGCCACCGCCGGACAAGCCGGAGAGAAAGTTGCCGCGGCGCGCGCGCGGGCCGAAGAGTCCATCGACGCGGCCAAAGCGCGAATTGCCCAGGCTGGCTACGCGGCCGTCGAACAAACACGCGAAGCCGTCAAGGCGACGGACGATTATGTGCACGATAATCCGTGGGCTGCGGTCGGCGTCGCGGCCGCGGTGGGCGTGGTCATCGGCATATTGATCGCGCGGAAATAACCGTGGCATGGACAACTCACCCGACATAAAGGCGCCGCGAGCATCGCTCGGCTTGTTCGACTCGCTCAAGCAGTTGCTGGTCACCGTGGCCGCCATCGCGCAGACTCGCATTGAGTTGCTCGGCACCGAAGTGGAGGAGCAGGTCGCGCACTTGAGTGCCATGCTGTTGTGGACGATCGTCGCCTTGTTTCTGGCCTTTACCACGGTTGTGCTGCTCGCGGTGGTGGTGCTGGTCGTGTTCTGGGATACCAACCGCGTCCTGGCCGCGGTGCTTCTCGCCTCCGGGTTCGCGCTGCTGGGACTGCTGTCATGGTGGCGCGTGCGAACGCTGGTCCAGGGCAGGCCCCATCTGTTTCAGGCGACTCTGGAAGAACTGGCCAAGGATCGCGACCAGTTGGGGGGACGATGAGCGCCCGTCTGCAGGAGATCGTTCGCAAACGCCGCTTGCTGGTCGCGCTGGCGCGCGAGCAGCGCCTGCAGCTTAACGCCGAAGCGGTTGTTTGCCAGCGCGCGCTTGGCTATGCCGATCTGGCGTGGCGCGGTTATCGGCGCCTGAAGTCGAACCCCTTTGTTGTCGCTCTCGGCGGCGCAGCGCTGTTAGCGCTCGGCCCCGGCAAACTCCTGCGCAAGGGCTATCGCGGCGCGATGTTCCTGGTGGGTCTGTTGCGAGTGTTCAAAATCATCAAGACGTTGCGCTGAAACGCGTTCCTGCCGGCGATTGTAGTTCGGGCAGCGCGCGCACGACGACATGTGCTCCCCAAAGGCTGTCCAATAACGGCTTGATCCCCAGGATGGGTCCGCTTGTCCAGAACGTCTCGCACCCCGTTGCCCGACCACGCAGGGCGCCGGCGCCTTCCAATTGCCTGGCGAGTTGCTTTGCCACGGCCCTGCCGTTCTCAATGACGGTCACGCCGTCGCCGGCAATGCGTTGCACGATATGCGCAACCAGAGGGTAGTGCGTGCAGCCCAATACGATCGCATCCACGTTTTGTGCCAGCAACGGCTCGACGAACTGACGCAGCAACTGCTCGGTTTGCGCGCTGTCAAGATCGCCGCATTCGATGTGCTCGGCCAGGCCGGCGCACGGTTGCGCAACGATGCGCACACCCGTGGCGAAGCGTTCGATCAGACTTCTATACCGCTCGCTTGCCAGTGTGGCTGGCGTGGCGAGCACGCCGACGACGCCGCTGCGTGTTGCGGCGATAGCGGGTTTGACAGCGGGTTCGACGCCAATGAACGGAATCGGCCATTGGCCTCGCAAGGCCTCGATGGATGCTGCCGTGGCCGTGTTGCAAGCCACTACAATGGCTTTGACGCCCTGGTCGACCAGAAATCCACAAATAAACATCGCCCGACGGCGGATTTGCTCGGGTGATTTCTGCCCGTAGGGGACGTGGGCGGCATCCGCTACATACACGAGATCTTCGCCGGGCAGCGCTTCGCGTACGGAGCGCAGTATGGTCAACCCCCCGATGCCGGAATCGAAGACCCCGATTGGATCACTTGCGGATTGCATCGTTTCGCGTCGGGCAAACTGTGGGTCGGTTGCAGGAAGAGGTAGCGCTGGACAGGTTATAGTAGAAACTATCACCCGTTCAAGCTACCCATGCACACCTTGCAGTCGCACGCACCCGAAGGCACTGTGGCGCTGGCGACTTTGCCGCCGTTGTCTCTTTACGTTCATATCCCCTGGTGTGTACGCAAATGTCCGTATTGCGACTTCAACTCGCACGAAATCAAGGCGACGAACCGCCCGGCTAACGGTGCGCTGACGAATCTGGAGAGTGCTCTGGAAGCACGCTATGTGCAGGCGCTGATTGCCGATCTGGACCACGCGCTGCCCCAGATCTGGGGGCGACCGGTTTACTCCGTATTTTTTGGCGGGGGCACCCCGTCGCTATTGTCCGCCCGCGGGCTTGATGATCTGCTCTGCGCGATCCGCGCAAGGTTGCCGTTGGCTCCCGACGCCGAGATCACGCTGGAGGCCAATCCGGGTACGTTCGAAGCGGTCAAGTTCGCAGAGTACCGGTCGATCGGCATCAATCGCCTGTCGATCGGCATTCAGAGCTTCAATAGCAATCACCTCATCGCGCTCGGTCGCATTCACGATGCGAAACAGGCGCGCGCTGCCCTCGAAATCGCACAGAAGAGCTTCGATAATTTCAACGTCGATCTGATGTACGCGCTGCCGGGACAGACCGCGGCCGAGGCGATGGCCGACGTGGACCGGGCTATCGGTTTTGGGCCGGCGCATATCTCTGCCTATCACCTGACCATCGAACCGAATACCTTGTTTCATCGCCATCCGCCCGTGCTGCCCGACGATGACGCGTCTGCGGACATGCAGCAGGGCATCGAAACGCGTCTCGCGGCCGCCGGCTATTTGCACTACGAGACATCGGCGTTCGCGAAGCCTGCCATGCAGGCGCGACACAATTTGAACTACTGGAGATTCGGCGATTACCTTGGCATCGGCGCGGGTGCGCACGGTAAATTGTCTTTTCCCGCCCGCATCCTGCGGCAAATGCGCTACAAGCAACCGCGCGCGTACATGGAAAAAGCCGAGACAGGTGCGGCGGTCCAACAGGAGCTGCAGGTCGCTGCCTCCGAACTGCCATTTGAATTCATGATGAATGCCCTGCGGCTCACCGAGGGTTTCGAGTTGTCCTTGTTTCCGATGCGCACGGGAATGCCGTTGCATGTCGTGCACAAGGAACTGCATGAAGCGGAATCGCGCGGTTTGATGGAACGCGACCACCTGCGGGCGCGGCCGACGCTGAAGGGTCAGCGCTTCCTGAACGAACTTCTTCAGATTTTTCTGAAGGATCCTGCACCGACCTGATGGCGAATCGCGCCGTCGGGGTTGCCGACACAGATTAGTGGGCTGGCATGCAGGCGCCCGATGCTATGCAGCGGGCCGGGCCCGGAAAATCAGGTCGCGCACTTCATGGCCCAGCTTCAAGCCGCGGCTCTCGAATTTGGTCAATGGCCGGTAGTCCGGGCGCGGGGCGTACCCGGGCGCGCTGTTGACCAGCAGGGGTTCATCCGACAACACCCGCAGAATGTGCCCGGCGTATTCTTCCCAGTCCGTCGCCACGTGCAGATAGCCCCCGGGGCGCAGCCGACGTGCGAGCAATCGCACGAACTCAGCTTGCAGCAGGCGGCGCTTGTGATGGCGTTTCTTGGGCCACGGGTCCGGGAAAAAGATATGGATGCCGGCGAGACTGGCGTCCGAGATCATATGGGTGACAATGTCGACGGCGTCATGCTGAATGATGCGGATGTTGGCCAATTGTTGAGCCTCGATCAGGCGCAGCAGACCGCCCACGCCGGGGGTATGGACTTCGACGCCGATGTAGTCGTATTGCGGATGATCGGCGGCCATCCGGGCCGTCGTTTCGCCCATGCCGAAGCCGATTTCAAGGAACCGCGGCGCCGATCGCCCGAATGCGGCGTCGAAATCGCACGGCGTTTCAGCATAAGGAATGCCGATGGACGGCAGCAGGGCATCCACGGCGCGCTGTTGCGCATTCGATACGCGGCCCTGACGCAGGACGAAGCTGCGGATATGTCGATGGATGGCGCTCACCGGGCGCAACGCCGGAGTCAGGCGGCTTTGCCCCGGCTGGACGCGGCAATGACGCCAACGGTCGGCGAGGAGGGGGCCGCGGAATAAAGTTTCTTCGGCATGCGTCCGGCAAGAAACGCTTCGCGTCCGGCTTGTACCGCCTTGCTCATGGCCGACGCCATCAGTACGGGATCTTTTGCCGCAGCAATCGCCGTGTTCATGAGCACGCCGTCGCAACCGAGCTCCATGGCAATGGCGGCATCGGAAGCGGTGCCCACCCCGGCATCGACGAGGACCGGCACGGTTGCATTGTCGATGATGATCTGCAGATTCCACGGATTCAAAATGCCCATTCCCGATCCGATCAGCGATGCAAGCGGCATTACGGCAACGCATCCAAGCTGTTCGAGTTGCCGGGCCATGATCGGATCGTCGGACGTATACACCATGACCTTGAACCCCTCGGCGACCAGTATTTCTGCCGCAGCCAGGGTTTCCACCATATTGGGATAGAGCGTATGCGGGTCGCCCAGCACTTCGAGTTTGACCAGATCGTGGCCATCGAGCAGCTCGCGGGCCAGCCGCAACGTACGCACCGCGTCCTGGGCGGTGTAGCAGCCGGCGGTATTGGGTAGCAGCGTGAAGCGCTGCGGCGGCAGCACGTCGAGGAGATTGGGTTCGTCGGGGTTCTGACCGATATTGGTGCGGCGGATCGCGATCGTGACGATCTGCGCGCCACTCGCCTCGATTGCCTCGCGCGTTTGCGCAAAATCGCGGTATTTGCCGGTGCCTACCAGCAAACGCGATGAATAGTTCTTTCCTGCAATGACGAGTTGGTCCATAGGCTGATAAACAGTGAACGGTTACCGGTGAACAGTAATGCGACAGCCGGGATGGTGCCGCCGTTCACTGTTCAGCGATCACAATTCTCGTGGCTCACCCTCCGCCAACGGCTACGACGATTTCGATGGAATCGCCTTCTTTTAATCCGGTCGCTGCAAATTTACTGCGCGGAACGATTTCGCCATTACATTCCAGCGCTACGCGCTTTCCCTGCAACTCCAGACATTCAAGGAGGTTGGCGACGTTCAGCGGACCCGGAAACGAGCGGGGCTGGCCGTTGATAATCAGGGCAATCACTTCAAATAAGGCATTGGATTCTGTACCATCAATGCTAGCACGCGGGTGTAGTTCAATGGCAGAACGAAAGCTTCCCAAGCTTTAGACGAGGGTTCGATCCCCTTCACCCGCTCCATACCAAGGCCGCCAGGATCGCTCAGGGGCTGGCGCTTGCCGCGTTGCAGCGACGGGTAAGCAGAGTTTGCGTTGACCGGGCGCCGGCGGGCGCGATAATGCGTGCGTTGAGTCTAACGCGGAATTCCATCCATGAAGGTGTTGAAGTGGCTTTTGCTCGCGGCTGGGGCCGTGATTCTGGTTTTCGCCGCCGTCCTGGCAATCATCGCGGCAACCTTCGATCCGAATCAGTACAAGGCGCAAGTGGCGCAACTGGTCAAGGAGAAAACCCAGCGCACATTGACCCTGGAGGGCGACATTCGCCTCATGCTGTTTCCGAAACTGGGCGTACACCTGGGCAAAGCGAGCTTGTCTGAGCCCGCGAGCCAAACGCAGTTCGCAAGCCTTGAGGACTTGCGCGTGTCGCTGGCCGTGCTGCCGCTTTTGACCCGACAGGTCGTCGTCGACCAGCTCCAGCTCGAGGGTTTGCGCGCGAAGTTGGTCAAGCACCGGGATGGCACGACCAATTTCGCCGACTTGCTGGGTGGAGGGCAGGGCGATGCACAGAAGAAAGAGACACCCGCAGCGCCGGCTGAATCCGGCGCGATGCCTATCAGATTCGATGTCGACGGCGTTCGCATCAGCAATGCTGCGCTGAGCTGGGAGGATGAGGCCAGCGGTGCGGCTTACGCAGTCTCAGACTTCAATCTGAAGACCGGTCGTCTCACGGCGAATGTGCCGGCAAAGTTCGATACGAGCGCGATCATCCGCGGCAGCGAGAATAACCTCGAAGCGAATCTGAAGGCCAAGGGCACGCTGAACGTAGCGCCGCAGACCCAGCAGTTCGCCCTGGCGGATCTCGCCGCTACGCTGAACGCCCAGGCCGCCGGGCGGGCACCCGTGGTGGCCACCGTTTCGGGTAGCGCCAGCGCGGACCTGAAGCAGCAAACAGCGGCTTTGGATCTCACCATCAAACTGGACGATAGCAACATCAAGGCGAAGCTCGCCATTGCGGATCTGTCCAAGCTGCGTACGACTTTCGATGTGGCCATCGACAGGCTTGACGTCGACCGATATATGCCTTCCGGCAAGCCGGGCGCCCCGGGCGATGCCACCACGACACCGCCTCCCGGGCAACCCGACGCGGCCATCGATTTCTCCGCACTCAAGCAACTGGATCTCAAAGGCAGTATGCGCGTAGGGGAGCTTACGGCATCGAACATCAAGGTCCAGAATCTGCGTTTGGATCTCACCGCGAAGAATGGCCTGCTGCAGGTCGATCCACTGATGGGGAATCTCTATCAGGGAAGCTTGCAAGGCGTCGCCTCGGTCGATGCCAATCGCAACCGCGTCGCGATCAAACAGACGTTGACCGGCGTCTCGGTCGGCCCTTTGCTGCGTGACGCAATCGCCCAGGACATTCTGGAAGGGCGCGGCACTGTAACCATGGACCTGGTGAGCACCGGCACCCGCGTTTCCGATTTCAAGAAATCGCTGAATGGCAGCGCACGCATTGAGCTTAAGGACGGCGCCCTCAAAGGGATTGATCTGGCAAAGGCGCTGCGCGATGCCAAGGCGTTGTTCAGCGCGGGCAAGAGCGATGTGGAGCAAACGGCGTCATCCACCGAGAAAACGGATTTTTCCGAAATGTCCGCCAGTTTCGATATCAAGAATGGCATCGCGCATAACGGCGACCTGCTGGCGAAATCGCCTTTTTTGCGCTTGACGGGCGAGGGGGATATCAATTTGCCGGCAAGCAGCCTCGACTATCTCGCCAAGGCCTCGATCGTAGCCTCGAGCGCAGGGCAGGGGGGGCGCGGACCAGAAGATGTGCGGGCGTTGACCTTGCCGGTGCGCTTGTCGGGACCGTTTACGTCGCTCAAGTACAAGCTCGAGTTGGGTTCCATGCT
>CBDDRM010000159.1:0-44411 GCA_965233135.1 uncultured bacterium | reverse complement strand
GGCGCGATGGCGACCGCCTTAAGCTTGTCCCGGTTTTCCAGGTAGTAGGCAAAGCCGAAAAAGCCCAACGCATTCACATCCCGGGAGACGCCCTGAACCAGAACATTGTCATCTTCGGATGCGGTGAAATCGCCACGGCTGGACTTTGCTTTGCCGTTCACGGCCTCAGTGAAGTAGTCGAACGTGCCGGAGTCCGCGCCCGCGCCGAACAGCTTGAGCGGAGCATCCGGAAATTTTGGATTAACCTGCTTCCAGTTATTGACTTTACCCTGCGCGCCCGGCTCCCACATCTTCTTGAGCTCGGCGACCGTTAGATTCTGCGCCCACTTGTTGTCGTTGTGAATCACCACCGTAAGTGCGTCGTATGCGACCGGGATCTCGATGTATTTCACGCCGGCCGCCTTGCAGTCGTCCATTTCCTTGCGCAGGATGGGACGCGAGGCATCGGCAATGTCGATCTCGCCGCGGCAAAATTTCTTGAAGCCGCCACCGGTGCCCGAAATGCCAACGGTAACCCGGTATTTGCCACGAGTGGACTTCTGGAAATCCTCGGCCATGGCTTCGGTTATGGGAAAAACAGTACTCGATCCGTCGATTTTGACGAGTTGCGCGTGGGCAACCGGCACCGCAGTGGTCGTAGCGCCAGCTATCAGGGCTGCCACTATTGCAAATGCAGGTCGTTGCAAACTGAACATGGGGTGGTTCTCCTTGGCTATGACGTAGTGTTTCGTTTACGCTGCGATTTTACGGAGGCAATGTGACAGTTTCATTGCGCCCGCCGCCAGCCCTCGGAGGCTGTGCTTAGCCGGGCGCCTGTTGCCGGATAGTGTTCGCCAACGATTGCGCTAACTCGGAAATCAGCCCCTGCCCCTCGCCTTCGACCATGACGCGTATGACCGGCTCGGTGCCAGAGGCGCGCAACAGGACCCGGCCCTTTGTTCCCAGTCTGGCGCGCGTGGCCTTCAGCGCAGCAACCACTGTCTCGTCCGCTTCAAAGTCAAAGCCGCGCGCGGTTTTCACGTTAACCAGCACTTGTGGATACATGTGCACGCCGGCGCACAACTGCGCGAGCGTCTGGTTCTCTGCCTTGAGCGCGTGCAGCACCTGCAAAGCCGACACGATGCCATCGCCGGTAGTATGTTTATCCAGGCAGATGATATGCCCCGAATTCTCGCCGCCGAGCTGCCAATTTTTTTCGATGAGTTTTTCCAGTACATAGCGATCGCCTACGGCGGCACGCGCAAACGGGATGCTCAAGCTGGCAAGCGCCTGTTCCATGCCCAGGTTAGTCATCAACGTGCCGACCACGCCGCCTTTGAGGATATCGAGCTTCTTACGGAACTGGGCGATGATGAACACCATCTGATCGCCGTCGTAAATATTGCCCTCGCAATCGGCCATCATCACACGATCCCCGTCGCCATCGAACGCCACTCCCAGATCGGCCCGATGCTCCTTGACGGTCTGGGAAAGCAGCTGTGTGTGGGTGGCCCCGCAATCGCGATTGATATTCACGCCGTCGGGCTGCACGCCTATGGCGATGACTTCGGCGCCCAGTTCATGGAACACGTGGGAGGCGACATGGTAGGTTGCACCGTGCGCGCAATCCACTACGAGCTTCAATCCCCGCAAATCCAGGCGGTTCGGGAAGGTGCTCTTGCAGAACTCGATGTAGCGCCCGGGCGCATCATTCAGGCGCCGCGCCTTGCCCAGTTGCGCCGAAGGCATGATCTGCAAAGGCTGGTCCAATCGCGCCTCGATGGCTTGTTCCACCATGTCCGGCAGTTTATTGCCGTCCGCAGAAAAAAACTTGATGCCATTGTCCTCGAAAGGATTATGCGAAGCGGAAATGACAATGCCGGCCTGCAAGCGCAGCGCCCTGGTGAGGTAGGCCACTGCGGGCGTGGGCATCGGCCCGGCCAGATAGATATCGACGCCCGCCGCCGACAGGCCGGCCTGCAATGCCGACTCCAGCATATAGCCCGAAATTCGCGTGTCTTTTCCGATCAACACCGCCGCGTGTTCGCCGGGCGGCAATTCCTGCTCCGCAGCCAGGACTTTGCCCGCCGCGTAGCCAAGGCGCATGACGAAATCGGGCGTAATGGGCGATTCGCCGACGCGCCCGCGCACGCCGTCTGTTCCAAAGTATTTTCTGCTTTTCTTGTTCATGTGAATGAAAACGTGTTGTCCTCGATTGCTCTTAATACAAGCAGACTATCGCGCGTCGCGGCGACATCGTGCACGCGAACGATCGACGCGCCGCGCTGGACCGCCAGGAGCGCGCCGGCAGCACTCGCGTGCACGCGTTGCGCCGCGTCGCGCCCGACGATTTTACCGAACAGCCCCTTGCGCGACAGGCCGGCCAATAACGGAAATCCGGACTCGCGCAGCCGCGGCAGGGCCCGCAGCAGTTCGAGATTATGCTCAGGGGTCTTGCCGAATCCGAAACCTGGATCGAGCAGAATGCGCTCGCGTGCGATGCCGCTGGCCATTGCCGCGGCGGCCCGCGCATTCAGAAACGCCCGGACTTCGGCCACGACATCGGCATATCGAGGCGCTTGCTGCATGGTTAGCGGCTCGCCTTGCATGTGCATCAGACATACCGCAGCGTCCGAACCCGACACCGCATCCAGCGCCCCCTCGGACTGCAGCGCGCGAATGTCGTTGACCATGGCCGCACCCGCCGCGATAGCGTGCCGCATGACCTCGGGCTTCCATGTGTCGACCGACACGGGCACCGGCAATGCAACGACTCTCTCCAGGACCGGCAGCAGACGACGCAGTTCTTCGGCGGTGTCGACAGGCTGGGAGCCGGGTCGGGACGATTCCGCGCCAATATCGAGTATATCGGCGCCTTCCTCGATCAACCGGGCAGCATGCTCCGCCGCGAGCGCGCTGTCGAAAAAGCGTCCGCCATCGGAAAAGGAATCGGGCGTGACATTGATGATGCCCATGATCAGCGGCCGATCCAGCGCAAGCACGAAGCGTCCGGCGCGCAACGTCCGGGAAGGCTCGAAATTTGAGGCGTGAGCAGCGCTCATTTGCTTTCGCGATCGATCGTCAGGAAACACGAAGGGGTGAGATTCCCACCTCACCCCTTGCGTCATGCATATGCAACCTCAAACCAGGCGCTGGCAGGTCATTGCATGGGCCCGGCCGTTCACCCCATCACGCCTCGCGCGCAGGTGTTGCCGTTACCGGTGCCGGCGCGCTGCCTTGGGACGGCGGCGGCGGCGCCTGGGTGGTCGCTGGAGGCTTGGGAGGACGCGGCGGGCGCCCTTCCATGATGTCATTGATCTGCTCGGCGTCGATCGTCTCCCATTCCATCAGCGACTTGGCCATGATCTCGACTTTTTCTCTGTTGTCCTCGATCAGCTTGCGCGCCAGCCCGTATTGATCATTGATGATGCGGCGGATTTCCGCATCGACTTGCTGCATGGTCGCCTCGGATACGTTCTTGTGCGTGGTAATGGAGCGTCCGAGGAATACCTCTCCCTCATTCTCGCCATAGACCATCGGACCGAGGTGGTCGCTCATACCCCACTGCGTAACCATGCGCCGCGCCATTTCCGTGGCGCGCTCGAAGTCGTTGGAGGCTCCGGTCGTCATCTGCTTCATGAACACTTCCTCGGCGATCCGCCCGCCAAACAGTACCGAGATGTTCTGCAGAATCTGTTCGCGATCCATGCTGTAACGGTCTTCCTGCGGCAACTGCATGGTTACGCCAAGCGCGCGCCCGCGCGGAATGATGGTGACCTTGTGTACCGGATCGGTCCGCGGCAACAGTCGGGCGACCACCGCATGGCCGGATTCGTGATACGCCGTATTGCGGCGCTCGTGCTCGGGCATGACCATGGACTTGCGTTCCGCGCCCATCATGATCTTGTCCTTGGCACGCTCGAAATCGTCCATGTCCACCAGTCGCTTGTTGCCGCGTGCCGCGAACAATGCCGCTTCATTGACGAGATTCGCAAGGTCAGCGCCTGAGAACCCCGGCGTGCCGCGCGCAAGAATGTCCGGCCGCACATCGGGTCCGACCGGGACCTTGCGCATGTGGACCATCAGAATCTGTTCGCGCCCCCGGATGTCGGGTAAAGGCACGACCACCTGCCGGTCGAAACGACCGGGGCGAAGCAATGCCGGATCGAGCACGTCCGGGCGGTTGGTCGCGGCGATGACGATGACACCGACACCCGTTTCGAAACCGTCCATTTCTACCAGCAACTGATTGAGCGTCTGTTCGCGCTCGTCGTTCCCGCCGCCGAGCCCGGCGCCACGCTGACGGCCAACTGCGTCGATTTCGTCGATGAATACGATGCACGGCGCATGTTTCTTGGCCTGCTCGAACATGTCGCGTACGCGGGCAGCACCCACGCCGACGAACATTTCTACGAAATCCGATCCGGAGATCGAAAAGAACGGCACCTTGGCTTCCCCGGCAATGGCCCGGGCGAGCAGGGTTTTACCAGTACCGGGCGAGCCCACCATCAAGACGCCGCGCGGAATGCGGCCGCCCAATTTCTGAAACTTGCTGGGATCGCGCAAAAAGTCCACCAGCTCGGAGACTTCCTCTTTGGCTTCCTCGCAGCCGGCGACGTCGGCGAACGTGACGGGGTTGGTCGACTCATCGAGCATACGCGCCCGGCTCTTGCCGAACGAGAACGCGCCGCCGCGCCCGCCTCCCTGCATCTGACGCATGAAGAATATCCAGACGCCTATCAGTAACAGCATCGGAAACCATGAAACGAAAATATTCATCAGCAGCGAGGGCTCTTCCTCGGGCTTGGCTTCGATGATGACGCCGGCCTTCAGCAGATCCGACACCAACCAGGGGTCGGATGGCGAGTAAGTGGTGAACTTGGCCCCGTTGCTGCGCACGCCTTTGAGCACGCGCCCCTCGATGGTCACCTTGGCAACGTTGCCCTGTTTCACTTCTTCGATGAACTGCGAATACTCCATCGAAGTGTTCTGTTGCTGACGAGCGCTGAACTGATTGAATACCGTCATCAGCACCAGTGCGATGACCAGCCAGATCGCTACGTTCTTGATCAGGTTATTCAAGGTTTCTCCTTGCAACGGTGGCCTTGCCACCCATTTATCAGGGTCATTCTAAACTCATTCCCGGCGCCATGCCCCAAGGCTGCGGGATTACGCTTTCTGGCGCTTGCCGCGGGCCAGCAGATAGAACTCGCTTGATCGATCGCGCGAAGCCTTGGGCTTGCGCACCGCGACCGAGCCAAAATCGCTTGATAGCGCCTTGCGAAATGCGTCCAATCCAGATCCCTGGAATACTTTGACTAGCAGATCGCCGCCCGGTTTCAGTCTTTCGCGGGCAAAATCCCATGCCAGCTCAGCAAGATGCATCGAGCGGGCCTGATCCACCATGGCCACGCCACTCATATTGGGCGCCATATCCGAGACTACAAGGTCGACAGATCGTTCCTTCAGGTATTCTGCCAGCTGCTTCGATGTAGCTTCTTCGGAGAAATCGCCGCGAATGAAGGTCACCCCGCGCACCGGGTCCATGTCCAGCAGATCCAGCGCAATGACTTCTCCGTGTGGAGCCACGGCCGGGGCGAGCACCTGGGACCAGCCCCCCGGGGCGGCACCCAGATCGATGACGGTCATGCCCGGTCGCACGAGTTTGTCCTTCGCCAGAATTTCCAGCAGTTTATAAGCCGAGCGCGAACGATAGCCGTCCTGCTGCGCGCGGCGTACATATACGTCGGTCACATGCTCGCGCATCCATGCCTTGCTGGTTCTGGTTCGCGCCATTGCTTTAGAATGCCCGTTTGAGGAGATGTCCTTGTCGCCGCAACTCTCGCCCGCAGAACGCCGCGCGCTCAAAGCGCGCGCCCATGGCCTTGAACCCACTGTTCTGATTGGCAACAGCGGATTGACGCCGGCCGTGGCACGGGAAATAGACCGGAATCTCACGGCCCATGAACTGATCAAGGTGCGCGTGCCCGCCGGCGACCGATCCATGCGCGAGGACATTCTGAAGCGCATTTGCGATGAATTGAGCGCCTCTGCGGTTCAACATATCGGAAAAATCCTGGTGCTTTACCGGGCCCAGCCGGACGCCGAGCCCAAGTCGAAGCCTAAAAAAATAAAAAGGAAAGAACCCCGGGCGCTCAAGCGCAGCTTTCAGAACCGCGCGTAGAGGCCCTAACGCCCGCGTCCGTGCTGCACGACCATGATCAGGCCAAAAACGCACTCGATCAAATACAGCACGCTGGACACGCCATGCCAGGCGGTAAAGCGGTCGCGCAAGATACTTTCCATGACTTCCATCGGCAACGCCTGCTGCTTGAGACCTGCCAGGATCGGCTGCACGCCGAACTGACTTGCGGCAGTCAGCGCCATCATGATCAACGCCGACCAGAAGAACAGCTGCGTGAACGCGTGGCCGCCAAAGCGCGCCAACCGAAACAGCAGCAGGTAAGCGCCGCAGCCCAGTCCAACGTAATTGACTACCGCGAAGAACTGGCCCGCCAATACCCCTGCCTGCGTGCGCGCGACCATCTGAAACAGCAAAGGCGCCACGATCAGTCCAACTGCCCATAATGCGCCGACCCACAGGGTTATGGCGATCGATTGCAGAGCATCGGGAAAGTGCTTCAAGGAAACCAAAGACCGGCAGCAGCCAAGAGGAGTTCAGAGCGCAGGAGTTCGAGATACTGCGCCCGCTCAGAGGTACTTCACATCCAGAATCTCGTATTCCTTGATGCCGCCTGGTGCCTTGACCTCGGCCACGTCACCGGAATATTTGCCGATCAAGGCGCGCGCAATCGGCGAACTGATGGATATCTTGTTGTTCTTGATATCCGCCTCATCGTCCCCGACGATCTGATAGGTCACCGTTTCGTGGCTTTCAACTTCCTCGAGATCCACGGTCGCCCCGAATACGCAACGGCCGTCGGCATCAAGATGAGCCGGATCGATGATTTGCGCATTGGCGAGTTTGTTTTCCACTTCCACAATGCGCCCTTCGATGAAACTTTGTCTTTCCTTGGCGGCATCGTATTCCGCGTTCTCGGACAAATCACCATGCGAACGCGCTTCCTGGATGGCGGCTATTACTTGCGGGCGTTCCACGGTCTTGAGCTGATGCAGTTCGCTGCGCAGCAATTCGGCGCCTTTCACGGTCAATGGAACCTTGGTCATAGTTCGAACCTTTAGAGATTGAGGGGCGGCAGGCAGATTTCAATGCAGCCGGGCGTGCAAGTCCTGCACGGAATGGACAGTCAGTTCCTGCATGTGTTGCATGCCACTGCAGGCTGCGCGCGCCCCCGCAATGGTCGTGAAGTAGGTAACGCGCGCCTGCAATGCCGAGCGCCTGATTGAGTAAGAGTCCTGAATGGCGCTGCGGCGGTCCTCAACCGTGTTCACAATCAGCGCAACCTCGCCGTTCTTGATCATGTCGACGATATGCGGCCGGCCTTCAGCCACTTTATTCACCGCTGCCACTTGCAGGCCGGCGTCCGCCAGCGCCGCTGCCGTCCCGCGCGTGGCGAGCAGGGTGAAGCCAAGGGACATCAGCGTTCGGGCGATATCGATGACTTTGGGCTTGTCCGAATTGCGCACGCTGATGAAGGCTTTGCCGCCCGAGGGCAGCTTGACGCCCGCGCCCAGTTGCGACTTTACAAAGGCCTCCGCGAACGTGGTGCCCACACCCATGACCTCGCCGGTAGACTTCATTTCCGGGCCGAGGATGGTATCCACGCCGGGGAATTTAATGAAAGGAAACACCGCTTCCTTGACGCAGTAATAGGGGGGAATCACCTCTGCGCCGATGCCTTGGCGCTCGATCGACTGGCCCACCATGCAGCGCGCGGCAATCTTTGCCAGAGCCAGGCCGGTTGCCTTGGAAACGTATGGCACGGTCCGCGATGCTCGGGGGTTGACCTCGAGCACGAACACCACGTCATTCTGGATGGCGAACTGCACGTTCATCAGACCCACGACCTGCAGGGCCTTGGCCATTTCAACGGTCTGGCGGCGCAACTCGTCTTGCAGGGGCTTGGACAAGCCGAATGGTGGCAGCGAACACGCCGAGTCGCCCGAATGCACGCCCGCCTGCTCGATGTGCTCCATGATGCCTCCAATCAGCACCGTGTGGCCGTCGCAAATTGCGTCGACGTCGACCTCACTGGCGTCATTCAGGAACCGGTCGAGCAAGACGGGCGAGTCATTGGACACCTTGACCGCTTCGCGCATGTAGCGTTCCAGATCGCGCTGCTCGTGCACGATCTCCATGGCCCGCCCGCCGAGCACGTAGGAAGGTCGCACGACCAGCGGATAACCGATTTCCTGCGCGAGCGCCAGCGCGGCCTCCGGATTACGGGCTGTGCGGTTAGGCGGCTGCTTGAGCTGCAGCTTTTGCAGCATCTTCTGAAAGCGTTCTCGGTCTTCCGCGCAGTCGATCATGTCGGGACTCGTGCCGATGATCGGCACGCCGTTGGCGTCGAGCTGCTGCGCAAGCTTGAGCGGCGTCTGTCCGCCATATTGAACGATCACGCCGAACGGTTTCTCGACCGCCACGATCTCCAGCACATCCTCGAGGGTCAACGGCTCGAAGTAAAGCCGGTCCGAAGTGTCGTAGTCAGTTGACACCGTCTCCGGATTGCAATTGACCATGATGGTTTCGTAACCGTCTTCCCGCAGCGCCAACGCCGCGTGCACACAGCAGTAGTCGAACTCGATGCCCTGCCCGATGCGGTTGGGCCCGCCCCCGAGCACGATGACCTTCTTGCGGTCCGTCGGTCGCGATTCGCACTCTTCCTCATAGGTGGAGTACATGTAGGCCGTCCGCGCATCGAACTCGGCCGCACAGGTGTCCACGCGTTTATAAACCGGCCGCACGCCGAGTTCCCAGCGCTTGGCGCGAACCGCGTCCTGGGTGGCATTGAGCAGTTTCGCCAGGCGACGATCGGAGAAGCCGCTGCGTTTGAGCGTCAGCAACGCGGTCCGGTCCAGGTCACCCAGCCGCTTGCCCGCCAACGCCCGTTCCTGGCGCACGATATCTTCGATCTGCGCCAGGAACCAGGGATCGATATGGGTCAATTGCCCGACTTCCTCGAGGCTCATGCCGATGCGCAACGCGTCGGCCAGAAACAATATTCGATCCGGTCCGGCATCGCCAAGTTCGGTTTCGATGAGTTCGCGGTCCTCGGTTCTTTCATCGAAGCCGTCGATGCCTGTTTCCAGCCCGCGCAAAGCCTTCTGCATCGACTCCTGGAAAGTGCGACCCATGGCCATGACTTCGCCCACCGATTTCATCTGCGTGGTCAGGCGAGAGTCGGCCTGGGGAAACTTTTCGAATGCAAAACGCGGAATCTTGGTTACGACGTAGTCGATGGTTGGCTCGAAGGATGCAGGCGTCATGCCGCCAGTGATGTCGTTCCTGAGTTCGTCCAGCGTGTAACCCACAGCCAGTTTGGCCGCCACCTTGGCGATCGGAAATCCGGTTGCTTTCGACGCCAGTGCCGAGGATCGCGAGACCCGCGGATTCATTTCGATGACGACCATGCGGCCGTCTAGCGGATTGATGCCGAACTGCACATTGGAGCCGCCCGTGTCGACGCCGATCTCGCGCAGGCAGGCAATCGATGCGTCGCGCATGATCTGGTATTCCTTGTCCGTCAAGGTCTGCGCGGGCGCCACCGTGATCGAATCACCCGTGTGGATGCCCATGGGGTCCAGGTTTTCGATGGAGCACACGATGATGCAATTGTCCTTGTGGTCGCGCACCACCTCCATCTCGAACTCTTTCCAGCCGATCACAGATTCCTCGATCAGCAACTCATGCGTCGGTGAGGCGTCGAGGCCGCGCTCGCAAATGGCAACGAATTCTTCCTTGTTATAGGCGATGCCTCCGCCGGTACCGCCCAGGGTGAACGACGGGCGAATGATGGTCGGGTAACCGACCATGGCCTGTACCTGCAGCGCCTCCTCCAGGCTGTGTGCGATGGATGAGCGCGGGCTTGCCAGGCCGATCTTGGTCATGGCCTTCTTGAACTTCTCGCGGTCCTCGGCCTTGTCGATGGCTTCCCTGGAAGCACCGATCATTTCCACGCCGTATTTTTCAAGCACGCCATTTTTTGCCAGGTCCAGCGCGCAATTGAGCGCGGTCTGTCCGCCCATGGTCGGCAACAAAACGTGCGGCCGTTCCTTCGCAATGATCTTTTCGACTATTTGCCAGTTGACCGGCTCGATGTATGTGACATCCGCCATCTCAGGGTCGGTCATGATCGTGGCCGGATTGGAATTGACGAGAATCACACGATAGCCCTCCTCGCGCAGCGCCTTGCAGGCCTGCGCACCGGAGTAATCGAACTCACACGCCTGACCAATGACAATCGGTCCGGCGCCCAGGATCAGAACGCTTTCAATGTCGGTACGCTTCGGCATGATGGATTCGAATGTCGCGCTAGCGATGTCCCTTGTGTCGCTCCATCAACGAAACGAAACGATCGAACAGGTAATCAACATCGTGGGGTCCGGGGCTAGCCTCCGGGTGGCCCTGAAAGCAAAACGCCGGCTTGTCGGTCCGCGCGAAGCCCTGCAGGCTGCCGTCGAACAACGATACATGCGTGACCTTGACGTTTGCGGGCAGCGTGGCCGCGTCCACGGCGAATCCGTGATTCTGGCTGGTGATCATGACTCGCCCGGTCTCGAGATCCTGCACCGGGTGATTGGCGCCATGGTGTCCGAATTTCATTTTCACCGTGCGCCCGCCGCTGGCCAGACCGAGCAGTTGATGGCCAAGGCAGATTCCGAACGTGGGCACACCGGCATCAAGAAACTTCCCGATGGCTCGAATCGCGTAATCGCAGGGTTCAGGGTCGCCCGGGCCGTTCGACAGAAACACGCCATCGGGTTTCAGCGCTAATGCCTCTTCAGCGGGGGTTTGCGCCGGCAGCACGGTGAGCTTGCAACCACGGCTTGCCAGCATGCGCAGAATATTGCGTTTGGCGCCGTAATCGTAAGCCACGACATGATATTTGGGATCATCTGCGGTCTGATAGCCCGACCCCAGCGCCCATTCGGACTGGTTCCACTGGTAAGCCCCCTCGCAGCTGACGACTTTGGCAAGGTCCATGCCGGCCAGGCCGGGGAAGGCCCGCGCCTGGGCCAGCGCAAAGTTTTCATCGACTCTGCCCGCCATCACACATCCGCTTTGCGCTCCCCTGTCCCGCAGGATCCGCGTCAATTTGCGGGTATCGATACCTGCGATGGCGGGAATATTCTGGTCGCGAAGGTAACCGCTGAGGTCCTGGCTCATGCGGAAATTGCTGGCGCGTATCGGCAAATCGCGGATCACCAGTCCGGCTGCAAAGACCTTGTTTGACTCGTTGTCTTCTTCATTGATGCCGACATTGCCTATATGCGGATACGTCAGTGTCACGATCTGCTTGCAGTAGGACGGATCCGTCAGGATCTCCTGATAACCCGTCATGGCGGTGTTGAATACCACCTCACCGTGCGTATGGGTCTGTGCGCCGATCGAATAGCCGCGGAATACCGTGCCGTCGGCGAGCACGAGTATGGCGGGCTGACGGTCGAGGGCAGGCAAGCGAGACTCCCGGATGCGGTTTTCAACGGTACACATGGAAAGCGGGAGAGGCGCTCGCCTCTCCCGCTTCATTTGGTCTGCGATTATAGTGGATCGCACGCGATCATTCAACGCGTGATCCGGCGCGCCGGCTTACTTCAGTCCGAGCACATCCTGCATGTCGTAGAGTCCCGATGTCTTTTGCTCGAGGAAGCGCGCTGCGCGCAGCGCGCCCAGCGCGAAGGTCGCGCGGCTCGCGGCCTTGTGCGTGATCTCCACGCGTTCACCGATGCCGGCGAATAATGCGGTGTGATCGCCCACGATGTCCCCGCCCCGCACGGTGGCGAAACCGATGGTGGACGCTTTACGCTCGCCCGTCACGCCTTCGCGGCCGTAAACCGCCTCCTGTCCAAGATCGCGCCCGAGTGCAGCTGCAATGACTTCACCGAGGCGCAGCGCGGTGCCGGAAGGCGCATCGACCTTGTGCCGGTGGTGCGCTTCGATAATTTCCACGTCATAACCTTCGTTGAGCACCCGCGCGGCCAGCTCGGCAAGCCTGAAAGTCAGGTTCACGCCCACGCTCATGTTCGGCGCCATCACGATCGCAATGCGCTTCGCTGCCGTTGCGATGAGCGCTTTCTGCGCAGGCTGGAAACCCGTGGTGCCGATTACCATGCGAATGCCGCGCGCGCGGCAGCACTCGAGGTGGGCGAGCGTTCCCTCGGGGCGCGTGAAATCCACCAGCACATCGCATCCTTCAAGCGCCTTGTCGACATCCGCGCGAATCGGCACTTCGCACCTCGCACCGATCAACTCGCCGGCATCCTTGCCCAGAAAGGCGTTCCCCGGCAGTTCGAGGGCGGCCTTCAGGCGAAAATCCCGGCTCTGGACAATGGCCTCGATCAATGCGCGTCCCATGCGCCCGGAACTGCCGGCGACGGCGATGTGCTGAGTGTTCATGTCGCGTGACGCGTAAACAAGTTCAAGGTTCGCGCGGTCGCGACGACGAGACCTGCAACAGCGTGTCAGCAGGCACGAGATCGCCTTCCACGTGCTTGAGTCTGTCGCCCTCGAAGACCACGGTGATTCTGTGTCTCGCCTGCACGTCGTTGGCCTTGCCGGTCAGGAAGACATAATCCCAGCGATACGGATGAAACGGATCTGCAATGAGTGCCGTACCCAGAAGAAACCGGACCTGCGAACGCGTCATTTCCGGTTTGAGCTTGGCCACCATCGCCTGGTCGATGTAATTGCCCTGCTGGATGTCGATCTTGTGGGGCGCGAGCATGCAGCCCGCGAGCAACGCCGGTAACAGGAACGAGAGCCGCATAGTGGTGCTTTACCTGAGATTCATGGAGCCGCAACGGCGCGAGACCGGCGGTATCCAAGCCGATTGAAAGCCGCTATGATAATTCACCGTTCCCTGCCTGTCAGTCCCGCCATGACGACCCCGCACAATTTGAAGACGATCGGACTGAAAGCGACCTTGCCCCGATTGAAGATTCTCGACCTGTTCGAGAACAGCGACGTGCGGCATCTGACCGCGGAAGACGTCTACAAGATCCTGCTCAACGAGGGCATGGAAATAGGTCTTGCCACGATTTATCGCGTCCTGACGCAGTTCGAGCAGGCAGGCATTCTGATGCGCCACCACTTCGAGTCCGGCAAGGCCGTTTTCGAGCTCAATCAGGGCGGACATCACGACCACCTGGTTTGTCTCCAATGCGGGCAGGTTGAGGAATTCGTCGATGCGGAGATCGAACGGCGCCAGACGAAAATCGCCAAGGACCGCGGCTTTTCCATTCACGAGCATTCGCTGCAGATCTACGCCGATTGCATCAAACGCGACTGCCCGAACAAACCGCGGACTTGACGCGAGGCGTCACGGCCCCGCGCAGATGCGCGCGCCTTGCCCTCGGCCACTCACGGTTTTCCGGAAGCCAGCATCTCCGCGGCGTGCTTGCGTGTCGTATCGGTGATCTTCACCCCGCCCAGCATGCGCGCTATTTCCTCGACTCGCGCGGCGCGATCCAGCACGGTCACCGCACTGCTTGCCTTGCCATTCAATGCGGACTTGCTGACTTGCCATTGATGGTCCGCTGCAGCAGCAACTTGCGGCAAGTGGGTCACGCACATGACCTGGTGCTTGCGACCCAGCTTCTTGAGCATGACTCCGACGATTTCTGCAACTTTGCCACCAATACCGGCATCCACCTCGTCGAAAACAAGGCTTGGCACCGCGGCGACCTGACTGGTGACGGTCTGGATCGCCAGGCTCAGGCGCGATAATTCTCCGCCCGAAGCCACTTTCGCCAGCGGCCGCGGCGTCGCGCCAGCATGGCCTGACACCAGAAAATCGATTTGCTCCAAGCCATGTGCATTGCCTTCGGGCAGCGCGACCAGGGCAACCTGGAAACTGCCGCCGTTCATTGCCAGGGTTTGCATGGTGGCCGTTACTTTTCTTGCCAGATCCACGGCCGCGTTCGCGCGTAACGCGGAAAGTTTGCCGGCCTCTTTGCGGTAGGTCTCGCGCCCGGCGGCTTCGCGCTGGCGCAAGGCATCGGCATCGAATCCCGCCGCCAGTTCGGCAAGTCTCGCCTCGATGCGCTGTAAGTGCTCGGGGATCTGCGCGATCTGCAATTTGAATTTGCGCGCGGCACTGTGCACGGCGTCGAGCCTGGCCTCGACTTCCCGCAGGCGCTGCGGATCAAGTTCCAGGCGCTGTTGATAATGGCGCAGTCCGTAGACGGTTTCCTGTAACTGGATCTGTGCCGGCTCCAGCAACTCCAGAATCTCCTGCAACCGCGGATCGAAAGCAACCGCGGCCTGCAGGCGCGAAAGCACCGAGGCCACGGCAGACAAGGTAGAAACCTCTCCCTCGGACAGGACATCCAGGCTGAACTGCACGCTTTCGATCAGGCTTGCCGCGTGCGCGAGGCGTTTGTGTTCGGCCTGCAGCGCCTCCCACTCTTCGGGCCGGAACGCGAGCGCGGCAAGTTCCTTGTGTTGCCAGTCGAGTTGCTCGCGCTCCGTGGCGAGCGCTTGCGCACCGGCTTCCAACGCGACGAGTTGACGCCGAGCTTCCTGCCATTGACGGTAGGCCTGCGCTACCTGTGCGGCCAGCTCCGGTGCCCCCGCATAGCCGTCCAGCAGATCGCGCTGCGAAGCGGCACGCAGCAACGACTGGTGCGCGTGCTGTCCGTGGATGTCGATCAGACACTCGCCAATGTCCCGGAGCTGTTGCACGGTCGCGGGACGCCCGTTGACGTAGGCGCGCGATCGCCCCGTCGATTCAATCACCCGGCGCAACAGGCATTGGTCTTGATCACCGCTCAGATCGTTCTCGTCGAGATACCTGGCCAGCACGGGCAGGTGCAGTGCGGAGAACTCGGCGCTGACGTCGGCCTTATCCGCGCCTTCCCGCACCAACCCGGCTTCGGCTCGCTCTCCTAGTACAACGGCCAGCGCGTCGATGAGAATCGACTTGCCGGCGCCGGTCTCGCCGGTCAGCACGGTGAAGCCGTCCTCGAATTCCAGATCGAGCCGGTCGACGATGACAAAATCGCGAATGCTTAATGTTCGCAGCATGAAGGGGACTCTGGAATCCGCCGCCACAGCCTCAGAGCGTTTCGCTCCAGTGCAGTTTCTCGCGCAGCATATGATAGTAATTATGCCCAAGCGGATGCAGCAGGCGGATGGAGTGCGCACAGCGGCGCACCACGATCCGGTCGCGCTCCTTCAATTCGTAATGGGAATGACTGTCGAAATGCGCCCGCGCATCCGCAGCCTTGAGGATCGTGATTTCGATCCGGGATTCACTGCTCACGACGATGGGCCGGTTCGACAACGTATGCGGGCACACGGGGACCAGGCCTATTACATTCAGGCTCGGATGCAGAATCGGGCCGCCGGAAGACAGCGCATAGGCGGTTGAACCGGTCGGGGACGCCACGATCAACCCGTCTGAGCGCAAGTTGTAGACAAACTTGCCGTCGATGCGCACTTCCAGTTCGATCAGGCTGCCTTCGGCACCCTTGTTGACCGAGATATCGTTGAACGCCACGACGTCCAGCACCTGGCGATCCGCGCTATAGACCTGCGCTTGCAGCAGCATGCGGGATTCCTCCACATACTGCCCGTCAAGGATGGCCGCCATGGCTTCAAACATGCCGTCCATGGATAAATCAGTCAGGAAACCCAGCCGCCCCTGGTTAATGCCTACCAAAGCCACGTCGAATGGCGCAAAGGTACGGGCGATATTGAGCATGGTGCCATCACCGCCGATGACGATGGCCAATTCGGCTGCTTTCCCCACTTGTTCCAATGGCAGCACGACATGAGAGCTCTTGCCCACATGGCTGGCCGTCAGCGGATCGATCAGCACCTTCACGCCGCGCTCGTGCAGGAACTTCGCGAGCCGCAACACGGGTTCGGCAATCTCCGGACTCTTGTACTTCCCGATCAGGGCGATCGTCTTGAAAGGCTGGGACATGTTCCGATTAAAGCACATTTGCCGATTCCGCTCTCGCCCGCCGACGCGTGGTCCGCCGGGCACGGTAGAATGAGTGCATGGCCATCAACGAAACCGTCCCAAGCGAACGTGCGCAGAGGCTGCTGAAGATGCTTGTCGAACGCTACATCTCCGACGGCATCCCGGTCGGCTCGCGCGCGCTTGCCCGGTTTTCCGGACTGGAATTAAGCCCGGCAAGCATACGTAACGTCATGGCGGATCTCGAAGATCTGGGCTTCATCACGAGTCCGCATACCTCCGCCGGACGGGTTCCGACGCCCCGCGGTTACCGTTTTTTCGTGGATACCCTGCTCAAGGTGCGACCGCTGGATCAGGTCGAGATCAGCCAGCTCGAAGGTCAACTGCAACCCGACAACACGCAGAAACTGGTGTCCCAAGCCTCGCATCTTCTGTCCGATCTGACGCGGTTCGCGGGCGTGGTCATGACGCCAAAGCGCAAGAGCGCTGCATTCCGGCATATCGAGTTTCTGAATCTGACGGAAAAACGCATCCTGCTCATCATCGTCGCTCCGGATGGAGATGTGCAGAACCGTATCATCCTGACAGAGCGTCCCTATTCGCCGGCGGAACTGATCGAAGCGGGCAATTTTCTCAACCAGAATTTTGCCGGCCTGACCTTCGATGAGATCAAGCTGCGCATCCACGAGGAGCTGCGCCAGTTACGCGAGGAGATGACGCAGTTGATGACGAAGGCGCTGGAAGCGGGCGATCAGGCGATGGGCAACGCCGCGGAGGATTACGTCCTGTCGGGCGGGCATAATCTGCTGCACGTCAACGAGCTGTCTTCGAACATGGCCAACCTGCGCAAACTGTTCGATATGTTCGAGCAGAAAACCAGCCTGTTGCAGTTGCTCGATACGAGCAGCCGCGCGGAAGGCGTGCAGATATTCATCGGCGGAGAATCCGGCCTGGTGCCGCTCGACGAATGCAGCGTAGTGACCGCGCCTTATGAAGTCGATGGACAGGTCGTCGGCACCGTCGGGGTGGTCGGACCGACTCGCATGGCATATGAGCGCGTGATCCCTATCGTCGACATTACCGCCAAGCTGTTATCCAGCGCGCTGTCGCAACATTGAGGGCCAGCCACGACGGTGCAGCGCGCCCGCAAACAGGGGTGTGCGCCCCAAGACGCCTGCAACCATACGACCCATGGATTCTGAACCGAAATACCAGCACGGCACCCTGACGAAGACGGGCATCCTTCTGGTCAATCTCGGCACGCCCGATGCACCCACGCCGGCAGCGGTGCGGCCTTATCTGAGGGAGTTTCTGTCCGATCCCCGCGTCGTGGAAATTGCACGGCCGATTTGGTGGTTGATTCTCCATGGCATCATCCTGCGCACGCGCCCGGCGAAATCGGCCGAGAAATATGCGCTGATCTGGACCAAAGAAGGTTCGCCGCTTGCGGTTCACACGGCAAAACAGGCAACCCTGCTCAAAGGCTATCTGGGCGAACGCATCAAGACGCCCCATGTCGTGACCTGGGCGATGCGCTACGGCCAGCCTTCGATTGACAAAGCGCTTCGCAGCCTGCACGAGCAGCACTGCGATCGTGTGCTGATCCTGCCGCTGTATCCTCAATACGCAGCCAGCACCACGGCCAGCGTTTACGATGCCGTGTTTGACACCATCAAGCATATGCGCAACACCCCTGCTCTGCGCCTCGTCAAGCACTACCACGATCATCCGGCATACGTCGCCGCGCTTGCGCAGAACGTGAACGATTACTGGATGGCAAACGGCCGCCCTGACAAATTGCTGATGAGCTTTCACGGCGTGCCCCAGTTCACGCTCGCCAAAGGTGACCCTTACCACTGCGAATGTCAGAAGACCGCGCGCCTGTTGGCAGAAGCGCTCGGTCTCACGTCCGAGCGTTACCAGATCTCATTCCAGTCCCGTTTCGGACGCGCGAAATGGCTGCAGCCCTATACGCTGCAGACGGTAAAGGAACTCGGAAAACGCAAAACCGGCCGGCTCGACGTGATTTGTCCCGGCTTCGTCTCGGATTGCCTGGAAACGCTTGAAGAAATCGGCATCGAAAATAAAACCGCCTATCTCGAGGCTGGCGGCGCCGAGTTTCACGCCATTCCGTGCTTGAACGAGCGTCCTGACTGGATTCAGGCGCTCGCGCGTATTGCCGCGGAAAATCTTTCGGGCTGGGCCTTTACGGATTGGGACGCCGGCACCGCCTCCCGCGCGGCAGCCGCGCAACGTGAGCGAGCGCTGGCACTGGGCGCGAAGACCTGATGTGCAGGGTTAAAGCAGCGTAACACCTTCCTTTTGGCCGTGAGCCGTCCTGGCGTCGTAAGCCTCGTCGAGCGCCTGGTATTTCTGCACGATCGCCTGCGCCCGTGCGTTGGCGGCCGTTTCCAGATCCTCACAATTGCTCGCGGGCTTCAAACTGAGCAGTGCCGCCTCGATCTCTCGCGCGGCTTTCACCCCATGGTCTTTGTGCACGTCCTCATGACGCTGCAACCTGTCTATGAACCGGGCCCACACCGCGCGCAACCCGCTCGTTCCTTTGCTTTCTGCGCGCCACTTGGGCATCGTCTGCGCGACACCCACGGCCACTGCCGCGCTTTTGATCGCGCAGCGGCTGCCCTGCTGCGCGTGCTTGAGTTTCCATTG
The DNA here is from genome assembly GCA_965233135.1 of uncultured bacterium. Classification (GTDB taxonomy): domain Bacteria; phylum Pseudomonadota; class Gammaproteobacteria; order Burkholderiales; family JACQAP01; genus JACQAP01. The sequence continues at coordinate 25,695 of CBDDRM010000159.1, read as the reverse complement.
GATATTCCAGCGCGTCCGGCCAGCATAACGGTTGCCCGCGGCGTCGGCCGGACCCTGCTGATCGAGCTGTGCGGCCAGCACGCTGGCCGAGGTCCCGTCGATGTAGTAGTAGCTCGTATGAATGCGGACGAGCGGTTCACCCGAGACCGGGCCGCCCAGCAGAACCAGGGGCACTGCCCCGGCCAACACAAACTTGCGCATTGCTTTGCAACTCCTTGAGAAACGCCGCCCGGCTCCGGCCAGCGGATCGGGCCGGTAGTATACGCGCACCTTTTTAGACATATGGGGGTTGAAACAAGCCCGGATGCCCCCAGATCATTTCCGATTTCGTTTCAGGAGACTAGGGAATGCAGCAACAGAACAAATCCAATCCGGAGCAGGAAGCGCAACACGACGCCAACGACGTCCGTGCAGATTCGGCTGCCAATGAGCCAGTCTCGGCCCCGCCGGACATGGAGGCCTTGCTGCAGAAAGCCGAAGCGGCTGCCCAAGAGCATCGGGATGCCTGGCTGCGCGCCAAGGCCGATGCCGACAACATTCGCAAGCGTGCGCAAAGCGATCTGGCGAGTGCCCACAAATATGCCCTGGAGAATTTCGCCGCCGAGCTGGTTCCAGTACGCGATAGTTTGGAAGCTGCGCTGGCCGCCGGCAATGCCACGCCAGAATCGCTGAGAAGCGGCGTCGACCTTACGCTGAAGCAGCTGACCGCCGCATTTGAAAAATTTTCGATCCGGGAAATCAACCCCTTGGGCGAAAAATTCGACCCGCACAAGCATCAAAGCATCAACATGGTCGAATCCGAGGCAGAACCCAACAGCGTCGTTGCGGTGCTCCAAAAGGGCTACAGCCTGAATGACCGGATTCTGCGTCCCGCCCTGGTAAGCATCGCCAAACCGAAGGTCTCCGCTTGATTTTCGGCCCCTTCGACCAAACCTTCGAAGACAAAGGCATTTCTACTTTCGAGCAAAGGAAACATCATGGCAAAAATTATCGGCATTGATCTGGGGACGACGAACTCCTGTGTCGCGGTTATGGAGAACGGTCAGTCCAAAGTCATAGAGAACTCCGAAGGGGCGCGCACGACTCCCTCGATTGTCGCTTACATGGATGATGGCGAGATCCTCACGGGTGCGCCCGCCAAGCGCCAGGCGGTCACCAATCCCAAGAACACGCTGTTCGCGGTGAAGCGACTGATCGGCCGCCGCTTTACCGAAAAGGAAGTGCAGAAGGACATCGACTTGATGCCCTACAAGATCGTACAGAACAGCAATGGCGACGCCTGGATCGAAGTGCGCGGCAAAAAGATCGCGCCGCCGGAAGTTTCGGCGCAGGTGCTCATCAAAATGAAGAAGACTGCCGAGGATTATCTCGGGGAGCCGGTCACGGAAGCCGTGATCACGGTTCCTGCCTACTTCAACGATTCGCAGCGTCAGGCGACCAAGGACGCCGGGCGCATCGCCGGACTCGAAGTCAAGCGCATCATCAATGAGCCGACCGCGGCTGCGCTGGCATTCGGCATGGACAAAAAGGAAGGTGACCGCAAGATCGCGGTATATGACCTTGGCGGCGGCACTTTCGACATTTCCATTATCGAAATCGCGGTGGTGGACAAGGAACACCAGTTCGAGGTGCTATCGACCAACGGCGATACTTTCCTCGGCGGCGAAGACTTCGACCAGCGGTTGATGGATTACCTGGCCGACGAATTCAAGAAAGACCAGGGCATCGATTTGCGTAATGACGTGCTCGCGCTGCAGCGGCTCAAGGAAGCTGCTGAAAAGGCCAAGATCGAGCTGTCCTCCAGCCAGCAGACCGAGGTCAACTTGCCGTACATCACGGCCGACGCATCGGGGCCCAAGCATCTGGCGATCAAGATCACGCGCGCGAAATTCGAGAGCCTGGTCGAGGAGTTGATTCAGAAGACGGTCGAACCCTGCCGCACGGCGATCAAGGACGCGGGCGTGAAGCTCGATGATATAGCCGACGTGATCCTGGTTGGCGGGATGACCCGTATGCCCAAGGTGCAGGAGAAGGTCAAGGAAATCTTCGGCAAAGAACCGCGCAAGGACGTCAACCCCGACGAAGCCGTAGCCATTGGCGCGGCGATCCAGGCGGGCGTGCTGCAAGGCGATGTCAAGGACGTGCTGCTACTCGACGTCACGCCGCTTTCGCTGGGTATCGAGACGCTCGGCGGCGTCATGACGAAGCTGATCCAGAAGAACACCACGATCCCCACCAAAGCTCAGCAGGTGTTCTCGACTGCCGACGACAATCAGACTGCGGTCACGATCCATGTGCTGCAAGGAGAACGCGAGATGGCCACCGGCAACAAGAGCCTCGGCCAATTCAACCTCGCCGATATCCCGCCGGCGCCCCGCGGACTGCCGCAGATCGAAGTCACTTTCGACATCGATGCCAACGGCATCCTGCATGTGTCGGCCAAGGACAAGGCCACCGGCAAGGAAAACAAGATCAAGATCCAGGCCAATTCGGGTCTGAAGGAAGACGAAATCAAGCGCATGGTGCAGGATGCCGAGGAGCATGCCGATGAGGACCGCAAGGCGCGCGAATTGGTTGACGTTCGCAACCAGGCTGATACGCTGATCCATGGGGTGAAGAAATCCCTGGCCGAGCAGGGCGACAAGATCGACGCAGGCGAGAAATCGCGGATCGAGGCCGCCATCAAGGATGCGGAAGAAGCGATCAAGGGCTCCGACAAGGACGCCATTGAAGCCAAGACCCGCACGCTCGCGGAAGCGTCCCACAAGCTGGCGGAAAAAATGTACGGGCAGCAGCAACCGCAAGGCGGTGGAGGTGGCGAGACCGAACCCAAGACCGAATCGGCCAGCAGCAAGGCTGATGAAAGCGATGTGGTGGATGCCGAGTTTGAGGAAGTGAAAGACAAGAAGTCCGCCTGATCGGTTAGTCGGGCACAAACGTTGAGGGGTGAGCCGGACCGCCGGCTCACCCCTTTGTATCGTCGGGAAAGCAAAGCGGTGACTTTGCGCGAAAGAACCGGATATGGCGAAACGCGATTATTACGAAGTGCTTGGGGTCAATCGCGATGCTTCGGAAGAAGACATCAAGAAGGCTTACCGCAAGCTGGCGATGAAATTCCATCCGGATCGTAATCCGGACAATCCAAAAGCCGAGGAGTTGTTCAAGGAAGCCAAGGAAGCGTACGAAGTGCTGTGCGACGCGGGCAAGCGCGCCGCTTACGATCAGTACGGCCATGCCGGCCTGGAGGCCCATGCCGGCATGGGCGCCGGTGCGGCGGGATTCGGCGGTTTTGCGGATGCCTTCGGCGACATTTTCGGGGACATCTTTGGCGCTGGTCGCGGGCGATCAAGTGTTTATCGTGGCGCGGACCTGCGCTATAACCTCGAGATCTCACTGGAAGAAGCCGCGCGCGGCACCGAAACACGCATTCGCATTCCGACGCTGGAGGAGTGTGAGACCTGCAAAGGCTCTGGTGCGAAGCCGGGAAGCCAGCCCATCACTTGCCCAACCTGCAACGGCCAGGGCCAGGTGCGCATGACGCAGGGATTTTTCTCCATTCAGCAAACTTGCCCCAAATGCCACGGCAGCGGCAAAGTCGTACAGAACCCTTGCGCGGCATGCAGCGGCGCTGGGCGACTGAAAAAGCAGAAAACGCTGTCCGTGAAAATTCCGGCCGGCGTGGACGAAGGCGATCGCATTCGTTTAAGCGGCGAAGGCGAGGCCGGCGTCAACGGAGGTCCAGCGGGAGATCTGTATGTGGTCATGCATATCCGCCAACACGAGGTATTTACGCGCGATGGCAATGACCTGCATTGCGAAATGCCGATCAGTTTCACCAAATCGGCACTCGGCGGCGAAATCGAAATTCCCACCCTGGACGGCTACGCCAAAATCAAGATTCCTCCGGAAACCCAGTCAGGCAAGGTATTTCGCCTGCGCGGCAAGGGGATCAAGGGGGTGCGCAGTCAGTCCCACGGCGACTTGCTTTGCCATGTCGTGGTCGAGACCCCGGTCAATCTCACGGCGCGACAAAAGGAGTTGCTGCAGGAACTCGAGCAGATCAATGAACACCATGAGGGCCGTCACAATCCGCGCGCGAAGAGCTGGATGGACAAGGTCCGCGAGTTCTTCGATTCCTAACGCGATTTGTCGATTGTTGCAGGAACACGAGCGGTGAGGGCAGCGCGGTCGCTAACATCGCCCAGCGCCGTCAGTGCCCGCGCAAGAGCTTCCCTTGGTTGGGGCTGCTGCGGTTCCTGCTGCGTCCACAGGCGCGCAGCCGCCTCCATCTGTACCCAGTTTCCATCCGCTTCGTAACCGGCTACCTGCAGAAATAGCGGCTGATCCTGTTGCGCCAGCATCCAGAACGGAGACGTGTCCGGCGCGGCGGGTGGAAGCTGCGCCATTGCATCGATCCACTCGATGGGCAAGGCAAAGTACAGCGAATGCGTGCCATTGCGCTTGAAAAAGGTGGTGATTCCAATCAGATTGCCGCTGCCGTCGAACAATCCGCCGCCTGAAGCGCCCGGGCGAAACCCGGCGGACGTCTGGATGACCATACCGTTGCGATAAGGATAGAGCGCTGTAATGCGTCCGGTCGACATGCTGCGGCCGCCCCCGCCTCCGAAGCCGATTGCTACGACCACGTCACCGACTTCTAGAGGTGTAATGGCGGTATGTGCACGAGGAGCGTTCAGGTTCGCAGCATCCAGGATGCATAGATCGGCTGAAGGATCACTCGGGCCACGCTCGCCTTCAGAACTTCCGGCGGCGCCGATGACCGTCACTTTTCCGGCACCGGGAATCACATGGCAGTTGGTAACGATCCGCCCGTCGGGTAGAACGACCCCTGAGCCGAACGAGGTGCTGCCAGATCCGGGAATACGAGCCACGATCCGGACCACGCTGCCGGCTACTTTGCCATATACGGCATAATCTACCGCGCCAACCTGAAAAGACAGGCAGCTCAGCAGTACTATCAGGGCGCACTTGCACATCTCTTGAAACCTAAGCGGTGACCGAACTGTCCTCCGCGCCCGAATCAAGCGATTGTTTTTAATTTATTCCTGGGGCTCGCAATTCGGGCAGCAAAGACAATCGCAAGTGACGATCCCTGCCTGGCGCCCGAACCTGGAAATTACTCAAGCAATCGCCATACCCGCGAGGTGCGATGTACTCCTATCGGCGCCGCCAGGTCGTTCCCGCGGGACCGTCTTCAAGCACAATATCGGCGGCTAGCAATTCGTCACGAATTCGATCCGACTCCCCGAAATTCCTCGCTTTCTTGGCGTCCGCCCGCTCAGCGATGAGCCGCTCGATTCTGGCGATGTTCCAGTCAGACGGCAAAGACCCGCGCAAGAATTCCTCCGGATCCCGGCCCAGCAATCCCAATAAAGCTGCCAAAGACCGCAACTGGGCTGCCGCAGAACGAGAAGCGCCGCGGTTTACTTCATTGGCAAGTTCGAACAATACGGCGATGGCTTCCGGGGTATTGAAGTCGTCGTTCATAGCTTCCCGGAAGCGCGCAGCGTGCGGCTGGCCCCAATCGATTTCGCAATCCGCCACCGGCGTTCCCTTCAACGCGGTGTAAAGCCGCGACAACGCACTGCGCGCGTCGTCCAGGTGCTGATCGGAATAATTCAACGGACTACGATAATGCGCGCGCACGATAAAGAACCGGATGACTTCGGCGTCGTACTTCCCCAGGATCTCGCGCACCGTGAAGAAATTGCCGAGCGACTTCGACATCTTCTCGTTGTCGACGCGTACAAAGCCGTTGTGCATCCAGTAATTGACGAAGGCTTTGCCGTGCGCCCCTTCCGACTGCGCAATTTCGTTCTCGTGGTGTGGAAACTGCAAATCCTGTCCGCCGCCGTGTATGTCGAAATGCTCACCCAGGTATCGCTCGCTCATGGCCGAACATTCGATATGCCAGCCCGGACGCCCCCTGCCCCAAGGCGAGTCCCAGGACGGCTCGCCGGGCTTGGCTGATTTCCACAGCACGAAATCCATGGCATCGCGTTTGTTGACATCGACTTCGACGCGCTCCCCTGCCTGCAACTCGTCAAGTGATTTTCCGGAAAGCTTGCCGTAGCCGTCGAACTTGCGCACCGCATAGAAGACGTCTCCGTTGGCGGCGTGATAGGCGAGGCCCTTGTCGATGAGTTGCGCAATCAGGTCGAGCATCTGCGCGATGTTCTCGGTAGCGCGCGGTTCCAGATCCGGCTTGCGCACACCGAGCGCCTGCGCATCCTCGTCCATGGCCTTGATGAAGCGTCGGGTCAATACGTCGATCGATTCATTGTTCTCGGCGGCGCGCCTGATGATCTTGTCGTCGATATCGGTGATGTTACGAACATAGGTCACGGCATATCCTGAGGCACTCAGCCAGCGCTTCACCACGTCGAAAACCACCATGACTCGCGCGTGGCCAAGATGGCAATAGTCATATACCGTCATGCCACAGACGTACATGCCGACTTTGCCAGGAACGATCGGCGCAAAGGCCGTTTTTGCACGGCTCAGCGAGTTATATATCTTCAACATCAAGTGGCTGGACGCTTGGCTGCGGGCTTTAGCAGGGCTGGTTATTTTTGAGATTGTGACCCCAGCGAGCTGCTGGTAGAATCTGCTAATATTACAAGAACCTACCGTTTCTTATTGAGATAAAGTTTAACACATGAGCCGAATCGCAGTCCTCAAGTTGGGAGTCGCTTTGCTGCTGATGTCACAGCTGTCTGGCGGATATGCCGCGAGCAGCTATGAAGACGCCAGCAAACTATTCAAGCAGGGCAACTTTGCCGGCGCGATGGACAAAATCGAATCTGTCATCTCCGCGAATCCGCGCGATGCCCGGGCGCGTTTCCTCAAGGGCCTCATTCTGACGGAACAGAACAAGCCGCTGGATGCCATCAAGGTATTCAACTTGCTGACGGAGGACTACCCCGAACTGCCTGAGCCCTACAACAACCTGGCTGTGCTGTACGCATCGCAGGGACAATATGACAAGGCGCGTAAAGCGCTCGAGATGGCTATCCGGACACATCCGAGTTACGCCATTGCGCACGAGAATCTGGGCGACGTTTACGCCAAAATGGCCAGCGAAGCCTACGACAAAGCGCTGCAACTGGATCGCGGCAATGCGGCGGCACAAACCAAGCTCGCAATGATCAAGGATTTGTTCTCGGGCAGTGTGGTACCAGGGAAAACGCCGACCACCCCGGAGCCTGCAGCGGTCGCGACCGCACCTGCGGTCACTTCACCGCCCCCCGCGACTACCCCGCAACCGGCTGCACCTGCAACAAAATCGGAATCCGATGCTGTACTGGCCGCCGTCCACGGATGGGCCAGGGCGTGGTCGAGCAAGAATGCGGACGCTTACCTCGCGTACTATGCGCCCGGCTTCCAGGTGCCCGGGGGCGAAGCGCGGGCTAACTGGGAAGCCACGCGGCGCGATCGGATCGTCAAACCCAAGGCGATCGAAGTGACGGTTGGCTCACCAAAAATCTCCTTCGACGCGGATGGGCGCGCAGTGGTCAGGTTTCGCCAGGGCTACAAGTCCGACACGCTCAACACCTCGGGCACGAAAACCCTGACACTGGTCAAGAATGCCGACCGCTGGCAGATCGTTCAGGAAAGAATGAACTAGTGCGATTCAGTCGGCATCGTCAGGCGGGTTCGCGCCAAATGCTGGTCCAGGCGCTGGTGGCGATCGTCGCTGCCGGCGCATCTTATGCGTGGTCGGTCAATCTTGCTCCGGCTCCGCTCTTGCGGCAAATCGCCGCGCCCGAAGCGATGCTGATTCGCGCCCTGCTCGATATCCGCGACAGCAAATTCTCGTCCGCGGTCGACCAGATCGACAGTCTGCTGGCCGCCAATCCGAACTTTCGTCTGGCGCAACTGGTCAAGGGCGATCTGCTGCTTGCGCGGGCGCGTCCCATCGATTCCATCGGCAATGCGTCCGGTGCGTCCGACGAGCAGGTCGCGGGATTGCGCGACGAGGCGAGGGCGCGGTTGATGCGCTCGCAGATCGATTTTTCTCCGGGGCTGGCACCGCGCTATTTGCTGCAGTTGCCTGCAAAAGAAAAGTTCGCCCTGGTGCTCGACTCGACCAAGTCGACCTTGTTCGTGTTCGAAAACACGGGCAAAACGCCACGTTATGTCGCGGACTATTACGTCACCATCGGCAAGAACGGGCTGGAGAAATTGCGCGAAGGCGACAAAAAGACCCCGGTGGGCGTCTATCGCGTTGTCAGTCGACTGCCCAAGGACAAGCTCACCGATTTTTACGGCAGCGGCGCTTTCCCGATCAATTATCCCAATGAATGGGACCGGATGCGTGGCCGCAACGGCCATGGGATCTGGCTGCATGGAACCCCTGGCGATACCTACAGCAGGCCGCCGCGCGCGAGTGACGGCTGCATCGTGTTGAACAACCAGGACCTCGATTCGCTATCGTCCCGATTACAAATCGGCACCACACCCATCATTATTGCCGACGCAATCGAGTGGGCGAATACTGACGAGGTCGCCGCGGTGCGCACGGAACTGGCGGGCGCGCTCGAGTCCTGGCGGCGTGACTGGGAAAGCCGTAATACGGAGCTTTATCTGCGCCACTATGCGCGGAAATTCACGTCCAACGGCATGAACCTCGCGCAGTGGGCGGCGCAGAAAGAACAAGTGAATGCCGGCAAGCGCTGGATAACGGTCAAGATTTCGGACGTGTCCCTTCTGCTCTATCCGGGCAAGGAACAAATGGCCGTGGCAACTTTCGAACAGGATTACGCGAGCAGCAATCTTTCCAATCGCATGCTCAAACGCCAGTACTGGATACGGGAAAACAACGCCTGGCGTATCGTGTTCGAAGGCGCAGCCTGATCACGCAGTAGCCGTGAACCGGGCAAGTCGGTTTCCGATCAATTCCAATTGAACCAACTCGAGGGATATTCGATGAAGAAGGTATTGGGCGTCGTTTGCGCCCTGCTGGCAAGCGCTGCCGTCCATGCAGCGAACCCGCAAGTAGAAATCAGAACAAGTTCCGGCGTCATTGCCGTAGAGCTCTATCCGGAGAAGGCGCCCAGAACCGTGGAGAACTTCTTGCAGTACGTCAAGGACGGGTTCTACAAGCAAACTATTTTTCACCGTGTCATCCCGGGGTTCATGATCCAGGGGGGCGGATTCAGCAAGGCCATGGAACAGAAGTCCACGCGCGATCCCGTTGCAATCGAATCGGACAACGGCTTGAAAAACAAGGTCGGCACCGTCGCCATGGCCCGCACGCAGAATCCCAATTCGGCGACGGCGCAGTTCTTCATCAATGTGGCCGACAATGCTTTCCTGGACTACACCGGAAAAACGCTGCGCGGTTACGGCTATACCGTGTTCGGCTCCGTCATTAAAGGCATGGATGTGGTGGAACGCATTGCGAAGTCGCCTACCGGGCCGGGTGGGCCGTTCCCGCGAGACGTGCCGCAGGAGCAAGTGGTCATCGAGGACATCAAACTGGTGGAGGTCAAATGAGCAAGGTCAAACTCCAGACATCGATGGGCGACATCGTGGTCGAGCTCGACACGGACAAGGCGCCCGCGACAGCGGAAAATTTCCTGCAGTACGTGCGCGACGGCTTCTATGACAATACGGTTTTTCACCGTGTGATTGACGGATTCATGGTGCAGGGCGGGGGCTTCGAACCCGGCATGAAGCAAAAGCCGGTGCGAGCGCCGATTCAAAACGAGGCGGGCAACGGGCTGAAGAACGATGCCTATACCATCGCCATGGCCCGAACCTCAGACCCGCACTCCGCAACCGCGCAATTCTTCTTCAATGTGGTGAACAATAACTTCCTGAACTATCGCTCCGCCAATGCCGAAGGTTTCGGTTATTGCGTGTTCGGTAAAATCGTGGAAGGCCGCGAAGTGGTCGACAAGATCAAGGCTGTACCGACAGGCAACCGCGGATTCCACCAGGACGTCCCGGCGGATGAAGTCCTGATCGAGAAGGCGACTGTCGTTTGACGCCCGGCAAGCGGGCGATCGAAACGTGAAAGTGAACTGTCCCCGTCAGCCCGGTTTGATGATTTGATGCCCCACACGCTGTTCATATCAGATCTTCATCTGTCGCCGGATACGGGCGATGCCACGAACACGCTCCTGCGATTTCTGCGCGATACGGCTCCTCATGCCGATTCGCTCTATGTGCTGGGCGATCTATTCGAGTACTGGATCGGTGACGAGGGCCTCGCACAGCCGTTCGTCCAGCAGGTGGTACGGGCTTTCCGCGCGCTTTCGGATCGGGGGGTGCGCTTGTACTTCATGCACGGCAACCGCGATTTCCTGCTCGGTGAGCGCTTCGCGCAGGCGAGTGGCATGACAATTCTTGCGGATCCGACCCTGGTGGACCTGCATGGTACGCCGACACTGCTCATGCATGGCGATACGCTTTGCAGCGGTGATGTCGAGTATCAGAAGTTTCGCGCCATGGTGCGCGACCCCGCCTGGCAGCAGTCCTTTCTTGCCAAGCCGCTGGAGGAGCGCCTGCGCATGGCACGTGAAGTCCGCGGCAAGAGCGAACAGGCGAAACAGGTCAAGGACATGACCATCATGGATGTCTCTCCCGCGAGCGTGGAGCAGACGTTTCGCGCTCACGCGTACACGCGATTGATTCACGGCCATACGCACCGCCCGGCGCGACATGAACACCGCATCGATGGCCGTGCGTGCGAGCGCTGGGTACTGGCCGACTGGTATGAACAGGGCTCTTATCTGATGTGCGACGCCGACGGCTGCCGCGCGCTGCCCTTGCTTTAGCGCGCGGCCAGACTTTCAGATCCGCGACAGTCCACGTGCGAGATCAGCTTGAATGTCGCCGGGGGCTTCCAGCCCGGCTGCTACCCGCAGCAACCCTTCGCCAAGTCCCGCTGCCTGGCGCGCCTCCGGCGCCAGCCGTCCATGCGTGGTACTGGCGGGATGCGTGATCGTGGTCTTGGCGTCGCCGAGATTCGCCGTGATCGAAATCAACTGGGTCGCATCGACAACCTTCCATGCCTCCTCGCGCCCGCCTTTCACTTCGAACGATACGATGCCGCCACCGCTCTTCTGCTGGAGGCCGGCCAGTTCATGCTGTGGATGCGAGGGCAGGCCCGGATAGTAAACCCGCGCGACCTTCGGGTGGCCTTCGAGCCAGCGCGCGAGTCCCAGCGCCGTCTCGGAATGGGCGCGCATGCGTATGTGCAGCGTCTCGAGACCTTTCAGAATTACCCACGCGTTGAATGGCGACAGTGTCGGGCCGCCGCTGCGAAGGAAACCGTTCAGCCCATCGAAAATGACATCGCGTCGCCCTAGCACCGCGCCCCCCAGAACCCGGCCCTGTCCGTCCAGATATTTGGTTGCCGAGTGGATGACGATATCCGCACCAAGATCAAGCGGGCGCTGCAAGACGGGAGTGCAAAAGCAGTTGTCCACGACGAGCAATGCGTGATGGGCGCGCGCGAGTTTGGCAATTGCAGCGACATCGGCGATTTCGGTCAGTGGATTGGACGGCGTTTCCAGAAACAGCATGCGTGTGGACGGCCTGATGGCACCCTCCCACGCCTTCACATCGGTCGCATTGACAAAAGAGGTCTCCACGCCGAAACGCTTCAGGATGTTGCTGAACAGTTGCACGGTCGCGCCGAAGATGCTTTGCGAGGCAACGATGTGCTCGCCGCTTTTCATCAGGCCCATCACGCAGGCCAGGATCGCAGACATGCCGGAAGCCGTTGCAATACAGCATTCAGCCCCTTCCATGGCCGCCAGACGCTCCTGCAGGCTGGCCACGGTCGGATTGGTGTAGCGGGAGTACACCATGCCGGCATCCGCTCCGGAAAAACGCGCTGCCGCCTCGGCCGCGTTGTTGAAAACGAAGCTCGAAGTCAGGTACAACGCTTCGGAATGCTCGTTGAACTGGCTGCGATGTATCCCTGCGCGCACTGCCAGCGTTTCGAGTTCCAGTTCATCCCACCTCATCTGCATCCCCGCGTGTCGTCAGGCCGTCTGCCAATAAAAAACCCGCTTCAGCTTTCGCCAAGCGGGTCCGGAGTTCGACGCGCGCTTTAGCAGTATTTATTACGCGCCCGCAAGCTGTCGTCAAATCGGCGCGAAGAAGGCACGCTACTCTTGGCCCCGCATGCTGTCAATGCTCGGTGCGCAGGGCGTGCGCTCAACAATCTATTCGGTCGTTGCCAGGTTCAAATCCAGCTGCGTGATGTTGGAGTCGCCTTTGGACAAGTAGTCGTCGTTGCGCTGCGCCTCGACGCCCGCCAGGTACTCCTCGGTGATGTCGCCGGTGACGTACACACCGTTGAAACACGAAGTCTCGAACTGCGCCACCGCCGGATTAACCGAGCGCACATCATCGACCAACGCCTCGAGCTCCTGGTAAATCAGCTTGTCGGCTCCAATCTCGCGGGCGATCTCGTCATCACTGCGGCCCGTGGCGATGAGTTCCCGCGAGGTCGGCATGTCGATCCCATAGACATTCGGAAAGCGAACCGGCGGGGCAGCCGATGCGAAATAGACCTTGCGCGCGCCGGCATCCCGCGCCATCTGCACGATCTCGCGGCTGGTCGTTCCGCGCACGATGGAATCATCCACAAGCAAGACGTTCTTGTCCTTGAACTCCATGCCGATCGCGTTGAGTTTCTGTCGCACGGATTTACGTCTCACTTCCTGGCCAGGCATGATGAAAGTGCGTCCGATATAGCGGTTCTTGATGAAGCCCTCCCGGTAAGGCACACCGAGCTTGTCCGCCAGTTCCATTGCCGAGGGACGGCTCGAATCGGGAATCGGAATCACAACGTCAATAGTCAGATCGCTGAAATCGCGCTTGATCTTGTCCGCCAGGCTTCTGCCCATGCGCATCCGGGTCTCATAGACTGAAATGCCATCGATGACGGAATCCGGACGCGCCAGGTATACGAACTCGAAAATGCATGGGTTGTGCTGAGGGTTGGCCGCGCACTGGCGGCTGTAGAAATTGCCGTCCTGATCGATGAAAATCGCTTCGCCAGGCTCGACGTCGCGCACCAGGTTGAACCCGAGTGTATCGAGTGCCACGCTCTCCGAGGCGACCAGGTATTCCGCCCCCTGCCCGGTTTTGTTTTCGCCCACTACCAGCGGCCGGATGCCGTGGGGATCGCGAAACGCCAGCAATCCATAACCGGCGATCATTGCCACCACGGCATAAGCCCCGCGACATCGCCGGTGCACGCCCGCCACGGCACGGAAGATGGCCGGTGGATCGAGCTGATAGCCGGTGGCGGCTTCCTGGAGTTCGTGCGCCAGGACATTCAGCAGCACTTCGGAATCCGAGTTGGTATTCACGTGGCGCTGATCCTGCAAAAAAAGATCGCGCTTCAGCTGTTCCGAGTTGGTCAGGTTGCCGTTGTGGCCCAGGACGATGCCGAAAGGCGAATTGACATACAACGGTTGGGCCTCGGCGAAGGAAGTAGCCGACCCCGCCGTGGGGTAGCGGCAGTGCGCGATGCCCATGTTGCCGACGAGATGGCGCATGTCGCGGGTCCGAAATACATCCCGTACCAACCCCCCGCCCTTGTGCATCTGAAACTTGCTGCCATCCGCCGTGACAATGCCCGCGGCGTCCTGCCCGCGGTGCTGCAGGACCAGCAGGCCGTCGTACAGCAACTGGTTGACCGGCGTTCTTGCGACTACGCCGAGGATTCCACACATGGCTCAGATCTCCACGCCCGGTTACGCCGGCCCGGCAGCCGGATACTCGCGAACGAAGTATAAGTCATTCAAAACTCACCCGGCGGGCGATGTCTTCCGGAAGCCACGGCCGCACGGACAACGCCATTTTCTCCAATGGCGCGGACAAAAGCGCATTGCGCCAGTAGGCCTCGCGCGGCTCGGATGTCATTCCGCCGAAGAGCACCAGCGCCACCAATATCAGCCAACCACGCAGGAGTCCGAACGCAGCGCCAAGCATGCGATCCGAAGCAGTCAGGCCGGCGGATCTGACCAGGCGTACAACCAGCATGGACAACAGCCCCAATACCAGCAGGCTCACAAGCATGACGCCCACGAAGCCCACTGTGATGCGCAATCCCTGATGGGTCCAGGAAACCGGCAACCAACCCGCCACGACGGCCGCAAACAGGTTCGCCAGCCAGAACGACAGAATCCAGACCACCAGCGACAGTACTTCCCGTACGAACCCGCGCCATATACTGAATCCCACCGAAATCGCGACCAGAAGAACCGCGATAAGATCGAACACCGTCATCCGCAGCGTCGCGCATGCGCCGGAGCATTACAAATCGGGGCCAAAGCGGGGATTTTCAAGCAGGCGTCCTCATCGACCGGGCGCGTATGTCAGTCGCGCCGTACCACAGCCGCATCGCCAATGACGAGTTTGCGTGATTTGAGCCGCTCACGCGCTTTATCGGCAGCTTCTCGCGTTGGATAGGGCCCCACGCGCACGCGCGTGCGTTCGCCGTCTGCGCTCTTCACGAGTTCAGTATAGGCATTGAACTTGTTTTCCTGCAGTTTTCTTTGCAGGGCCTTGGCGTTTGCAGCATTCGAAAAGGCACCCAGTTGCACGACGAAACTTTCTTCTTGGGCGCCGGCAGAGGCAGCGGCGGGTCTGGAATCGATTTTTTGCGCCGGCTTTGCAGCGGGCCGTGCATCCGGCTTGGGATCCGCCGGCGGGGGCTCCGGTGCCGGCTCCTGCGATGGTGCGGAGCTGCTCATCGCGTTGTTGTTCTGCGGCAGTCCCGCCACACGCGGATTGGCAGATTCCTGAGGGGTCTGCGTTTCTTCCGGCGCGGCCCCGGGAAGCTGCGTGCTCTGCGTCTTTGGAACGGGCGGGATATTGATGACGATATCCTCATTCAGCGGCTTGGGCTCGTTGTCGAGGATCATCGGAAGGAACACTACGATAAGCAGGACCAGGGCGATCGCCCCTACCAGTCGCCTGCGTGCGCGCTTCTTGAGTTGGAGTTCGTCGTCGCTGATTGCTTTCACCATGGATTCTGAAGGCGGATGAAGTGACTTATGCGCATACCTCGGATCGGCTCAGCCTCGAGCTTGCAAGACCGACCCGACCGTGTAAAAGGAGCCGAAGACTAAAATTTTATCATCTTGTCCGGCTGCACTGATGGCGCATCGATACGCCTCGGCCGGGGAATCGAAACATCGGATTGGCGCC
Source organism: uncultured bacterium (assembly GCA_965233135.1). Classification (GTDB taxonomy): domain Bacteria; phylum Pseudomonadota; class Gammaproteobacteria; order Burkholderiales; family JACQAP01; genus JACQAP01. Next base: position 10,491 of record CBDDRM010000159.1, on the reverse strand, counting down.
TGCACGCCGACTGAGTGTAACTCTTGCGCGATCCGTGTCGCGTCCGCGCCCCGCGGTCCACCCAGTCCCGCCACCAGCCATTCATCGACCTGGGCGCTCAGCGCACGCGCGACGCCGGCGATATCCTTGTCCTTGAGCATGGCAAACACGGCGATCACGCGCCCGCCGGAAGGCAGCGCGTGCAGGCTTGCCGATAATCCTCGTGCCGCGTGGGGATTGTGCGCCACGTCGAGAATGACCAGAGGCTTGCCCGGTAATACCTGAAAGCGCCCGGGGAGATCGACATCGAGGAGCCCGCGCCGGATGGCGCCCATATCGATTGGTAACTTGTCCTTGAGCTGCTCGAGCGCTGCCAGCGCCGTGGCGGCATTGGCCAACTGATAGGTTCCTCGCAAGGCGGGATGGGGCAAGGCGGAGCGTTTGCCGCGTACGCTCCAGTACTGCCAGTCGCTTGGGTTGCTGCGATAACCGAAGTCGCGGCCATTCAGCCACAGCGCAGCGCCGATCGCCGCAGCGTGGCCCGTCAGCGTCTCGGGCGGATCTTCGTCGCCACAGACCGCGGGTACGCCGGCGCGAAAAATTCCGGCCTTTTCGCGCCCGATGCTCGCTTTGTCAGGACCCAGATAGTCCATGTGGTCCAAATCCACGGCGGTCACGACCGCGCAGTCTGCATCGAAGACGTTTACCGCATCCAGGCGCCCGCCGAGTCCCACCTCCAATACGGCAACATCGAGCTTCTTGCGCACAAAAATGTCCATGGCCGCCAGAGTGCCGAACTCGAAATAGGTCAGGGAATCGGGCCTGCGCGCGCGTTCAACGCGACTGAACGCAGCAATCAGTGCAGCATCATCGATCTCTTGGCGCGCAACGCGCACGCGTTCGCCGTAGCGCAATAGATGGGGCGAGGTGTAGAGGCCGACACGGTACCCCGCACTTGCCAGGATAGCCTCTAGCATGGCGCACACGGAGCCCTTGCCGTTCGTGCCACCGACGGTGATTATGGGGAAATCAGGGAACAGTTTAAGTCGATCGCGAACGGCAGCGACGCGATCCAGCCCCATATCGATGGCAGAAGGATGGATACGTTCCAGATAGGCCAGCCACTCGGCAAGCGACCGGGGCTCTAGCGCGCTTTCTGAGGACAAGGCGGTCTTTCCAGGCGGCGGTGACTGTCCGCAGAAGGTTCTGCCGCTACCCGCAGACTTTCCGCTGCAACGTTCAGGTGGCCGGAGCCCGCATCAACAGCGTGATGAGGCTGACCAGTTTGTCTCTCATCTGTCTGCGATCAACGATCATGTCGATGGCGCCATGTTCCAGCAGAAACTCGGCGCGCTGGAAGCCCTCGGGCAGCGTCTGGCGCACCGTCTGCTCGATGACCCGGGGACCGGCGAAACCGATCAGCGCGTTGGGTTCCGCGATCACCACGTCGCCAAGAAATGCGAAACTTGCCGAGACGCCTCCCATGGTCGGATCGGTCAGCACGGAAATGAAGGGAAGTCGTGCGCGCGACAGCTGGGTCAACGCCGCGGTAGTCTTGGACATTTGCATCAGTGACATCAAACCTTCCTGCATGCGTGCCCCGCCGCTGGCGGTGAAGCAGACGAATGGCAAATTCTGTTCGCAGCAGCTTTGTACACCTCGAACAAAGCGCTCGCCGACCACCGAACCCATCGACCCGCCAAGAAAACGAAACTCGAACGCAGCCACCACCAGGGGAACGTTTTTGACCGAACCCTGCATGACGACCAGGGCATCTTCTTCCCCGGTATCCGCCTTGGCATTGGCTAGCCGGTCCGTGTAGCGTTTACTGTCGACGAACTTCAGAAAATCGACCGGTTCCACTTCGGCGCCAATTTCGAATTGGCCTTCGGCGTCGAGTGTCAGGTCGATGCGCTCGCGTGCGGTCAAACGGTTGTGATGACCGCACTTCGGACAGACATTGAGATTCTTGTCGAGGTCGGCGCGGTACAGCACCGTCTCGCAAATTTCGCATTTGCTCCAGAGGCCTTCGGGCACGGCCTTGCGCACGGCGCCCGCGCTGCGCTTGATTTTCGGCGGCAGCAGTTTCTGCAACCAGCTCATCGCGTCGTCCTCGTTGGGCAGGATTGTACAACGCAGCACATGCGGCGATGCGCGGTGTCAGCAAGGCTGTAGACTTCTGCAAGCATCAATTTTCGTCCATCGCGCGGCGGATTCCGCCCAGCAAACCCGACAGATTGCCGATAACCGCGTCGGCGTTCGATGATTCTATTTCCTGGACCAGCCGGCTGCCAATGACGACAGCATCGGCTACGGTTGCAATCGCACGCGCAGTCTGCGCATCGCGAATGCCGAAGCCTACGCCAATCGGCAGTTTGATGTGCGAGCGAATCTGGGGCAGCTTCCCGGCGACCTCCTGCAGGTCTATGTTGGCCGCCCCGGTCACCCCCTTCAGCGATACGTAATAAATGTAACCGCTCGCCAGGCGCCCGACTTCCCGAATGCGATTGTCCTGCGATGTCGGAGATAACAGGAATATCGAATCGATGCCCCGCTGTTTCAGCAGGCCCACCAGTTGCTCGCTTTCCTCGGGGGGATAATCAACCACCAACACGCCGTCGACACCGGAGTCTCGCGCGGCGGCTGCAAAGGCCTCATAGCCCATCGCCTCGATGGGATTGGCATAACCCATGAGCACCACGGGTGTGCTCCCATCCGATTTGCGGAATTCGCGCACGAATCCGAGCACGTCGAGCATTCCGACACCATGTTTCAGCGCACGCTCACTCGAGCGCTGGATGGTCGGCCCATCTGCCATCGGGTCGGAAAACGGGACGCCGAGTTCAATGATATCCGCCCCGGATTTGACCAGAACGTGCATCAGCGGCACGGTCATGTCGGGCTTGGGATCGCCGGCGGTTATGAAAGGGATCAGCGCTTTCTTTTTCTGGGCGCGCAGTTTGCTGAAAGTCTCGGAAATGCGGGACATTATTGACGGCCGAAGGGAAAAGGGACAGGGAATAAAGAACGAATAATCTCGTCCCGGGAGGACGTCTACAACTTCATGCCCGAACGTTCGGCGACCGTATTCATGTCCTTGTCGCCCCGACCAGAAAGGTTGACCAGCAGCACCTTGTCGCTCGCCAGGGTTGGCGCCAGTTTCATCGCATGCGCCACTGCATGCGCCGATTCCAGCGCCGGCATGATTCCTTCCATGCGCGTGAGCGTGTGAAACGCGTGAAGCGCTTCATCGTCGGTGATGCTGACGTATTGCGCCCGGCCGGAATCCTTGAGCCAGGCATGCTCCGGACCCACGCCCGGGTAATCGAGGCCCGCCGAGATTGAATGCGTTTCGATTATCTGGCCGTTCGCGTCTTGTATCAGATAAGTCCGGTTGCCATGCAGCACCCCGGGTTTGCCGGCGCACAACGTCGCGGCGTGTTTGCCTGACGCCAGGCCAAGGCCTCCGGCTTCTACGCCGATCAACTGCACGTCCTTGTCTTCGATATACGGATAAAACGCGCCGATGGCATTCGATCCACCGCCTACGCAGGCAAGAATTGCATCGGGCTGTCGGCCGATGGCTTCGGGCATTTGTGTGCGCAACTCGCGTCCGACGACGGAGTTGAAGTCGCGCACCATCATCGGGTACGGGTGCGGGCCGGCCACGGTGCCGATGATGTAGAACGTATTGCCGACATTGGTGACCCAGTCGCGCATCGCTTCGTTGAGCGCATCTTTCAAGGTCTTTGAACCGCTTTCCACCGGTACCACCGTCGCTCCCAGCAGCTTCATGCGGAATACATTCATCGACTGGCGCTTGACGTCCTCCGAGCCCATGTACACCACGCACTCCATGCCAAACCGTGCAGCGACGGTCGCCGATGCCACGCCATGTTGGCCGGCGCCGGTTTCCGCGATGATGCGTTTCTTGCCCATGCGCTTCGCCAGCAGCGCCTGCCCGATCGTGTTGTTGATCTTGTGCGCGCCGGTGTGATTGAGATCTTCGCGCTTGAGCCAGATCTGCGCGCCGCCGCAATGTTGCGACAAGCGCCGGGCGTGATAGACGGGACTGGGACGGCCGACGTAATGTTTCAACTCGGACTCGAACTCGGCAACGAACGCAGGATCGCGTCGCATCAAGTCGTACTGGCTGCGCAGTTCGTCGAGTGCCTGCATCAATGTTTCGGCGACGAACACGCCTCCGTAAGCGCCGAAGTGGCCCTGCTCGTCGGGAAGGTTGTAGGCCTTCAACGCCTCATACATCTGCATCTCTCACTCCTCGGATGAAAGCGGCAATCCTGGCCGCATCTTTTATGCCCTTCGCCGCTTCGACACCGCTGCTGACATCGACCGCCCAAGGGCGCACGATTCTAATCGCATCGGCGACATTATCTTGATGCAGGCCGCCTGCAAGAATCAGCGGCAGGGGAAGTTGTCCCGGAATCAACGTCCAATCGAACGCGCATCCCGTGCCGCCCTGGCTGCCCTCCACAAAGGCGTCCAGCAACAGGCCTTGCGCGTTCCGGTATTGGCGCGCGTATTGTAACAAATCCATTCCCGGACGGACCTTTACTGCCTTGATATAAGGCACGGCGAATCTGTCGCAGTATTCAGGCGGTTCGTTGCCGTGAAACTGCAACAACTGCGGCTTGACCTCCGCGATGACGCGCGTGACCTCGTCGGCCGGGGCGTCTACAAACAGCGCGACGGGTGTCACGAATGCCGGCAGCGCCTGGACCACGCGGCGCGCGTTCTGGGTCGACACCGCTCGCGGGCTGCCTGCATAGAAAATCAGACCGATCGCATGCGCCCCGGCGTGGGCTGCAACAAGCGCATCCTCCACGCGGGTTATGCCGCATATTTTTACTGCGGTAGCCATAGGCAATCTCAGTGGGCAGGGTTGCCGGCAAGCATTGCATGCTCCATCGCGACTACGTCAGGTGGAGGTGGCAATGCCCACGCCGGGTCGTACTGTACCGCGGCAAGATAGAGACCGGCAGGAGAAAACGTCGGCGCCGCGCGTCTGCGATCCCTGGTCTGCATCAATTCATCCAGCCACGCGGGCGGTTGCCGGCCCGCACCGATGTAGACCAGGCTCCCCACGATATTTCGCACCATATGCTGCAGGTAGGCATCTGCCTCGAAGTCGAAACGGACCGCGTCGCCACGCCGGGTTATATCGAGCCGGCGAAGATGCTTGAACGGCGTCTTGGCCTGGCATTCGGCTGCCCGGAAGGCGCTGAAATCATGTTTGCCGATCAGGCTGGGGACCGCGGCACGCATGGCATCGAGATCCAGCCGGCGATGAAACCAGCCGATGCGCGCATGAAGCAGCCCTGGTCTTTGCGGCCGGTCGAGCAACCAATAGACGTAGCGCCGGCCGATGGCCGAAAAGCGGGCGTGAAATTCCGGTGCGATCGGCATCGCCCAGGTCACCGCCATCGCTTGTGGCAGCAGGGCGTTGGAGCCGCGGGTAAACGCGGTCAACGGGCGCTTCGCGCCAGTATCGAAATGCACCACCTGCGCCAGCGCGTGCACACCCGTATCCGTGCGGCCGGCGCATACGCTGACGATGCGCTCGCCAGCGATCTCCGACAACGCGCGATCCAGCGCGTCCTGCACGCCACAGCCCTGCGGCTGGCTTTGCCAGCCACAAAACGCGCTGCCGTCGTATTCCACGCCAAGGACGATTCTCAAGCTGCACTCCGCAACGGGTCCGCCTTGCAGGCCGCCGCTGCAGGGGAAAACCGGAAAGGAAGATTGTGCAACATGCGCCGAGGCAGACCAACGTCTGGCCTGTGTCTGCGGCGTTCAGGAATCCAGAGTGGTCAACACCGACTTGGCGGCATTCTTCTGCTCGCTGTCGCCTTCTGCCAGGACTTCCTTGAGGATCTCGCGTGCACCGTCCTTGTCGCCCATCTCCTGGTACGCCTTGGCGAGGTCGAACTTGGTCTGCACGTCATACCAATGGTCGTCCTTGTCAGTCGGCGCAGCGGGTGACGTTTCTGTCCCCAGGTCCAGACTGATCCCCGACAAGTCGATCTCGGGCGCTTGCGCGGTGCCCTCGGCGCGCGGCGCGCTGGAAGTGTCGAGCGATAACCCGCTCATGTCGAAATCGAGTCCGCCAGCGTCCGGCTTCGCTGTCGTGGGAGCAGCACTGGTCAGCGAATTGAGATCGATATCGAAATCCAGGCCCGAGGCACTCGCGGGCTGCTGTTTACCTGCTTCGGAGGCCGTAGTTTCGACGGGAGGCAATTCCACATTGAAATCCATGCCGGGGGCCGAGGCGCTCTGGAATGATTGGGGAGCTTCCTGCACCGAGGCCAGATCGATGATCTGGGTTCTTTCAACGGCGCTGGGGGCCTCACCCAGATCGATATCTGTCGCGGTGATCGCGGTGGCGTCCTCGGTTCCAATGTTGAAATCAACGTTCTCGGCCGCAGCGCTGGCAACGGCGGCGCTGGCGGCGGCGCCGGAAGCGGCTGCGCCCCCGGCGTAGCGGGCATTCGTTGGATCGACTTGATAACCCAGGACAACGGCTTGCTCCCACAGCGGGCCGGTGCCGCCTGTGCCTTGCTGAAGTTCGCGCGCCACTTGCTCGAATGCCCTGGCATCTTTGCGGTTGGCGTAGATCTGCAGCAGCTTGAGGCGGATCTCATTGCCTCTTGGCGAAGTTTCCAGCGCCTCTTTGAGCATTTCCTCGGCCTGGGCGTCGCGTCCATAGGCCAGGAAGATTTCTGCTTCGGCGATTGGATCGACCTCTTCGGAGGCACTTCTCGCGGCTTCCTCGTTCTGGTCGCCTTGGCTTGCGCCCGCAAGCGCGCCATAGGCTGGTGCTGGCGTCTCGGCAAAGCCCCTCGCAGGGCCAGACTCTTCGGCATCAGACTTGGATTCCCGGCGACGGCGCACACCCCGCACCGCGAGCGCGCCTATGATGATCAACACGCCGATTGCTGCGCCGATGTAGGCGGGTTGTTCCAGAAACTGATCGAGCAGGCTCGGCTCCGGGGGGAGGGGAACCGTTCTTACCGTCGGCGCTTTGGGCGGAACCGGGGCCGGTTGCGCGGGCGCCGGTGCTTCGCTCTGCGGCGTAGGCGCGGGCGCTGCCGGCGTTGCTGGTGGCGCCGGGGCGGGAGCGGGCGCTTTGACCTCGGGCTGAGGGGACGCGGGCAGATTTGGCGCCGCGCTTTGGGATTCCCCGGGGCCCTTGCTTCTCATTGCCAGCAAAGCCTGCAAATCGCTGATCTGCTTCTCCAGCCGGGCTACACGCGAGTCGGCCTCCTTGACGGCTTTGTTTCGCGCCACGACCTCTTCTTCGAGCGCCCGGATACGCGCCGCGGACTGCGCATCGCCAGTCGACTCACCGGTCTCCGGCGCGTTCTTGGACAACTTCAGCACTTCCTGGGGCGGCTCGGTGCCGGGAGCGCCCTCCTGAACTGTGCTGCCAATCTTGCCGGACGCGGCTTGTTGCGCCGGCTCCTCGGATGGCGTCATTTCTCCGGCGGCGGCTGCCAACTGTTCTTTATAAGCGCGCCAGTTGCGTGCCTGGAGCCGGACTTCGGCCCGTGCATCAGCTTGGCTGACACCGCCCAGTTGCTCGGAGGTCGGCAATTGCAAAATCTTGCCGGTCTTCAGGCGGTTCATGTTCTTGCCGGAGAAGGCATCCGGATTCCCGCGCATCAACAACACCAGCATTTGCTCCAGGCTGACGTCCGCCGGCTTGGTCGCCATGGCGATTTTCGTCAAAGTATCGCCGCGCCTTACCGGCCCATACGCATCGACCCCTGCGGGGTATTGCGCATCGCCGCCCTCGCCCAGCAAGGTAGGCTGTGACCCGCCGATGGTTTCGACGGGCGCGGAGGGGCCTGGCTCTGCAGGCGATGGCGCTGCAGGTTCAGCTGTGGAGGATTCAGTGGCGGGAGTTTCGGCTGCTGCGGACTCCTGAGGCGTGGCGGGCGCCGCGGCAGGGGCTTCTTCGGCTGGAGGTGCTTCTTCCGTGGGGGGCGGTACCGGCTCGGCGCGGGGCGCAGGCGCGGTCGGCGCGGCACGCACTTGTGGTGCTGCGGCTTTCTGTTTTTCCCGCTCTGCGATCACCGAGGGCGGATCGAGAAGCGCGGTAAATTCCCGACTCAGACGCCCCGAGGACCAGGTCAACTCCAGCAGCAGATCGACAAACGGTTCGTTGACCGGTTGACTCGACGTCAGCAGCACGTAAGGCTCGCCGCTGCTGGGGCGCTTCTCAACGCTGGCTTTGATGCCCGCGAGCACATTGGTATAGGCGAGGCCTGCGCGTTCGAATGCTTCGCGATTTGCCAGCCGCACCGACAGCGAACCCATCTCGCTTTTCTCCGCGACGAGTTCGACTTCCGCCTTGAACGGTTCGCCGAGAGCCGACCGAACGTTCAGCTTTCCAAGTCCTGCTGCTTGCGATACGGCGCAGACCGAAAGCAACGACGCGGCGACTATCCACGCGCGAACAGACGTGATGTCCAAAGCGCTCACCCTGACGTTTTTTGGTTTAAGGTAATTAAAATAACATCATGGATTTAGAGATGCAAGCTCATCTTTCGCCTCACATTCTCTGTCCATGCGCATATTTTTGGCCGGCCCTATGGAGCATTACGTGTCCAGCAGGATGCGCAGCATGCGGCGCAGTGGCTCGGCAGCGCCCCATAGCAACTGATCCCCCACTGTGAACGCCGTCAGATACTGTCCACCCATTGGCAGTTTGCGCAACCTGCCGATCGGCACGCCGAGCGTGCCGGTGACGGCAGCGGGCGTCAACTCTTTGATCGAAGCATCCTTGCGATTCGAAATCACTCTTACCCACTGGTTGGCGCCAGCGAGAATGCCTTCGATATCGGCTATGGGCAACTCGCGCACGAGCTTGATGGTCAGCGCCTGGCTATGACAGCGCATGGCGCCGATTCGAACGCAAACGCCGTCGATCGGAATCGGAGCGGCTTCGCGCCCGAGTATCTTGTTGCCTTCGGCCTGCGCCTTCCACTCTTCCTTGCTCTGGCCATTGTCGAGATCCTTGTCGATCCACGGTATGAGGCTGCCAGCCAGGGGCGCGCCAAAATGTTCCGCCGGAAAATCGTCGCCACGCTGGGCTTCGGACACCTGGCGATCGATCTCGAGGATGGAGGCATGCGGATCGTCCAGCAAAGGCTTGACGGCGCCGTGCAACCGACCCATTTGCGATAGCAGTTCCCGCATATTCTGCGCGCCGGCACCCGAGGCAGCCTGATAAGTCATCGCCGTGACCCATTCCACAAGACCCGCCTTGAATAAGCCATGCATGCCCATGAGCATGAGACTCACGGTGCAGTTGCCGCCGATGAAATTTTTGACCCCGGCGCCCAATGCTTTATCGATCACATCGCGGTTGACCGGGTCGAGGATGATGACCGCGTCTTTCTGCATGCGCAGCGCCGACGCCGCGTCGATCCAGTAGCCCTTCCAGCCCTCGCTGCGAAGTCTGGGAAAAACTTCATTGGTATACTCGCCGCCCTGGCAGGAAATGATGACCTCCATTTCCTTGAGCCGACTTACATCGCGTGCATCGCGCAGCTTCGATGCGCCCTTGCCGAAGTCGGGACCTTCGCCCCCCACCCGGGACGTCGTAAAGAACGTGGCGTCGATATGATCGAAATCGCCCTCCTGCTGCATGCGCTGCATCAGCACGGATCCGACCATTCCGCGCCATCCTACCAATCCGACTCGTTTCATCTGGAACCCCACTCCGAAATCCGCCCCTAACTCGAACTTTACGGTGATCGCTCAGGCGTGCAATGCCGCGACCACTGCATTACCCATTTCCTCGGTGCCGACTTTTCTGGTGCCGCTCTCGTGAATGTCGGCGGTGCGCAGGCCCTGCCCGAGCACGCGCTTGACGGCCCCTTCGATACGCGCGGCGGCCTCTTCCTCTCCAAACGTATACCGCATCATCATCGCCGTCGACAAAATCGTCGCCAGCGGGTTTGCGACATCGCGGCCCGCAATGTCGGGTGCCGAGCCATGGATCGGCTCGTACAATCCTTTGTTATCCGCATTCAATGAAGCCGATGGCAACATGCCGATCGAACCGGTCAGCATCGAGGCTTCGTCGGAGAGGATGTCGCCGAACATGTTACCGGTGAGCATCACGTCGAATTGCTTGGGAGCGCGCACGAGCTGCATCGCGGCGTTATCCACGTACATGTGCGTAAGCTCGACGTCGGGATAATCCTTTGCGACCTCGATGACCACTTCACGCCACAGGATACTGGTATCGAGGACGTTCGCCTTGTCCACCGAACACAGCTTGTGTGCGCGCTTGCGCGCGATATCGAATCCCACACGCGCGATGCGGCGGATTTCCGATTCGCTGTATTTCATCGTGTCGAAACGCTCGCGCTCGCCCTGGTCGGTCTTGCGCATGCCGTGCGGCTGCCCGAAATAGATATCCTCTATAAGTTCGCGCAGGAGCAGAATGGCGAGGCCGGCCAGCACTTCGGATTTCAACGT